>DASXNO010000203.1:0-12086 GCA_036495025.1 Actinomycetota bacterium | reverse complement strand
TTACTGATTCATCAGCGTCGCTAGAAACTGCCTATTGCAGGCTGTAACGACCTCCAATTGGGCTCCGAAGACTCGCCATACTCCTCCCGGTTCGCTCATGGTTCGATGACGCCATCCAGGTACCCGGCACGCGATCGAGGCAAACGTGAGTAAATCCTAATTTTCATGCCGTACACGCCGGTACAAACGTCGGTATCGCCGGGACCAAACGAATCTCGTAAATGACTTGGTAATTTGCTTGAATCCAACGTCGCCATGACCAAGGACGGTCAGCCGGCGGGCCGGGCGGCCACATCTATCTGTGGGTACAGGTGGCAGGCGACGAGCGTGCCGCCGACGGCCACCGGCTCCGGGTCTCGGCCCGGCGGTAGCTCGACCACGACGAGGCCGCGCTCCGGAGTTATGGACTGAATGGTGCGAAACGCCGGGGCGCCCTCCTCCCGGAGGCGCTCGAGGAGGGCCACGACATCCCCGACGCTGCCACCTCCGCCGGGCAGGATCGTCAGCGTTGCGCCGTGCGGCGCCAGCCCGCCCAGCAGGGCCCGCTCCGAAGCGAACGCCTCCTCGCCGAGTCCCGTCCACCTGGCCTCGAGGGCGTCGACGAGGTCCCTGGCCTCGAAGCCGCACGGGCCGAACGCCCGGGGGCAGCGCGGGTGGAAGCGGCAGTGCGCCGGCGGCGAGGCTGCGTCGGGGATCTCGCCGCTCGGGATCTCCCTGCCCGCCCGCCGGGAGGGATGGGGGTGTGGCACCGCAGCCAGCAGCGCCCTCGTGTAGGGATGGCGGGGCTGCGCAAACACCGCTCCGGCCGGGCCCTGCTCGACGACCTGGCCCAGGTAGAGGATCGCGACCGAGTCGCACACGAACCGGGCGGTGGCGAGGTCGTGGGTGATGAAGACGTACGTCAGGCCCAGCGAGGCCTGCAGTTCCAGCAGCAGCGAGAGGATCTTGGTGCGCACGCTGGCGTCGAGCATCGAGACCGGCTCGTCGGCCACGATGAGCTCCGGTCCGAGCATCAGCGCCCGGGCGATGACGGCCCGCTGCCTCTGGCCGCCGGAGAGATCGGTAGGGTAGGCGTCGAGGAAGCGCCCGGCCGGCTCGAGGCCCACCCGCTCGAGCATCTCGGTTGCCCGGCGGCGGGCCTCGTCACGGCCGGCGAGGCCGTGGATGATCAGCGGGTGCGCAACGGCGGCACCGACGGTCATCGCCGGGCTCAGGGCGGCCTGGGGATCCTGGAACACGATCTGCATCCTCCGTCGGTAGGGCCGGAACTCCCGGGGACCGAGGGCAAGGATGTCGCGCCCGTCGAACACGACCCTCCCCGACGTGGGCTCGACGAGGCGCAGGATGGAACGGCCGAGCGTGGTCTTGCCGCTCCCGGACTCACCGACCACGCCGTAGGTCCGGCCCCGCTCAACCGAGAGGCTCACCCCGTCCACCGCGGTGACGGCTGCGCCCGCCCGGCCCGCCAGACGCGAGGCGAAGGTCCCCGACAGGTGGAAGGTGGTCCGCAGCTCCTCGACGTCGAGCAGCGTCATCCGGAACCCCTCCCGGCGGCGGTGGCGGGCCGCGCCGCCTCGGGCACGTGGAGCCAGCACGCCACGGTGCCCTCCCCCAGCGCGACCGTCGGGGGCTCGACGCTGCGGCAGACGTCCATCACGTGCGGGCACCGCGGGTGGAACCGGCATCCTCGTGGCGGATCGGCGAGGTCAGGTGGTGAACCTGGGATCGACCAGAGCGATGTGGTGCCGAGGTCGATGACCGACGCGAGCAGGCCCTGCGTATAGGGGTGCGCAGGTGTGGCCAGCACGTGTTCGACGGTGCCGACCTCGACCACCTTGGCGGCATACATGACTGCCACCCGGTCGCAGGTCTCTGCGACCGCTCCGATGTTGTGGGTGATCAGCAGCACGGCGATCCCCTGGTCTTCGGCGAGGCCTCGGAGGATCTCGAGGATCTGGGCCTGCACGAGGGTGTCGAGGGCGGTCGTCGGCTCGTCGGCGACGACGAGGCGGGGGCGCAGCACGATGCCCAGGCCGATCATGATCCGCTGGCGCATCCCGCCGGAGAACTCGTGGGGCCACTGGCGCGCCCGGCGCGGCGGGATCCCGAGGGACGCCAGCGTCTCGTGGCACATGCGCCGGGCCTCCGCCTTCGACACCTCGGGGCGGTGGGCCTCGATCATCTCGACGAACTGGTCCTCCACCCGCATCAGGGGGTCGAGGCGGCTCATCGGCTCCTGGAAGATCAGCGACACCGCCTCGCCCCGCAGCTCCCGGAGCTCGGACGCCGGACGGCCGATGACACCCACGTCCGCGACCCGGAGCTCGCCGGACTCCCCCGCCCCCTCCGGCAGCAGGCCGAGGATGGCCCTGCCGAGCGTGGACTTGCCGCAGCCCGACTCCCCGACGAGCCCGAGGCACTCGCCGGCGTCCACGGTGAGGTCGACACCCTCCACCGCCACGAGCCGGCCCTTCGGCGTCGAATACCACACCCTGAGCCCCCGGGCCTCCAGGACGTGGGCACCGTCGCTCATTCGGCGGCCCCTTCCGCCGGCACGACATCGGGGAGCACCGGTGTGGCCGCGTGCCTGCCCGCCGCCCCCCGGCGGAATCCGCGCCGGCGCAGGAGCGGGTTGACGAGGTCGTTGATGCCCTCGCCCAGCAGGGTCAGCCCGGTCGTGAGTCCCAGGATGGCGATGCCGGGGAACAGCGAGGTCCACCAGAAGCCGTTGGCGGCGTCGCTGATCGCCTTCGAGATGTCGTAGCCCCACTCCGCAGACGGGACGTGGACCCCGTACCCGAGGAAGCCGAGCGCCGCCAGCGTGAGGATGGCGTCGGCGGCGTTCAGCGTGAAGATGACCGGAACCGACTGGATCACGTTCGGGAAGACGTACCGGGCGATCGTCGTCGAGCGGCCGGCACCGAGTGCCCGCGCCGCCTCGACGAAGGCTTCCTCCCGAACCGACAGCGTGTGGTTGCGGACCACCCGGAAGTACTGGGGGACGTAGATCACCGAGATCGACAGGGCGGCCGCAGGCACCCCCTGGGCAACCCAGCGGCGCAGGGCGAAGGCGGCGACGATCGCCAGCAGGAGGCTCGGGAAGGCATACATGGCGTCGGTGACCATGACGAGGATCCGGTCGAGCCACCCTCCCGTGAAGCCGGCAACCAGACCCAGCGGCACGCCGATGCACATCGCCACCACCGTGGAGGCCGCGACGACCTCGAAGGCCAGCCGGGCACCGAAGATCACCCGGGAGAACACGTCGTACCGAAGGTTCGTCGTGCCGAAGAGGTGCCGCGCGGACGGCGCCTGGAGCTGCGGGATCCCCTGGAACTGCGCCTCCCCGTAGGGCGCCAGGAGCGGGGCGGCGAGGGCCAGGACGACGAACAGGAGGGTGATCACCGCCCCGGCGACGATGATGTGCCGGGCGGTCGGGTGGGCCGACGCCCACAGCGCCCGCAACGTTGCGATCCGGCGCCTTGAGGGGCGCCTCGGGCTGCTGGGGCGACGTTCGCTCACCGGCCGTACCGGATCCTCGGATCCACCCACGCCGACACGACGTCGATCAGCAGGCTCACGACGACGACGAAGAGGGCGTAGAAGGTGACGAGGCCCTGGACCCCGATGTAGTCACGGTCCTGGAGGAACTGGTACAGCGACAGGCCGATGCCCGGCCACGTGAACGTCGTCTCGGTCAGCACCGCCCCGGACAGCAGGAGGGCGAACTGCAGGCCGACGATCGTCACCACGGGCACCAGGGCGTTGCGGAACGCGTGGCGGAGCACGACCTGCCGCTCGGGGATGCCGCGGGCGCGGGCGGCCTCGACGTAGTCCGCCTTGAGCGTCTGGATCATGTTGACGCGGACGAGCCGGATGAAGATGCCGCCGATCGCCGCACCGAGTGTGATGGCCGGCAGGGCGAGGTAGCGGAGCGCACTCACGAGGGCCCCCCAGTTCCCCGTGAGGAGCGCGTCGACGGTGTAGAGCCCGGTGATGGAGCGCGGTTCGGCGAAGGGGGCGATGCGCCCGCCGGTGGGGAACCAGCCCAGCTTCACGGCGAACAGGAGCTGCAGCATGATCCCCAGCCAGAAGATGGGCGCCGCGTAGAGGAGGATCCCGAGGATCCGGCCCCCGACGTCCAGCGGCGTGTCCCGGAACCGGGCCGCCAGGGCCCCGATCCCGACCCCCACCGCGACGGCGACGACGAGCGCGGCGAGGGTCAGCTCGAGGGTTGCCGGGAAGCGCTCCGCGATCGTGGAGGAGACCGCCCGGTTCGTGGTGATGGCCCGGCCGAAATCGCCGTGGGCGACGTGGTCGACGTAGTCGACGTACTGCCGCCACAGCGGTCGATCGAGCCCGAGGGAGCGGCGGATGGCCGCCGCCCGCGCTTCGGAGATATGGCCACCCAGGGTCGCGGTGACCGGGTCGCCGGGCGCGACCCGGAGCAGAAGGAACGTGGCCGTCAGCAGGATGACCAGCATGGGGACCACCAGCACGAGGCGGGTGAGGAGGTACCGCGCGAGCGAGCCGCCCGATCCCGGGGCCATCAGCGGCGGCGGCCCAACTCCGGCGTGGCCGGGTCAGCCCTTCTTCTCGAGCAGCCAGTACCGGAAGATCTGGATGGGGTCGAGCACGATGCCCGAGACCTTGTCACTCGAGGCGGCGAACTGCGAGATCGAGAAGACCGGGACGTAGGGTGCCTGGTCGGCCATGTAGCTCTGGGCCTGCCTGATGATGGTCGCCCGCTTCGTTGCATCAAGCTCCGTTGCCTGGGCGGCGACGAGCGACAGCATCTGGGGGTCGTTCCATTTCGCCGGGTCGAAGATCTTCGGATCGGCGAACGGTGCCAGGTAGTCGTCCTCGTCGAGGTAGTCCGGATACCAGCCCATGAGGAAGACCGGCATCTCTCCCGCCTTGCGCTTCTGCCCGTACTCCGCCCACTCGACGTTGGAGATCTTGACGGTGAAACGGCCGGTCGCTTCGAGGGTCCGGGCGATCACCGCTGCCACCGACGCCTCGGTGTCGCCGTAGTGGGTGGGGCTGAACCAGAAGTCGACGTTCACCTTCTGGCCCGCGGGGACCCCGGCGGCCGCCAGGAAGGCGTTGACCTTGCCGCTGTCGCCGCCGCTGCCGTAGAGGTTGGTCCAGGCCGGGGCGTAGGTGGGAAACGTCGGGGGGATCATCGAGTCGAGCGCCTTGCCCGTGCCCTTCAGCACCTCGTTGACCACCGGCGTGCGGTCGAGAGCCGCCGCCAGTGCCTTGCGCATGTTCGGGTTGTTCCAGGGTGCGGTGTTGACGTTGAAGACCACGTAACGAATGCCGGGCCCCTGGCCCTCGACCACCTTGAACCCGGTGGCAGTGCGGAACGAGGCGAGCTCGTCGGGCTGCAGCGACCGGAACGCGACGTCGACCTCGTGGTTCTGCAGGGCGATCTTGAGCGCGGAGGACTTGTCGAAGAGGCGCACCAGGATCTTGTCGGTCTTGGGCTTGGTCCCCCAGTAGCTCGGGTTGGCCTGGAACTCGAGGGACTGCTTCTCCTTGTACGACACGAGCTTGTACGGGCCGGTCCCGACGATCGTGTCGGTCTTGTACTTGGCCACGACTGCGGCGCCGGCCTCTCCGCCCGTCAGGACGTTGTTCTTGTAGGCGGCCGGACTGACGATGCTGGCCACGGAATAGGAGAGCTTGGAAAGGAACGCCACGTCGGGGGCGGAGAGCGTGATGACGACCTTCGTCGCCGATGGGGTCGCGATGTCCTTGATGCCGCTGAGGAGGAAGCCCGCAGCCTCAGCGTCCTTGTCCCCGAAGGCCTTTGCGCGCTCGAGCGAGAACTTGACGGCCGCGGCGTCCATGTTCGTGCCGTCGTGGAACTTCACACCGGTGTGGAGGTTGAAGGTGTACGTGAGGCCGTCGGCCGAGACGTCCGGCAGCGTGGTTGCGAGGAGCGGCGAGGGCTTGGAGTCGTTGGGAGCATAGGTCACGAGCGTCTCGGCGGTGTTGGCCACCACCTCGTTGCTCGCGAAGAAGTCGTAGGCCTCCGCGGGATCGAAGCTGTTCTGCAGCGAGTCCGTCGTGCCGATGACGATGTTCTGGGCGGTGCCCCCACCGGCCGTCGTCGACGTCGACGATTTGCAGGCGGTGAGGAGGAGCAGCACGACACCGAGAATCCCAAAGATCCGGAGGGAGAACGGATTCGACGGTCGCATACGGGCCTCCTGACGCGTGATCACCGAGAACATCTTCCTTGCACGATGATGCACCATACTCATGTTTTTTCATACACAAAAGATCGGTCAAACAAGCTCAAACGTCCGGACCGGAGGCGAGCGCACCACGCTCGGCGGCTTCGACCAACTCGGCCAGGCCGCGGCGCAGGCCAGCGGTCAGCTCGCCGGGGTCCTCGACCGAGTCGGCGAAGGACAGGAGCCCGAGCAGCAGGCGCCCTGCGTAGTCCCAGGCGACGACCGTCACCCCGACGCCGCCGTTGGGCGGCCCGGCGAGGTACATCTCTTCGACCGCCGCCGATCCGAGCTGCCAGCGCTCGGACGGGCCGCGGACGTTGGAGACCACGACGTTGGCGTCGAGCTTGGCCGGCGCCTTTCCGGGGTTGCGCCGAGCCGCCTGCACCCTGCGCACGGCGGGCGCCCCCAGCAGGGGCGGGAGGTACTCGAGCCAGTCCGGCAGGAGCTGGCGGCCGGCAAGGTCCAGGCACACCTTCGCCTCACGGGTCACGGCGGCAATGGTCGCAAGGCGCGTCCAGGGATCGGCCACGTCGGTGGCCAGCGACGTCGTCAGGCGGGAGAAACGATTGCCCGTGACCCGGGTGGGCGCCCCGCGCCCCTCCATGCCGACGGGCACGCTCGCCACGAGGGGACGGCCGGGCAGCTCGCCACGGGCCTCCAGGTAGGACCGGAGGGCGCCCGCGACCACGGCCAGCACCACGTCGTTGACCGTGACCCCGGCGGCTTCCTTCACCCGGCGCACCTCCTCGAGCGGCAGCCACGTCCGGGCGAAGCGGCGCTCTGCGGTGAAGCCGAGGTTGATGGTCGACAACGGTGTGTCGACGCCGGCGTCCGGCGCCCTGACCGCCACCTCCGAACGCCGCTGCTTGACGGCCGCAGCCCCCCGCCTGGTCGTGGCCACCAGGCCGGGGAGCGCCACGAGCACCCGGCTCTGGTGGCCGATGGCGCCGGCGACGAGCCGCACCCCGCCCGGCACCCGGCGGGAGGCGGAGGCGCCGGCGGGACTGCCGTCGGGACCCCCGTCCGGAGCCGCGCTGGCGGAGAAGATCCGGGCCAGCGTTGCGAGCGTGGCGAAGCCGTCCATGAGGGCGTGATGGATCTCCAGCACGACCGCCTGGCGGCCGCCTTCGAGGCCGTCGACGAGCGTCATGTGCCACAGGGGCCGGCCCCGGTCGAGGTGCTGCTCCGCCAGCCGGGCACACAGCGCATCGAGCTCGCCGTCGCCCCCCGGCTCGGGCAGGACGGCATGGCGGACGTGCCGTCCCATGTCGAAGGCGGGGTCTTCCACGAAGACCGGGTGGCTGAGCCCGAGGGGCACCGGCACGACGCGCCACCGGAATGCCGGCAACTCTCCCAGGCGCGCCGCCATGTGCCGCCGCACGTCGCCGACCTGGACCGGGCCCTCCGGACCCGGCCGGAGCACCGCCAGCACGACGGTCTGCATGGGCTGCTCCGGCAGCTCCAGCACGAGGAATCCGCCGTCCTGGCCGCTCAGCCGGCGCAACGGCGACCCTGCAAGCTCGGTTGGATGGGCAGGTCGGGCCTCAGTTCGACGAGGGGTCGTCGGGCATCAACGACAGCATCCGGTACCCGCCCCCCTTGCGGCGCAGCACCGACATCCAGAGCCGCTCCGGCTCGAAGGTGAAGACGTCGTCTGGCAGGGCCGGCTCGACGATCCAGGCCGACTCCCCCATCTCCCCCTCGAGCTGGCCCGGCCCCCACCCCGAGTACCCGGCGAAGACGCGTGCCCGGACAATGCCCTGCACGAGGCTCGGATCGAGGCTGGGATCAGCGAAGCCCACCGCGCCGACCACCGGACGGTCGGCGAAGTCGGCGTCGGTGAACTCGGCAAGGACCAGGACCGCGTCCGGCTGGACCGGCCCGCCGACAAACAGCGGAGCCTCCGGCTCGACCAGGCCCGACAGCAGCGGGGCCGCGTCCTGGACACGGACCTTCGCGGGCCGGTTGAGGACGAGGCCGAGGGCCCCCTCCTCGCCGTGCTCCGCGATCAGGACGACGCTGCGCCGGAAGTTGGGGTCGAAGAGACCCCCTGCAGCGAGGAGGAGGGAGCCACGCAGCGTCTCCATCTCCGCATTCTGACAAACGGGCTGCGCGGCGTCCTCGTCCGACCGCCCCGACCCGGGCCGCGGTGGCGGCCGGACCTTGAGGTTAGTCCTCTACCGCGCGTATGTGCGCGATCGCGGACTATCCTCGTGCCCGGGGCTTCCCTGGTCGTTCAGGCGCTCCCGGGGTCCCCCCGAACCCCGGGATGCACCCGAACCCACGGCCCCGGCTACGCCGAGGCTGCGCCCGAGGCGGTGGCAGCCTTGCGCCACTCGATCCGTGCGGCCGCAAACGTGATGACCGTCCGACCCCCCTGCGCTGCGCATTGTCACATCAAGTTGAGGAACTGTCCTATGTAGCCACTAACATTTAGCCACGACCGGGCGAAACGCGCAAGTTAAACTTCTTTAAGGCTCGTGGGGGGCGGCTCCCCCGTCCGATCCAGGCGACCCCCCGGCCCAGTGGCACCTGCGGCCGGGTCGTCACCGCCACCCGGGTATTCTGGCCGCCTGTTGAGGTTCGCGTCCGCTCTGCTCGCAGCGCTGGTGTGCTGCGCCGCCGGGGCCGCCTGCTCCCTTCCCGGCTCGAGCGCGGGCACGGTGCTCATCTACGTCAATGCTCCGTTCGCGTCGTCGCCCTGGGTGGGCAGGATCGGTCAGCAGGGCGCCCAGCTCGCCGCCGACGAGATCAACAACCGCAACGGCGTCACTGTCGGGGGCAGGGCCTACCGCATCAAGATCCGCACCGCCGACCACAGGGGGTCCCCGGACCAGGCCCTCGCCAACGTCCGGAGGGCAGCCGCCGAGAAGGCGGTGGCCGTCATCGACGACGGCTCGACCGTCACGGCCACGGCTGGCGCCGCCGGGCAGGCGGGCCTCCCGCTGCTCGTGTACTACGACGGGACCACCGGCATCGTCGACCCCGCCGTCCGGCCGAACGTGTTTCGCCTCGCCCCCTCCAACCAGGCCCTCGCCGACCGCCTCGGCGCCTACCTCGCCGCCAAGGGCCTGCGGCCGGCCCTCGTTCGGGACGACAGCCCGTACGGGGCCGACGGGGCCGCCCAGCTCCGCCAGGCGCTCGCCGCCGTGGGCAGCATCCCCGTCGCCGACGTCACGGCCCCCGGAAGCTTGCCGGACTACCGGGAGCAGGCCGCCCGGGTGGTGGCCGCCCGGCCGGACGCGGTGGTCATCTGGGCCGCGGCCCCTGTGGTGACGGGCGTGCTCAGATCGCTGCGTGAGCTGGGCTCGACCCTTCCCGTCTACACCGCTCCCACGGGTGAGGACCCGTCCGTGCGGACGGCGCTCGCGAGCCGTCCCGACTGGGTCCAGGGGCTCACGTTCGCGTCCTTGCGCATCACCGACGCCGCAGGACTTGCCCGCTGGGTGCAGTTCCGCCTCGCCTACGAGACGCGCTACGGGGAGGACAAGCTGGCCCTGGGCGGGGCGATCCGCCGCCCCGTCGTCCAGCCCCCGGACTGGCAGATGGTCTCCTACGACATGGTCTACCTCGTCAAGGCTGCCCTCGAGAAGGCCGGGACCACCGACCCGGGCCAGGGGAAACTGGCCGCCGCCCTCAACGAGGTCCAGGCCCATGGTGCCAACGGCGTTCCGGTGGGGTGGACGGCCTCCAACCACGAGGGCACGCCCCGGGACCAGGTGTACTTTGCCGTGATCCTCAACCTGAACTTCCGGCCGGTCCAGGATGACCCGATCTCGAAGGCGCAGCCCCAGATCGAGCAGGACTGACGGGCGGCGGGCTCCTACGAGGCGGGGAGGGCCTGGGTGTAGCGGGTGACGACGCCGGGGGCCAGCAGGGGGCTCAGCAGCATCAGGTACGGTCCCCGTCCGACCACGGTGCCGCCGTTGGCCGGGAGCGCGGCGAAGTCCTGCTGGCGCGCCTCGCGCTGTGCCTGGGTCGTGAACACCTCCACCGTGCCCCCGTCCTCGAACCCGAGGGCGGTGTCGCCGGCCGGCCGCTGGAGTGTCCCGTCGTGCCACGTCGCTCCTGCGTAGACGCCGGGCATGCCGAGGGGCGGATTCGGGTCATGCCCTGCGAGGAACTCGGCGTACGTGCCGATTGCCAGCCCGGCGGCACCGAACCTGGCCATCACCACCTGGGCGGGGGTCGCGGACACCGGCGACACCGCCCCGGCGGGGCCCGAGGCGCCCCTCAAGGCGCCGGGTGAAGGCGTCGGGGGCATCGGCGACACCGCCGCGGCGCCCCTCACGCGTGGCGCAGGTGCCCTGGTGCAGGCGGCGAGGCACAGCGCCATTACCACCGCGGCGGCGGGACGGGCGCGGCTCAACTCCGGTAGATGTGGCCGGTGTCCGAGTAGTACAGGGCGTGGTCCGGTCCCTGCTTGATGTCGAGCCGGCAGTCGGCCGGGCCGGCGGCGACGCTGCCGTGCGGTGAGCCGGGGGTGTAGATCATCCCGCCCTGGTTGAAGGTGCAGAACACCAGGTGGCCCGCGGCGCCAGCGGGTCCGGCCCCGTCGACGAAGGTGGCCCCCGTCGGGACAAAGGTCGACGCCTCGGTGCTGTAGTCGGGCGGGATCAGCGAGCCCGGGCAGGGATTGGCCTCGAGCGGATGGCTGTAGCCGTAGCACTCCGGCCACTGGTACTGACCGCCTTGACGGACCGAGAAGATCACGGTGTCGTAGCCGGTCGACGGGGAGCCGTCGTCGCCGGTCGGGCCGTTGACGGTCAGGGCCACCTGCCCCGCGGAGGAGATCGCGATCCCGAAGGGGTTCCGGAACCCGTAGGCCCAGACGGCGCTCCCCTGCCCCGCGAACGGGTCGTCGGCGGGCACCGAGCCGTCGGGGTTGTAGCGCAGCACCTTGCCGAGGGGGCTCGTGACGCTCTGGGCCTCGTCCGGGCTGTGCTCCTCGCCGAGGGTGACGTAGAGCTTGCCGTCGGTCGGGCCGAAGACGAGCCTCCCGCCCTTGTGGCAGCAGTCCCCGCCGGCCGGAAACGTGAGCAGGGTGGTGGACGCAGTACCGGTGCCGCCGCTGTCGGCCCAGCGGACGACGTGCTGGGTGGAGCGGTTGGCGTCGGAATAGAAAGCGTAGACGAAGTGGTCGGTGGGAAACGTCGGGCTGAGGGCAAGCCCGAGCAGGCCCCGCTCGCTGTAGCCGCCGCCGCCCTCGGTCGTCACCGTGTTCACCCTGGCGAACACCCGGGCGGCCCCGTTCTGGTACACCATCACGTTGCCCGCCCGCTCCGTCCAGAACAGGCGCCCGTCCGGTGCGAACGCGAGGGCGGTCGGGAAGTTGGCGGCGAGCGGGAAGGCGGAGGCCGGCGGCCCCGAGAGCGCAGCGGGAGGCGCCGGAGGCGCCGTCGTGGGCGGCTTGGTGGAGACCGGAGCGCTGGGCCTGGCCGGTGAGCCCGCAGGCCTCGGCGGGGTGGCCGTCGTGGTGGACGTGGAGGGGCTCGGGGCGGGCTGGGTGGCGGTGGCGGTGACCGTCGCCGTCACGGAGGCGCTGGGGGATGCCCCCGTCTTCGCCCTCTTCGGGGAGCAGGCGGCCGCCAGCAGCGCCACGACGGCGAGCACGACGAGCAGGCGCGGGAATCGCACGATATTGAGTGGGCGGGAGGCCGCCGGTCGCGCGCCGCCGCGCGATCTGCTCCGCAGTCTCGTGGGTGCCAAGGGAAGGGACACGTGAGAGGCTAGAATCGCGCCTTTCCGCGCCGGCCCGCCGCGGCCCACAAGGAGTCGACATCGCCAACCGCAAGCTGGACAGCGTCCTCACCGCCCTTCCCGAAGGATCGGTGGCGGTCG
>DASXNO010000202.1:0-8426 GCA_036495025.1 Actinomycetota bacterium | reverse complement strand
CTCGCTGCTCTACGTCGAGCCGATGTTCGTGCAGGCACAGTCCAATGCCGTGCCGCTCCTGGAATACGTGATCACCGCGACCTCCAACAAGGTCGCGTTCAGCACGACGCTGCAGGACTCGCTCAACCTGCTCGTGGGAGGAACGTCCACGGCGCCGACGGGAACCGTCTCGACCACGCCCGGCCAGCCCGGGACCACGACCACGCCGGCCACGAGCGGGTCGGTCCAGAGCCTCGCCCAGCAGGCGCTGCAGCATCTGCAGGCCTACCAGCAGGCCGAGGGCAAGGGCGACTTCGCCACGGCCGGCCAGGAGTTGGCCGCCCTCGCCAAGGTGCTGCAGGATGCCGCCTCACCCAGCCCGTCCTCCTCGCCCAGCCCGTCGTCCTCGCCGAGCCCGACCCCCTCGCCGTCCAAGAGCTGACCAGGGGGAGGTCAGTCGTCTTTCGCGCGTATGCGCGCGTTGTGCACCTGACCTCAACCGAGCGCATCTGCAAGACCGAGCGTGATAACCTGTGAAAGCGAGGTGGAGCAGTCTGGTAGCTCGTCGGGCTCATAACCCGAAGGTCGCAGGTTCAAATCCTGCCCTCGCAACCACAAAAGCCCTGGTCGGGAGCTACGTCCGGCCGGGGCTTCTGCTTGTCCGGGCCTACGGGTGCGCTCGCACTATGCCGGGATAGGCGGTCCGAACCAGGCCGTCAGCGCCCTGTCGAGCCCGAGATGCGTGCCCGCTCCGACCCATGCGACATGCCCGTCGGGACGGACCAACACGGCGGTGGGAGCGGCGACCCTGCCGAGCACCGGAAGCTCCCAAGCGCCGTCGTAGGTCGCGTCGACCAGCCGGACCCGATCCGCCCACGGCGTGATGTCAACCCCGCCAGGCTCACCCAGGTTCAGCAGCACAGGGTGCGCGTCGTGCAGCCGGGCGAAGACGCGCGTGGGGCCATCGGCGGTCTGCAGGTCGAGGTCTGGCATACGCCGACCGAGCAGTGGATGACCTTCGCCGATGTCGTAGTGAACGTCGAGCCCACTGAGCATCCCGGCGAGGTACCTGCGCGGCTCGTCCATGCTCAGCAGCTCACCCAGTTGCTCCCGCAACGCCTGGTGGCGATCATCGGGCGTCAACAGTGCAACCTGGGCCATGGTGTTGCGCAACACCCGCGCACCGACCGGATGCCGCTCGGCGTGATACGTGTCGAGCAGGCTTGCGGGTGATGTTCCCTTGACCACCTGGGCCAGCTTCCATCCGAGGTTCACGGCATCCTGCACTCCAACGTTCAACCCCTGTCCGCCCTGTGGCGGATGCACATGCGCGGCGTCCCCGGCCAGCAGCACACGGCCCTTCCGGTAGGACACTGCCTGGCGGGTCACGTCGGTGAAGCGCGAGATCCGGGTCGGGCTGTGCGCGCCGTAATCCGTCCCATAGACGGCGGTGAGCGCCGCACGAAGATCGTCGAGTGTCGGCTCGGCGGCGTGCTCGGCCTGCTGCTCCCTGAGCACCACGCCGTACGGACTTCCCCCGATCTCCCGATTGACCGGACCGATGCCACCGCCCTCAGGACGCACACCCACCTCGGGCTCCTCGGTCATCTCGACCTCCGCGATCATCCAGCTCGTGGTCGCGTCCCAGCCAGCGAACTCGATCTCCGCCGCCTTGCGGACCACACTGCGGCCCCCGTCGCAGCCCACGAGAAACCCCGCACGCAGTGAGCTGCCGTCGGCGAGCGCGACATCGACGCCCGCGTCGTCCTGCGTGAAGCCGGCAACCTCGCGGCTGCGCAGCGCCACAACTCCAAGCTCCTCGACCCAGCCGGCCAGAATGCGCTCGATGTCGCTCTGCCAGAGCCCCAGGAGGTAGTTGTGCCGCGTGGGGAAGTCGCTGATGTCCAACCTGGTCTGCGCGTAGCCAACGCTCGGATACGTCGTTCCCGCAGAGACGAACCGGTCGGCAACGCCGCGCTGGTCCAACACCTCGATGGTGCGGGAGTGCAGTCCGCCGGCCCGCGACCCGTGCAGCGCTTGGCTTGCGCGTCGTTCGACGACGACAACATCGATGCCGGCCAAGGTCAGCTCCGCCGCCAGCATCAGGCCGGTTGGCCCACCGCCGGCGATCACCACGCCACGGTCGGTCATCTCGCTACTCCTTCGTGGGTTCTGTCCTCGCCCGCTGAGTTCACGGCGAGCATTGCGGAGCGCCCCGGCCCCCCGAGAGAGCACGCCGGGCGATGAGGGTTTTGCCGGTAGGATAGCTATCCGGCCCTTGAATCAGCCCCTAACGTACGGCAAGGAACCCAGCGTGGCCACTTCGTCGCAGTCGCTGCCCGCCCCCGTCCACCGTTTCGAGGACGAGGCGCTCGTCTACGCCGATGCCCTCTACGGCTCGGCGCTCCGTATGACGCGCAACCCGGCCGACGCGGAGGATCTCGTGCAGGAGACGTACCTCCGGGCCTTTCGTGCCTGGGACCGTTTCGAGCCGGGGACGAACCTCAAGGCATGGCTCTTCAAGATCATGACCAACCTCTTCATCAGCGGCTACCGGCAGCGCCGCCGGGAACCGGTCACGGTCTCGACCGACGACACCGAGGAGTTCGATCTCTACCGGAACCTCCTTGCCCACGACGGGGAGGTGGGCAAGTCGGCGGAGTCGATCGTGCTCGAGGGCCTGGTGGACGACGACGTCAAACAGGCCCTGTCCGACCTCGCCGAGAACTTCCGGATCCCCGTGCTCCTCGCCGACGTCGAGGGATTCTCGTACCGAGAGATTGCCGACATGCTGGGCATTCCCATCGGTACGGTGATGTCCCGCCTGCACCGGGGAAGGAAAGCGCTCCAAAAGGCGTTGTGGGAGAAGGCCGTGCAGAGTGGGCTCGTCGGAGGAAGGTCGTAAGCGATGAACTGCCGTGAAGTGCTGGAGGAGATCTCTCTCATTCTCGACGGTGAGCTTTCCCCGGAGCGGTGCGAGGAGCTGCGGGGTCACCTGGAGCGCTGCACCGAATGCTTCGGGCGCCACGAGACCGAGCGCCTGTTCAAGGATCTGATCCGGCGCCGGTGCGGCGAGTCCGCCCCGCCACAGTTGGTCGCCCGGATCCGCTTCGCGATCGAAGTCGAATTCACGGGTTCGGAGTAGGCGAGTAGTTTCCCTCGGAGCTTCCTGTGCAAAGAAGCTCCCCCAACCTACGTAGTCCTTCGCTCCTTCTGACCTGAAATGCCTAGCACGGGTCGTCACCGTGCCTCATGCGCCCGGAATAGCTCCATCCGGCTACCCGTATTGGGTCTTCGATTTTGATCCTAACTGTCCATTATTTCTCGCCCTCAAAAGGCCGAACATTGAGGCGAACGGGTCCGCGGCTTTCGCCGGGACCATGGGTGCTTCAAGCAAAGGAGAAACGATGGCAGAGGTACGAACCGCCGTCCGCGGCAACAACGAGTACCTGCGGACCGCCGATGTTGCCCGTGTGCTCCACGTGTCGACCAAGACCGTCTCGCGATGGGCCAACGACAAGAAGCTTCCGTACATGCGGACCCTCGGAGGCCACCGCCGCTACCCGGCGCAGGCCATCCACCAGCTCGCCGAAGGCCTCGTCGGTCGCAGCTAGTGGACCACTAGCCGGCGGCACCCAGGTTGCGATGCCCCGGCCTGGGGCGGTGCCCCAGGTCGGGGTTCTGCGGTGTCGCTGGCTCGCTTACCCGCAGTGCCCGGAGCAGGGAGGAGGCTCGGGCGCATTCGGCCGGGGGTGATGACCCGCCCCCCCTTCGACTCGGTTGTCGCCGCCTCGGTTCTCGCCGTTTCGCTTGCGGATCTCTCGCCGGCTGAGCCTTCGCTTCTTGCGGCTCCGATCGCCGCTTGGCGGGGCCATGAGGTAGCTCACCAGGACGAACACGCCGGCGCCCAGGACAACGTCGCCGACGCTGACCACGCCGATCGGGGGCACCGGGATGATGTCACCGAGGAGCCGGAGGCGGGTCGTTGACCGCATGTCCATGTGCTTCACCGAATTCTCCAGGTGGGGGGCGGCGTCCGACCCCGAGAGCCTGACGGCCCAGCGTGATACGGGCATTGCGCCGTTGGCCAGGATGACACTGAGGTTGAGGGCCAGGCCCAGGCCGATGATCAACGTCCCGGGGAACCGGACGTTGAGCGCAACGAATGCCCCGACGCAGCCGTAGGAGAGGGCCAGGACGAGAGGGCCGGTTGCTCCCCGCTCGATTTCGGGGAACCTGGCGGCAGCTACCTCGGCGCCGATCTGCAGGCCCAATCCGAGGAAGACAAGCCACGGGAGCCGGAAGCGCACCCTGTTGATATTGTCGAGACTCCCACCGCGCAGCACACCGACAGCCACGCCAGCCAGGAGCAGGACGAAGGCGAGGAGCACCGCGGCAGGATACCGCCCGGTATGGGAAGAGGAAGAGCGAAGCGAGCGGGACTAGAGCGGCTGCCTTCCCGGGAACCCCGTGTCCTTGTCGTGCCAGAAATCGACCGCTTCCTCGCCGAGTCGCCAGCACAGGTAAATCTCTCTTCCCTCACGGCGTCCGGGGAAGTCGATCAACCCCTGCTCGATGTCGCGCACCACTATGTCTCTGTCCACGAACCAGGACAGTTCGTCTGCCGCAGTCCGGGACGATGCAAGCCAGCGGGAGGCCCCGGCGTCACCGCCGTTGCCGCTCGCGGCCGAGGCCATCGACGCCCGGTGCCCCGCGATCTCCGCGTAGGCCTGTCGCAGCCGCGCGAGCCGCTCGCGCACCTCGTCGAGGAGCTCGTTCGCAGCCTCGCGCGTGTAGATCGTGCCGGGCTTCTCCAAAACGAGCCCATAGTATGTGGGCAGGATGTCGACGGTGGCCGAGCGCACGTGGGAACGGACCGACCTGGATCCGCCTGAGGTCGCACATCTGCACCACTTCCTCGGAGCCTGGCAGCTCATCGCCGACCTTTCCTTCGCCGACCTGCTCCTGTGGTGCCGGCTCTCGGAGTCCCAGGGATTCGTCTGCCTGGGCCAGCTCCGCCCCGTCACCGCACAGACGCTGCATCCCGAGGATGCCTTCGCGCGCGTGGTACGGCCGGAGGAGCTGCCGATCATCGACCGGGCCTTCGCGGAGGCCCGGAGCTGGAGAAGAGACGAACCTGTCCTGGTCGACGGCCTGCAGGTGCGGATGGAGGCGGTGCCCGTGCCCTACGAGGGGCGGGTCATCGCCGTGATGACCATGGAAGGCATCCCCCTCGGCCACCGCAGGCCGGGCCAGCTCGAGCAGACATACCTGTCGTGCGCCCTGGCGCTGACCCGCATGGTCCAGGAGGGCAATTTCCCCTTCGAAGGCGAGGCTCTCGACCCCGAGCTGTCCCCCCGCGTCGGCGACGGTTTCCTCCGCCTCGACTCGGAGGGCCGGGTGCTCTACGCGAGCCCCAACGCCGTCTCCGCCTACCGCCGCCTCGGCGTCGTGTCGAACATCGTGGGCGAGCGCCTCGCCGACATCGGCGTCGAACCGTCGCTGGCCTGGGCCGCCCTCCACATGGGCACGCCGCTGGAGGCGGAGGTGGAGGTCGGCAGCACGGTCGTGCTGCAGCGGGCCGTGCCGTTCCTCCGGGGTCCCCACCGGGACGTCGTCGGGGGCATGCTGCTCGTGCGCGACGTGACCGAGCTTCGCCACCGCGAGCGGATGCTCGCCCGCCAGGAGGCCGTGATCCAGGAGATCCACCACCGGGTCAAGAACAACCTGCAGACGATTGCGAGCCTCCTCCGCCTGCAGGCACGCCGGCTGGGCAGCTCCGAGGCCAGGGCCGCGCTCGAGGAGGCCCAGCGCCGTATCGCTTCCATCGCCCTCGTGCACGAGACCCTGTCGCGCGACCCCAGGGAGGCGGTGGAGTTCGGCGAGGTGGGCCGGGCGATCATCCGCATGGTTGCCGACGGCCTGACCCTGCCCGACCGCCGGGTCGACATCCGTTTCGAGGGCGACCCCGGTGAGCTCCCGGCCGAGGTGGCCACGCCGCTGGCCGTCGTCCTCGTCGAACTCGTGCAGAACGCGGTCGAGCATGCCTTCGGTCCGGGAGGGGGGATGGTCGTCGCCCGGATGAGCCAGGAGCCCGGCCTGGTCCGCCTGATGGTGGAGGACGACGGTGAGGGCCTGCCCGAGGGCTTCAACCTCGCCGAGTCGGGGCTGGGCCTGCAGATCGTCCGGGCGCTCGTCGGCAGCGAGCTGCATGGCAAGATCAACATCTCGTCGGGGGGCGGGAACGGGAGCCACCGGGGGGTGACGGCGGTCGTCGACATCCCGCTGAAGGTCCCGGAGCGCCAACGGGAGGCGTAAGGCGCTGGGGTTACTTCATCTCCCGCTCAATGGGGGGTGAATTACGCTGGGGTAATTCTGGCGGGTAACTCTGAGGCTGGCTGAGGCGAAAAGAAGGGATGGCTCAGGCGAAAGAAGGCTGCCGCCGGCTGTGCTGAATCTCTTTGCGTTCCTCTTCGGAGAGGCCCCCCCAGACACCAATGTCCTGCCCGGTGGCGAGTGCCCAATCCAGACAACGACGCCGCACGCAGCAGTCATTACAGATCCGTTTGGCCGCTTCGATCTGCTCCAGAGCCGGTCCGGTTGTCCCGATCGGGAAGAAAATGTCCGGATCGTCAATCTCGCGGCAAGCAGCGTCGTGGCGCCAGTCGCATGCTGCGGATGATTCGGGATCAAGGTAAAACGTGACGTCTTTCAACGTTCAATCCTGACCAGGTCGCGGTGGCAATAGGAGCGTGAGAATAGCGATCCCAAGCGCGTCAGACAAGGGTTTCTCAGGCTTTTTTACGGCTAATTTCGTTACTAATGCCCCATCTGGAGCGAATAAACCCGGTGCGGCAGCGCACGCAAATATCCAGAATTGGACCGCAGAGGGCCGGATCCGGCCGCTGGGAGCTCTCGCAGGCCCTCCTGGGGCGGGGGAGATGCTGGGTGTGGCGTTGGGGTCAGCCGGAGGCCCGGGCAGGTTCGGGCGCTTGCTCCTCCGAGGCGTCGCGCTTGGCCTTGGTGGCCTCCACGCTCGCCTTGAGGGCCTCCATGAGGTCGAGGATCTGGGTGGGCTCGGCGGTGGGGGCGACGGCCACCTCCTGTCCGGCAATCTTGGCCTCGGCGGCTGCCTGCAGGCGCTGGCGGTAGCTGTCCGTGAACTGCTCCGGGTGGAAGTGGTCGGTCAGGTTGTCGATGAGCGCCTTGGCCATCGCCAGCTCCTGTGGCCGGATCTCGACGTCCTTCTCGAGCTCCTCGAAGGCGGGCTCGCGGATCTCATCCGGCCAGTACATGGTCTCGAGGACGAACACGCCGTTGCGAAGGCGGAGTGTGGCGAGGCGCTCCTTCTCGCGGAGCGTGAACTTTGCGATGGCAACCCGGCCGGACTCCTGGAGGGCCTGGGCGAGCAGCCGGTAGGCCTTGACGCCGGTCGGCTCGGGCGCCAGGTAGTACGACTTCTGGAAATAAATGGGATCGATCTCGTCCAGGGGCACGAAGGAAACCACGTCGACAGCCCGGATGCTGTCGGAGGGGACTCGCTCGAGCTCCTCGTCGCTGAAGACGACGTACCGGTCCTTCTCGTACTCGTAGCCCTTGACGATCTCGTCGTAGGGGACCTCTTCCTCGTCGAGGGAGCATACCCGCTTGTAACGGATCCGCCCATTGTCGGAAGCATGGAGCTGGTGGAACTTGAGGCTCTTTTCCTCGACGGCCGTGAAGAGGCGGACCGGGATGCTGATGAGGCCGAAGGTGATGGCCCCGTTCCAGATGGATCGCATGGCGGGCATGACACCCATGATACTTCCCCAGCTTTTGGCGGCGAAGCGGACCCGAGGCCGTTCCTCGGGCGCGAGGCAACCGGCCGGGCCGCGAAGAATTCTCGGGCAGGACTCGGGAATTGCCCTCTGGTTGTCGGTGCTGCTCAGTACGATCCCCATCATGACTGGTCGCATGTGGGTCGAAGCGTGGAGTCCCGAGTACGGGACGTCGTACGGCATCGACGCTCCTGACCCCGACGCCACCGATGCCGCCGGGGTTGGTGCGGCCCGGGCCGTGCCGGCCGAGGGCGTCGCCTGGGCCCCGATCTCCCCCACCGCCGGCGAGCTCCCGCCGCTGGCGTTCCTCGACGGCGTAAGCCGGGTCGATGCGAGGGTCTTGCTCGAGGCCGGCGGGGAGCTGGTGGCCGGGCTATGCGGCTCGATCGGCGTCGGAGCGATGAAGACGAACGGGACCACCAGGTTCGGGGCCACCAGGGTCCACCGGGCGCTGGTCATGCCGCAGGGCCAGCACGCCGACATGCCCTTCGTCTCGCAGGTGCTGCACTACGAGTCCCGTCAGGCCACCGGGCCCCGCCCCGAGGACACCCGCTTCGCGCTCGAGGCCTTGCGTGAAGAGTGGGAGGGGCTCCTGGCGGCCTCGCTCGCCGACGAGGGCTTCATCGTCGT
>DASXNO010000201.1:0-3090 GCA_036495025.1 Actinomycetota bacterium | reverse complement strand
TGGGACCCGAGCGGAAACAAGCTGGCCGAGGCAACCTACTCCGAGACCTCCTCCGGATGGCAGCAGGTGAACCTCTCCACGCCCGTGGCGATCACGCCGAACACAACGTACGCGACCTCGCTCTTCGTTCCGAACGGTCAGTACATCGCCACAACGTTCTGGCCGTACCCGTCGGACAACCCCCCCTTGCACGGCACCGGCGGGGCCTTCGCCGACCCCGCCACTCCTCCGGGGCAGTTCCCCAGTACGACCTCACTGAACAATGCCAACTACTGGGTCGACCTCGTGTTCCAGCCGGAGAATGCAGACCTTTCAATCGTGAAGAGTGCGCCCAAACTGCTGCTCCTCAGCGACCGCCTCACCTACTCGATCACGGTCTCCAATGCGGGACCCACGGGCGCCACGGGCGTGACCGTGACCGATCCCCTCTCGAGCCGGGTCAAGTTCGTCTCCGCGGCCGCCAGCCAGGGCAGCTGCGCCCAGTCCGCCGGAACGGTCACCTGCTCGCTGGGCTCCTTGGCGTTGGGAGCGAAGGCGACGGTGACGATCAAGGTCGATCCGCTCCTGCTCGGGACGGTGAACAACACCGCCACGGTGAAGGGGAACGGCACGGACCCGAATCCCAGCAACAACAGCTCCTCGGTCAGCACGCTGGTGCTGCTCTCGCTGCTCTAACGGAGCTCCCATCGACAACGGAGGGGCCGGGAGTTTCCCGGCCCCTCCTGTTTCCTGCGTTCAGCGTCCTTGCTCAGGCGGCAGACAGGTCTCCGCCGGGGCCGACGCGCCACCGAAGCCCGCAGGCGCAGACCAGAGCCTCCGCTTGGCCCTGGGGCAGTCGCTCGCCGCACGTGCAGACCCAGCCCAGGAACCGGGCGGGGTTGCCGGCGACGAGGGCGTGCGGGGCGACGTCGCGCGCGACGACTGCGCCGGCTGCGACGAACGCATGCTCGCCGATGGTCACGCCGCACACGATGGTGGCGTTCGCCCCGATGGTCGCGCCCCGGCGCACCAGGGTCGGGAGCCATCCCTCCGGCCCTCGCTTGATCGCCGCCCTGGGCCGGAGGTCGTTCGTGAAGACGGCGTTGGGCCCGACGAAGACCTCGTCCTCGATCGTCACCCTGTCCCAGACGAGCACCGCGTTCTTGATGGTGACGCCCGAGCCGATCACCGCACCGCCCTCGATGAAGGCGTGGTCGCAGATGTTGCAGTCCGAGCCGATCACGGCCCCCGGCAGCACGTGGGCGAAGGCCCAGATCCGCGTGCCCGGCCCCACGCGGTCACTCTCGCACAGGCCCTGCGGGTGGACGAAGACCGACGGCGCGGCGGTCATCTACGCGAGTGCCGACGCAACGACCCCCACCACGTAGTCGATCTGCTCCTCGCTGACGTGGGGGAACAGGGGAAGCGACAGCATGCACTCCGCCGCTCTCTCTGCCACGGGGAAGTCGCCGCGACGATGCCCAAGTCCGGCGAAGGCGCCCTGGAGGTGGACGGGGACCGGGTAGTGGATGCCGGCGCCGACACCCGCCGCATGCAGGGCGGCGAGCACGGCGTCGCGGCGGACAGGACCCTCGTCGAAGCGGACGACGTAGAGGTGCCATACATGGGTATTGCCCGGCATCGTGGCGGGCAGTCTGATGCCGGCCACCCCCGCGAGCAACTCGGCGTAGCGCTCGGCGGCGGCGGCCCTCGCCTTGTTCCAGGCGGGGAGGCGCGCCAGCTTCGCCGAGAGCACGACCGCCTGGAGGCTGTCGAGACGGGAGTTGAACCCGAGCTCGGGATGCTGGTAGCGCACGGTGCTCCCATGGTTGCCGAGGGCACGCACCCGCGCCGCCACCTCATCCGATTCGGTGAGGACGGCTCCGCCGTCGCCATAGGCGCCGAGGTTCTTGCCCGGGTAGAAGCTGGTCGCCGCGGCGATCCCGAGGCTGCCCGCCGCCCGGCCGTGGCGGGTGGCGCCGTGGCTCTGGGCGTGGTCCTCGATCAGGGCGACCCCGAGGTCCCTGGCGAGGGCGGTGAGGCCCTCGACGGGGGCGGCCTGCCCGAACAGGTGCACCGGGACGATCGCCTTGGTCCTGGCCCCGATCCGCGCCGCCACGGCGCCGGTGTCGATGAGCAGGAACTCCGGGTCGCAGTCGACCAGGACGGGGGTCGCCCCGGCCCGGGCAACCGCCTCGGCCGTGGCGATGAACGTGTTGGCAGGCAGGATGACCTCGTCGCCGTGGCCGACGCCCACGGCCCGGAGGGCAAGCTCGAGGGCGTCGGTGCCGTTCGCCACCCCGATGCAGTGCCGCACCTCGCTGAAATCGGCGAAGGCCTCCTCGAAGGCCGACACCTGCGGGCCCTGGACGAATGCCCCGCTGGCGAGGAGGCCCGCGAAGCCGCCCTCGACCTCGCCGGCGATCTCGGCGTGCATGGACGCCAGGTCCACCAGGGGGATCTTCACGGCGCCACGACCACGTCTGGGGGCAGTTCCACCTTGCGGAGGCGGCGGGCCGGGGCGCCGACCCAGACCTCGGCGGCAGGGATGTCCTCCAGCACCACGGACCCCAGGCCGACGAGCGCCCACGGCCCGACCGAGAGGCTCTCCCGGATCAGGGCCCCCGAGCCGATGTACGCGCCCTCGCCGACGGTGACCCGGCCCGCCAGGCGGGCGCCGCTGCCGAACGTCGCGTAGTCGCCGACGACGTCGTCGTGCGTGAACACTGCCCCCGGCATCACGGCGACGTGCGCCCCGATCTGGACCCCCGCCGTCGCGACCGCCCCGGCGAGCACCACCGTGCCGGCCCCCACCTCGACAGACCTGCCAATCGAGGCGAGCGGATGGATGATCGTTGCGTACCGTTCGGCCGGCAGGCCGAGGCGCGCCACGATCCGCCGGCGTGAGAAGTAGAACCCCGGGTGCCCGGTGCTCACGACGACCAGGGCGGCGGGGTGGTCCGCGACCGAGGCGATCGGCCCCAGCACGGGGATCCCCTCCACCTCGGTCCCCGCAGCATCGGGGTTGTCGTCGAGGAACCCGAGCAGCTCGTAGGTGGGCTTGTCGTCGTTGACGGCCGCGACGGCTTCGGCGGCCTCCCGCCCGAAGCC
>DASXNO010000200.1:0-2686 GCA_036495025.1 Actinomycetota bacterium | reverse complement strand
GCAGATGGCGAAGGCCGTCGTGGCGGCGCCCGGCGAGGGCATGCCGCCGTTCTGGGTGACTGCCGTCCACGACCGGGCAACCCCGGCCAGCACCGCCGCGCCGGCTGGGGTGCTGGGCAGGCTGCCGATCAGGTGGAGGGCAGGCGGGGCCGGCTGAGTCTCACCGGTGGCCCCGGACGCGCGGGCTCCCCCTCCGGTCAGGATGCTGGCCGCGGGGCAGACGGCGGTGGCCCGGGCCGTGGCCCCGGCTCCGATTGGACCGGGCACCGTCGTCGAGACGATCTGCCCCAGGGTTGCACCAGGCGGCTGGGGGAGGCAAAGGGCGAACTGTTGCGCCACGCCACGGGCAACCGGCTGCTTGCCCGTGGCGGCAGCGACCGTCCAGCTTCGCGGCGCCGAGGGGAAGCCGGCCGTGACGTGGAGGGAGGGCGGAGGAAGCCTGCCGTCGCTGAGGACGGCGGCGAATCCACCGCCGACGAGTTCGCTGCCAGATGGGCATGTGACGCTGGCGCTCACGAAGGCGTTGCCGGCGACCGGGACCGGGGTACTGGCCGTGGCGATCTTCGTCGTCACCGCCGGGGCGACCGTCGCAGCTGTCGCGGGAGCAGGCGGTGGGGACGATCCCGCCGGGGTCTTGGCACAGCCCGTCAGGGCACCGAGCAGCACCAGGGCGGCCGAAGCGACGAGGCGGCCCGCTGGCGCCGAGGACGGTGAGGAGAAAAGAGAGAAGATGTCAGGATGCTAGCGTCGATGCGCCGCCGGGCGCAACGCTGCGGAACGGCTGGGGATCGTGGCAACCCGCGCCCCCGGCGGACCAGGGCCCGGGCCGTCATGGCGGCGGTCTCGCTGCTGGTGGGCATGGGCGGCCTGCTGCCCGCCGGGGCGGCCGGCGGCCCCCAGGTCGAGCTCTCCATGCAGGTCGGGTACGGGGGAGCCCTTCCCCCGTCGGGCTGGACGCCCGTGCACCTCACCGTCCATGCGGGCGCCGCGAGCTTCCGGGGAAGCCTGGTCGTCTGGACGGACCGGCCCCCCGGTTCGCTCCAGCTCGGCGCCGGCATCCCTTCCGGGTCGCGGGTCGGGCAGTCCCTCGCCCAGAACCCGGAGCCGTCGGTCGCGGCGCGGCGCGACCTCACGGTGGCTCCCGGCGGGACGGCCCACGTCGCCGTCCTCCTGCTCGACCACCACCAGACCGTGAGCGCCGAGGTGCTGGGCGCCTCCGGGCGCCCCGTCGCCTCGGCGCAGGCGCCACCGCCGATCCCCCTCGACGGCCCGCAGGTCGCGGTGGTCTCGGACGATCCGACGACCCTCGACGCCCTTGCTCAGGTCCCCCTGCCCGGTCCCGGTGTCCACATCCAGGTGCTCCACCTCACGGCGGCGGACCTTCCCGAGTCCGGTGTGGCGCTGCGCGCCTTCAGCCTCGTCGCCTTCGACCGGGCCTCCACCGCCACCCTGTCGGCCGGCCAGCGCAGCGCCCTTTCCGACTACGTGGCCTCGGGAGGCGATCTCCTCGTCGTCGGCGGCTCGGCGTGGCACGGCACCGTCGCGGGCCTGCCCTCGCGGTTGGTGGGGCTGGCGCCGAGCGGGGTGCAGACCCTCCCCGGCCTCCCCGGGCTCGCCTCGGAGTTGGGGGTCGCCACCCTGGCAAGCCCGGTCGAGGTCAGCGCCGGCCCTGGGGGCGGGGGCGTGGCTGCCCTCTCGGAGGGAACGACCCCGATCCTCGTCCAGGCCCCCGACGCCGTTGGGCAGACCTTCTTCCTCACCATCGACCCGTCCGTGGAACCGGTCGCATCCTGGCCGGGCCGGGCTGGCCTCCTGCGGGAGATCCTGCTGCGGGCCTTGCTGTCGGGTTCGGTGCGGCCGGGGTGGGCGCTCGCTCCCAACCCGGGCTTCACCGCCAATGGCTCCTGGCTCTTCCAGGCCCTCGCCAATCTCCCGACGCTGCACCTCCCCTCGCTCTGGCTTGTCGGGCTCATCGTCATGGTCTACATCCTCGTCTGCGGTCCGGGTGTCCGGTGGATCCTCCGGCGGCGGGGCCGCCCGGAGCTTGCCTGGGTGGGGATCCCGCTGGTCGCCGTGGTGTCGGCGGGTGCCATCACGGCCGGCACCCTGGGGCTGCGAGGCAGCGAGGCGGTAACCGACCGCATCCGTGTCATCCGCCTGGCCCCTGGAGCTCCGGACGCGTTCGTCGAGACGGCCGTCGGCGTCTTCGGGCCCCGGGCGGGGACGGCGATGGTCGAGGAAGCGTCCCAAGCGCCCGGCGGAGAGCTCGTGGCGGCCCTGGCGAGGCTCGGCGGTGCGGGGCCGGTCCCCGCGACCCCGGTAATCGAGCCACCGCCGGTGTCCGGCGGGACGCGTGTGGCGCTGAGCTGGGATCAGCCCGGCACGCTCCAGGCCTTCGGTGAGGAGGCCTTCCAGCCGGCCCCGGGCACGCTCGAGCAGCACCTCACGCTCTCGGGGAACCACATCGCCGGGACGATCACCAGCCATCTCCGGGTGGTCCTGACCGGAGCTGTCGCTATCGCCGGCTCGGTCGTCGAGCCCGTGGGGACGATCCGCCCCGGGGCCACCATCTCCGTCAACCTCCCGACGGCGGATGCCAGTGCCGGCTCCGCCGCCGGCGGCCTGGCCGCGCAGGCAACGCTGCGGACCGGGAAGGCCGCCGCATCGGCCCTGGCCGGCCGTGAGG
>DASXNO010000199.1:0-2455 GCA_036495025.1 Actinomycetota bacterium | reverse complement strand
CGAAGAGGTCCTCGAGGAGCGGGATGACGATGTCCCGGGCCGGCACGATCAGGGCGGCTGGAGCCAGCCGCGCTACCAGCGCCACATCGAGGACCACGTCGACCGTCACCTCAGCGACGTGGCCGGCAAGCTCCTGGACCTTTACAAGGAGGGCCGGGTCGAGCGCCTCGTGATCGGGTGCACCGAGGAGCTGCTGCCGAGGGTGCTCGACCACCTGCACTCCTACCTGCGGGAGCGCTTCGCCGGGCGGATCGACGTCGATGTCAAGACGGCCAACGCGAACGAGCTGCAGGAGCTGGTCGCCGACGTTCTCCAGAAGGAGGACGAGCGACGGGAGGAGGAGCTCTTCGAGCGCCTGCGCCGGGAGCTGGCCGTCGGGGGCAGGGCAGCCTACGGTCTCGAGGGCACGCTGGCGGCCGTGAACGAGGCCAGTGTCGAGGTGCTGTTCACGAAGCAGGATTTCGCGGCGCCCGGTGTCTTCTGCCCCAAAAGCGGATGGCTGGGGGTCGAGCCGCAGCCCGGGGGCGGGAATCCCCTCGCCGAGGCCACCGGGCCGGAGTGCCCCCTGGACGGGGAGGCGCTCGAGCACACGGGCAACATCGTGGAGAAGGCGGTGGAACGGGCGATCCTGCTGTCGGCGGAGATCTGGGTGCCGAGATTCCACGATGACCTCGACCGCCTCGGCGGCATTGCCGCGCTCTTGCGCTTTTAGGCCGCTGCACCCGAGGGCGAGCTCCGCTCCCCTCGACCGGTGACCGGTTGTGCCGGATCCACCGATTTCGCGTCTCCTTTCTGGGAGAGATTCCCTCTGCTTGCCGCAAAGGAGCTTCGAGAGATGCGCCGGCACGAAACTGCTTGCAGGACTGAGGCCCAGGCGGCCTGTCCAGGCACCGGAATCGACAAGAGCCCCTGAGGTCTTCAAGATGTGCCGGTGCTTCGTGACGGGTCCCTGCGGCTCTGGCGAGCCGCAATCTTCGGCGCCACCTTGCTGCTGGTGCTCACCGTCGCTTTCGTCACTGCCTCCAGCGCCCTGAAGCTCCCGGCCAAGGCGAGCGCCCGGGCGGCCGCGGGGGAGCCGGCGGTTGCCACCGCCGCGGGTGCCGGCGCCAACTCGGCGGCCCGGTTCACTCCGCCGCCTCCGTCTCCGCCGCCTCCGTCTCCGCCGGCCCCATCGCCGCCGGATCCGCCGGCCCCTCGGACGACGGCGGCCGGCACGGTGTGGCTCTGCCGGCCCGGCCTTCAGGACAACCCGTGCACCCGGAGCCTCGATGCGACCGCCGTGGCGGCCAACGGCACCAGGACGCCCATCGGCGCCCAGCCCGATGCCGGCTCGAAGTTCGACTGCTTCTACGCCTACCCGACGGTCAGCACCCAGGGCAGCGACAACGCCAGCCTGGCGGTCGAGCAGCCGGAGATCGACATCGCGGTCGAGCAGGCCTCCCGCTTCTCCCAGGTCTGCAAGGTCTGGGCACCGATCTGGCGCCAGCGGACGAACAACGGCACGCCTGCCGATGTGAACGCCGCCACCGAGGTCGCCTACGACAGCCTGCTGTCCGCCTGGAAGGACTACATGGCGAACTTCAACCAGGGCAGGCCGGTCGTCATCATCGGCCATTCCCAGGGGGCGATCGTGCTCGCCCGCCTGATTGGGTCCCAGGTCGACCCGATCCCCGCCGTGCGCAGGCAGGTGGTCTCGGCTCTGCTGATCGGCGGCAACGTCGGGGGCTTCCCCAACATGCCCGCCTGCCGTTCGCCGAAGCAGACCGGCTGCGTCATCGCCTACTCCTCCTACTACGAGCAGCCCCCGGACGACGCCATCTTCGGCCGGCTGGGGGGCCTCTGCACCAATCCCGCCAACCTCGGCGGGGGCGCCGGGGGCCTCGACCCCTACGTGCGAGTGGACAACGCGTGGGTGAATTACCCGGGCCTCTACTCCGCCAGTTGCGTCAGCGCCGGTGGGGCGACCTGGCTGCAGGTCGACGTCGCTCCCGGGGACCCCCGGCCGCGCCTTCCCGAGAACCTCGGGCCGGCCTGGGGCCTGCACGAGCACGGGGACGTGAACCTGGCGCTCGGCAACCTCGTCCAGGACGTCGCCACCGAGGAGTCGGCGTTCCCTTGAGCCTCAGTGGTGGCCGGCGGGACCCTCCTGGTAGCTCCGGATGTCGACGATGTGGCCGGAGGCGATCCGGAATACCTGATGGTTCCGGCTCGTCCCGCGGCCCGGTCTGGTGACGTCGAGGGTGAGCACGATGCGGTCCGGCTCGACCGCGGCAGCGGCGACGCTCGCCCGGAACCCCTGGTCGATGAGGCCCCCGTACCAGGCCAGGACGTCGGCCCGGTTGTGGCAGGTCTCGGGGGTGTCCTCCTCGCCGCCCCAGCGGACATCGGGGTCGAGGACGCCGGCCAGGATGCCGAGGTCCTGCTGCTCGAAGGCGCTGCGCAGGCGCTCGGCTAT
>DASXNO010000198.1:0-5651 GCA_036495025.1 Actinomycetota bacterium | reverse complement strand
GGTCCCCCGACCCGGAGCCGGCTCCAAGCTCCGTCGCCCGGCGTTACCGGCCGGGCCTCGACGGGCTGCGGGCGCTGGCGGTCGTCGGCGTGCTGCTCTACCACGCCGGCGTGCACTGGGTACCGGGAGGGTTCCTCGGCGTCGACCTGTTTTTCGTCATCTCCGGGTACCTCATCACGTCGCTGCTCATTGCCGAGGTGGAGCGCACCGGCGGCATCTCGTTTGCCGCCTTCTTCCGCCGGCGTGCGCGGCGGCTACTGCCGGCGGTCGGCCTGCTCCTCGTGGTGACGACCATGGCGCTGGTTGCGTTCTGGCCCGATGAGCTGGCCAAGGTGCGGGGCGACATCGTTGCCTCCCTCGGCTACGTCACCAACTGGTGGTTCATCGTTCGCCACCAGTCCTACTTCCAGGCCACCGGCCGCCCCTCGGCGCTGCAGCACCTGTGGTCGCTTGCGGTCGAGGAACAGTTCTACCTGGTCTGGCCGGCCACGGTCGGGCTCCTGCTGGCGGGGTCCGTCGCCACCCGCCGCCTCAAGCTGGTGGCCGCGGCGGCCTTCGGCGGCGCCGTCGCCTCCACGGTGTGGATGGCAGTGATCGCGGTGTCGCACAACGTGCCCTACGGGGCCGATGCCTCGAGGGTGTACTACGGCACCGACACCCATGCCATGGGCGTCCTGATCGGCTCCGGCGCCGCGGTCGTGGCAGTCTGGGCCGAGCGTCAGGGCTGGATGCAGCGCTTCGGCGATGTCCTCGACGTCGCCGGGGCGGTGGGGCTGGCGGGCGTCTGCTGGGCCATGACCCATACCAGCGAGTTCGTCCCGGGCCTCTACCGGGGAGGGTTCCTCCTGTTCGCGGTGCTGGCTGCGCTGCCGGTTGTCGCTGCCGGGCGGGAGCGGAGCTGGCTCGGTGAGGGCCTCGGCTCGACGCCGCTGCGGTGGGTCGGAGTGCGCTCGTACAGCCTGTACCTGTGGCACTGGCCCATCTTCGTCTTCACCCGACCGCAGCTGGACGTACCGTTCACCAAGGCCGGAGACCTCGTGCTCCGGCTCGCCCTCACCTTCGCCGCAGCCGAAGCCAGCTACCGCTGGGTGGAGCAGCCCATCCGGGCCAGGGGCCTCAGGGCCTGGGCGGAGGGCATCGCCACGGCCGTGAACCTCCCGCGGAACTGGCGGACCGCCGCCGCCCTCTCCGCTGCCAGCATCCTCATCCTCGTGGGGGCCGCGGGGTTCATGCTCTCCGCTCACCGCACTCCCCAGCCGCCACCCGTCAGCCCGGTGGCCGTCAGCCCGGTCGCAGCGCACGGCGCAGCAGCACCCGCGCCGGCGCCGACTTCGGCGCCCGCCTCGGGGGGGCCGCCCACGCAGAGCCTGACGGCCATCGGCGACTCGGTCATGCTCGGGGCGCTGCCCGACCTGCGGCAAGCCTTCCCCGGCGCCACGGTCGACGCGGTGGAGGGCCGGCAGGCGGCGGAGGTCTTCGCTATTGTCGACTCGCTGCTCGCCAGCGGCCGCCTCGGCAGGACCGTCGTGCTGCAGACCGGCACCAACGGCACCATCGACCCGGCCGTTCTCGACACCGTTCTCGGCAAACTCGCCGGGCGAAAGGTGGTCATCTTGAACGTGCATGTTCCGAGACCATGGCAGAACTCCGACAACGCCATCCTCGCCCAGGCCGTCCGTGCGAACGGGAAGGTGAGCCTGGTCGACTGGAACGCGGCCGCCTCCGCCCATCCGCAGTGGCTGTGGGACGATGGCGTCCACCTGAGGACCGTCGGCGCCCAGCAGTACACCGGCATCATCGAGGCAGCGCTTCGTTGACGAAGCGGATCGCCACTGCCTGCATGGCCATCCTCCTGGCCGCCGGTGGGTGCAGCACCTCCCGGCGCCACGCCGCGGCCCTGTCGCCCGTCGCGCCATCCCCGTCGCCGTCGACGTACGCGCCGGAGGCCGCCCCCATCGTCGATCCGCTGACGCCGAGCCCAACGCGAAGCCCCTCCCCCAGCCCGGCGCCCACCTTCAAGCCGCCGCTCCCCGCCGCGGTGCCCCGTTGGTCCCCGCCGCCCTTGCCGAGCCCGACGCTCAGCACCCTTACCCCTTCCGCAGGGCCCACATCTGGGGCGGGCGTCACCGCCATCGGCGACTCGGTGATGCTCGACGCCGCCCCGAACCTCCGCGCCCTCGTGCCCGGCATCACCATCGACGCCGTGGTCAGTCGGGGCGTGGACGCCGGCATCGCCAACCTGCGATCCCTCGCCGGCACCGGACAGCTGGGGGGAAGCGTCGTCGTCCACCTCGGGACCAACGGCTCGTTCACCCCGGACGAGCTGGACCAGTTCGTTGCCGTGGCAGCCGGGCGGCAACTCGTTCTCCTGACCGACCACTGCCCCTACTGCAGCTGGACCCCGTCGAACAACGCAGTGATCCAGGCGGGCTGCACGTCCGCACGCCGGTGTACGGTCGCCGATTGGAACGGCCTCGCTGTCGCGAACCCGCAATGGTTCGGCAGGGACGGCGTCCACATGCCCATCGGCGGCACGGGGGGACAGGCCTATGCCGAACTCGTCGTCCAGCACCTCTAAAACCCGCTGGCTGGTCGACGGGGCCAACCTCATGGGTTCCCGGCCGGACGGCTGGTGGAACAATCCCGACAAGGCCACCCGCCGCTGGATCAAGGAGCTCGACGCGTACGCCAGGGCGACCGGCGAGGACGTCACCGTGGTCTTCGACCGGGGGCTACCCGACGTGGCCCCCGGCCGGTACGGCGCCATCGAGGTGCGCTACGCCTCCCGGCATGGGCCCAATGCCGCGGACGACGAGATCGTCCGCATCGTCGCGGCCGACGAGAACCCGGCGACGCTCCGCGTGGTCACGTCCGACCGGCGGCTCGCGGAGCGGGTCCGCGAGCTGGGGGCCCCGGTGACCGGCACGGGCAGCTTCCGCCGGCGCCTCGACGAGGTGGCCGCACGGTAGGAGGCCACACGCCCGAGGCACGGCTCCTACGAGATCGCGGGACACCCGGCCGGAGGTTGCGCAGTAGCCTGTGGGCGCTCGCGCCCCCTCCCGACACCCGACAGGAGCCACTGTTTGACCGCTCTCGAGCTCGCTCGCTGGCAGTTCGGGATCACGACCGTCTTCCACTTCCTCTTCGTCCCGCTGACGATCGGGCTGTCGTTCCTGGTCGCCATCTTCCAGACCGCCGCGCACCGCACCGGCAACGAGGCCTACCGGCGGATGACCTCCTTCTTCGGCAAGCTCTTCCTCATCAACTTCGCGCTCGGGGTCGTCACGGGCATCGTGCAGGAGTTCCAGTTCGGGATGAACTGGTCCCAGTACTCCCGCTACGTCGGCGACGTGTTCGGCCCGCCGCTGGCGATGGAGGGCCTGATGGCCTTCTTCCTCGAGTCGACGTTTATCGGTCTGTGGCTCTTCGGACGCGGCCGGCTCTCCCCGCGGCTGCACCTCGCCACGATCTGGATCGTCAGCTTCGGGTCGATGCTGTCGGCGCTCATGATCCTGGCGGCCAACTCGTGGATGCAGCACCCCGTGGGCTTCCGGATCAACCCCGTGGCGAACCGGGCCACGCTGACCAACTTCTGGGCGGTGATGACGAACCAGATCCTTATCGTCACGTACTGGCACACCGTCCTGGCGGCGATCGCCACCGCCGCCTTCTTCGTCGTCGGCATCAGCGCCTACCACCTGCTGCGGCGCAACGAGGTGGACCTGTTCCAGAAGGCCGCGAGCATCGCGCTGGTCGTGGCCTTCATCGCCTCGCTCGCGGTGGCGTTCGTCGGGCACATGCAGGCCCAGGTCATGACGAAGGTCCAGCCGATGAAGATGGCAGCCGCCGAGGCCCTCTACGACACCGAGACCGGGGCGAGCTTCTCGCTGCTGACCATTGGCAACCTCTCGGGGCAGCCGATCTTCCAGATCCGACTGCCCCACCTGCTCTCCGTCCTGGCGACCAATTCCTGGAATGGCCGGGTGGAAGGCATCAACGACGTCCAGGCGCAGGAGCGGGCGCTGTACGGCCCGGGCAGCTACACGCCCGTCATCTGGGTGACCTACTGGGGATTCCGGACGATGGTCGGGGCCGGCTTCGCCATGATCGGCCTGGCGGCCCTCGGCCTGTATCTCATGCGCCGGCGGAGGCTGGAGCTGTCACGCCGCTACCTCGTCGCCCTGATCCCCGCGATCGCACTCCCCTACATCGCCAACTCGGCCGGATGGATCTTCACGGAGATGGGTCGCCAGCCGTGGGTCATCTACGGGCTGATGAAGACGGCCAGGGCTCCGTCGCTGGTCGGCCCGGGGTACGTCTCGACCACGCTCGTGGGCTTCACGCTGCTCTACGGCGCGCTTGCCGCCGTCGACTTCTGGCTGATGGCTCGCTTCGGCCGGGCAGGGCCGGGCGCGGCCGGCGACGAGCACGAAGAGGCCGGCGCCGAGCCGGCGGTGGTCTACTGAGATGCACCACGACTGGCTTGCGGTGAGCTGGTTCACCCTCATCGCCCTGCTCTGGACCGGCTACTTCTTCCTCGAGGGCTTCGACTTCGGCGTGGGGATCCTGCTGCCGGTCATCGGCCGGGACGACACCGAGCGCCGGGTCGTCGTGAACTCGATCGGCCCGTTCTGGGACGCCAACGAGGTCTGGCTGATCGTCGCCGGCGGTGCGACCTTCGCCGCCTTCCCCGAGTGGTACGCGACGATGTTCAGCGGCTTCTACCTCCCGCTGTTCCTGATCATCGTCGCCCTGATCATGCGCGGCGTCGCCTTCGAGTTCCGGGGCAGCGACCGGGCACCGGCGTGGCGGAGTTTCTGGGACCGGTCGATCTTCTTCGGCAGCCTCGTGCCTGCGGTGCTGTGGGGGGTGGCCTGGGGCAATATCCTTCGTGGGGTGCCCATCGATCCGCAGCACCGCTTCATCGGCTCCCTCGCCAGCCTGCTCAACCCCTATGCCCTGTGGGCCGGCCTCACCACGGCAGCGTTGTTCACCCTGCACGGCGCCGTCTACCTCACGCTGCGCACCGATGGCGAGGTGCTGGAACGGTCACGGGCCGTCGCCCGGCGCATTGCCTGGCCGTCTGCGATCGCGGTCGTCGGCTTCCTTGTGTGGACCTACGTCAACGCCGAGCGAGCCGGGTACCGGGGGCTGGTGCCGCCCCTCGTGCCGGTGGCGGCGATGGGGGCGGTGATCGCCGTGAGCTGGCTCCTCCACGAACGGCTGGAGGGCTGGGCCTTCGTCGCGACCGCCCTCACCATCGTGCTGGTGACGGGAACAATATTCCTCAACCTCTACCCGAGGGTGATGGTTTCCAGCCTCGGCGCCGCCAACAGCCTCACGATCGACAACGCGGCGTCCGGGCACTACACCCTTCGCCTCATGGCCATCGTGGCCGTGATCTTCGCACCGCTCGTGCTCGCCTACCAGGGCTGGACCTACTGGGTGTTCCGCAAGCGCCTCACCTCGGGCCACTAGTGCACGATCCTGGTCATGGCCGGCCCGCGGCGGGCGACTAGCGCGATGGACGAGGAGCGTGCCCGGCCTCGCCGGGGCCCGCCGGTTGATCCGAGGCTCCTGCGGGCGAGCCCTGCCGTCCGTCGCTACGTTGCGGCGAGCGTGGCGATCGGCGGCGCGTCCGCCGTGCTGCT
>DASXNO010000197.1:0-2499 GCA_036495025.1 Actinomycetota bacterium | reverse complement strand
GACGGAGGCGTCGTGGTCGCGGATGGAACGGCGCCCGAGGTGCTGGCGCCCGCACTCCTGGAGCGGTGCTACGGGACCCCGGTCACGGTGATGGACAGCGACGGCACGCTCGTCGTCGTCCCCCCGAGGCCTCGCCTCACTACCCGCCAGGCAGGTCGTAGTCGAGGGTGAACGTGTGGACCCCATCGGCATCGACGGCAATGTCGCCCCGGCCGGAGAGCCCGGAGAGCCGGCCGGTCCCGGAGTCGGGGACGATGGTGAAGGAACCGGACTGGGCGCCCCGGGTGGCGGTCGCGGAGTGCTGGAGCAGGAAGCAGCCCCGGCGGCCCTGCAGGGTGCCCACGATCAACTCGATGGCGACGTAACCGGCCGAGCCCTCCTGGGTGACGGCCGTGACCGCCTGGGTCACGCTCGTGCCGGCGAGGTCGCCCGAGAACGTCTTGGCGATCCGTGTGCGGCTGAGCTGGAACCCCTCCGGTACCTCGGCCTGCTCATCGAATGGCGCCGGTTCGTAGGCATCCACGGTGAAACCCGAGATCGCTCTCACGCGCTATGGCGAGGGGGAGAGCAGATCGTTCCGGAACTGGTCCTGGCAGTCCCGCTGCTCCTGGACCGTCGTGGCATGGCGAAGACAATCCTGGAAGTTGGAGAACTGGGGGCCAAACTTGGCGAAGAATGAGCCGACGGCGATCACATAGATAGCGGTGATGACAATGGCCGCGCCGCCGAGGATCGTGCCGGCGATGGCCATGCTCTGGCCGCCGGCCTGTCCCCTCCGCGTCCTGCGGATGGCCACGATGCCCAGCACGAGCGCCACGATGCCGAGCAGGCCCCCGACAAAGATCCAGAACGTGACGACCCCGACGATGCCGAGCACGAGCGAAGCAACCGCAAGGCCCTTGTTCTCCTGGGGCCCGTAGCCAGGAGGCGGGGGGCCGTACCCGCCGGGACCGCCCCAGTTGCCAGGAGGCGGCGCATACCCACCAGGCGGAGGTGCGCCGTACCCGCCCGGCGGAGGTGCGCCGTACCCGCCCAGCGGTGGGGGCCCGTACCCGCCACCCGACGGTGGAGGGGATGTGCCTCCGTCCGGCGGAGGCGGGCTGCCGCTACCCGGTGGTGGAGGGTATCCGCCGCCAGGCCTCGCCGGGTACCCGCCGCCCGGCGGTGGGGGGAAGGCACCGCTGTCCGGCGGGGGCGTGCTGCCGCCTCCCGGCTGGTCCGGTGGTGTGCCCATGCTCGGCCTCCTTGCTCACAGGCCGGCCGAATCGACCGACGCCGCCCCGTCTGCTCCCGCCCATTGCAGGGGCCGTTCTCGCCACTCGACACCCTGGATCGATCATACGCTCCGGGGTATGCGCGGTTGTCGGGGACCGGGGTTGCGCGGCTTCGTTCAGGACGGCACCCGGGAAGGCCAACCGATGCGGACCTCTACGGAAGGGGCGTAGTGCGCCAGCGGCTCCTCGTGTGGGGCCGGCAGGCCGCTCGCCGGGACCAACTCGTCGTACAGGCGGAGGACCCGCGCCCGGTGCAACGGCCACGGCTCGTGGAAGGCCCGGGCGTGGTGCAGCGCCGGCGTCCCGGGACTGAACATCGCCCAGCGTGCGGTGAGGAAGTGATCGAGGTCGCTGAGCTCGGCAGGTGCAAACGGGTCGCCGATCTCGATGCTTGCCTCGCTGAGTGTGCCCCGGGGGCCGGGCCAGCGCCGGTGCGTCACGTACGTGACGATGGCCCCGGAGCGGGTGATCGACATCTGCGACCAGCAGTACCGCAGCCGGTAGGTGGATCTCCCGACCAGCACCGGGGCCAGGCGCGCTGCATCCAGGGGAAAGAACCACACGCCACCTGCCCCGTCCTGCGTGCGGACGTATGTGCGGACATTGGTCTCGGGGAACCTGAGCAGCCACGGCACCGGCGGGAGACCGAGGAGGCCGACCCGCATGCGGAACAGCACGAGCCCGACCCACGCCGAGCCCTCGCAGGTCTCGACCTCGAGGCCCGGAGGCAGAAGGCGCTGGACCGCGTCGGGCTCGTAGGCCCAGTGGAGGAAGGTGACCGCCTCCCACCAGTTGCGCAACGCCGCCCGCTCTACCGGCGTGTCGCAGGAAGGACCGTACGTGCTCATGGGCCTGCCAGCGCTTCCTCGACCGTGGCCAGGAGCTCACCTACGAGCCCGCCGGCGGCGGCGATGACCGACCGCGATGCCAGCGAATAGCCGGAGCCGTCGAGATCGGCGACGGCGGCACCTGCCTCCCTGGCGATGACGACACCGGCCGCCATGTCCCAGGACCGGTTGCAGAGCGTGATGCTGGCATGGTGGCGTCCGGCCGCCAGCCAGGCGAGGTCGATGGCAGCGGAGCCGAGCATCCGGATGCGGAGGGCTCTGCCGGCAAGGAGGCCGGCAAGGCGGAGCTGAAGGTCGTTCTGCTCGGCGCCGTCCGGGCCGGTGGCGAAGTCACCGAGGGCGACGATGGCGTCGCTGAGCCTCGGCGGGTATGCGGG
>DASXNO010000196.1:0-54666 GCA_036495025.1 Actinomycetota bacterium | reverse complement strand
AAGGGCGAGGCGGCGAAGATCCAGGCCCAGGTCAGCGCACTTGACGGTCAGATCAACACCCTGGACCGCCAGGTCGGCGTCGACACCCGGGCGGTGGCCGACCTCGAGTCCACCATCCGCACCGACGACGCCAAGATCGCTCAGCTCGAGGCCCAGTACCAGGGGGCGCACGCCGCTGCCGACGCCCGTGCCAGGAGCATCTATATGGGAGGGCCTGCGAGCTCGCTGTCGAGCCTGCTCTCCGCCAGCTCGATCGGCGACTTCATGCGCAAGACCGTCGTCTGGCAGGTGGCGGCCGACATCGATGCCAAGGTCATCATCCAGTCGGCCCGCCTGCGGGACGCCGTCGCCGTCGAGAAGCAGGACCTGGCCAAGACGACCGACGCCCTGCACGCCAAGGAGGGGTCCCTGCGCTCCCGGGCCGACCTGCTCGGTGCCGCCCGGGGCCAGCGCGCCGCCGCCCTCGATGCCGTCAACGCCGAGATCGCCGCGGAGCAGAAGACCGAGAACGAGCTCGAAGCGGAGTCGGTGGCCCTGACCAATGCCCTGGCGAACGACGCCCAGATCTCGCACGGCACCGGCGCCGTCTCGGTCAGCGGTCTCTCCTGGCCGGTCAACGGGCCGATGGGGTCCCCGTTCGGTCCCCGCTGGGGTGGGTTCCACTACGGCATCGACATCCTGGCCAGCACGGGCACGCCCATCCATGCCGTCAAGGACGGGACGGTCGCCGGCATCTCCTGCGGCACGGGCTACGGGATCTGCACGATCATCGACCATGGCGGGGGTGTCGCCACGCTGTACGCCCACATGAGCCGCAAGATCGTCACCGGGGGCCACGTCAGCGCCGGCGAGGTGATCGGCCTCGTCGGCTGCACCGGGTTCTGCACCGGGCCGCACCTGCACTTCGAGGTCCGCATCAACGGCACCCCGAAGAACCCCCGCAACTATCTGCCCTAATAGGGCCGCCGGGCTTCGGAGGGTTTCGCCCAGAGCGAAAAGGCCCCGCTCTGGCGGGGCCCCTTACGCCTGCAACGGCTGCTAGCCGATGACGCCGAGGATGTCTCGCTCCGCCAGGATCAGCAGGTCCTCGCCTTCGATGATGACCTCGGTCCCGCCGTACTTGGAGTAGACGACGCGGTCGCCTTCCTTCACGTCGAGGGGCACACGCTGCCCGTCGTGGAACCCGCCCGGGCCAACGCCGAGGACGATGCCCTCCTGGGGCTTCTCCTTAGCGGTGTCCGGGATCACGAGACCTGAGGGCAGCGGCTTGTCGCTGTCGTCGGGGCGGACGAGCACCCGGTCACCGAGTGGTCGCAGCTTCATCGAACACCTCCAACTCTGATTGTGAATTAGCACTCACGGGTTGAGAGTGCTAATTCGCATGCTAACCGAGGCGCGTGCTGAGCGTCAACCGGTTCAGGTGATCGGGAAATTGGGGTCCGGGGTGGCGTCGAGGCTGGTCCGGATCCCCCGCCGGTACCGGTGATACCCGCAGCCCGCCACCATGGCCGCATTGTCGGTGCAGAGGGCCGGGGACGGGTGGTAGACCTTGATCTCGGCCGCCGTGCAGGCGACCTCCAGCGACTCCCGGAGTGCGGAGTTGGCCGCGACGCCGCCGCAGAGCAGCACGGTGGGGATCTCGTTGTCCACGGCGGCCCGGACCGTCTTGGCGACGAGGACGTCCACGACCGCAGCCTGGAACGAGGCACAGACGTCGGCGATCTCCGGCTCGCGGCCCTCCCGCCGCTCCCGGTCCATGTAGGTCAGCACTGCGGTCTTGAGGCCCGAGAACGAGAAGTCGTAGCCCTCGCTCAGCATCGGACGGGGAAACGGAATCGCCCTGGGGTTGCCCTGGGCGGCAAGGCGGTCCACCACGGGGCCACCCGGGTATCCGAGACCCAGGTAGCGGGCAACCTTGTCGAAGGCCTCGCCGGCCGCGTCGTCGAGCGTCTCGCCGAGGACCTCGTAGAGGCCGTGGTCGGTCATCTCGACGAGGAGGGTGTGGCCGCCGGAGACAATCAGCGCCAGCGCCGGGAGCGAGGCCTCGGGGTGCTCGATGAAGTTGGCGTAGATGTGCGCCTCCAGATGGTTGACCCCGATCAGGGGCACCTCGAGGAGGGCTGCCAGCGACTTGGCGGCGGCGACCCCTACCACCAGGGACCCCATGAGGCCGGGGCCGAGCGTGACGGCAATGGCGTCCAGGTCCCAGAAGGTCACGTCGGCCTGGCGGAGCACCTCGGCCAGCGCCGGGTTGATCGCCTGGACGTGCGCCCGTGACGCGAGCTCGGGGACGATGCCCCCGTAACGCTCGTGCAGGGCCGCCTGGGAGGAGACGACGTTGGCCAGGATCGTCCGGTCGCCGCGGAGCACCGCCGCCGAGGTCTCGTCGCAGGAGGTTTCGATGGCCAGAATCAGGGTCTCCGGTGAGTTGGGGACCGTTTCCTTGCGGCGCGGCAGCGTCGCCGGCTCGAGGCCGGCGGTCGTGAGCTCCAGCTCTTCGACCAGTGGCTCGGCGAACGAGACGTCCGGAACCGACAGGGTGCCGGGGGCGGGGCCGGAGGTCTGGGTCCCGCCGGGGGAGCGGGGCTCAGGCATGGTCGTTGCGCTCGTCCCCCCTCGCCGCCGCCCGAAGGACCTCGAGGACCTCCTGGTACTTCGGGAGGTCGATGCCCTCCACCCACATCACAATGGCGTCCTCGCCGGTCTCGACGTAGTAGCCCCGCCGAACGCCGACGGGTCGGAAGCCGAACCGTTCGTACATCCGCTGCGCCCCCAGGTTGGACTTGCGGACCTCGAGCGACACCGACCGTGCCCCCTTGGCGGTGGCCGCGTCGATGAGGCCGAGCATGAGCCTCGTCCCCACGTGATTGCGGTGCCAGGCCGGGTCGACGGCGATCGTCGTGATGTGGGCCTCCGGGGGCGCCAGCATCACCCCGCCGTAGCCGATCACCTGGGCGTCCCACCGGGCGACGAGGTACACCCGGTCGGTCTTGCGGGCCATCTCCTGCAGGAACAGGGCTGCGCTCCAGGGCCGCGGATAGACCTGGGACTCGATCCGCAGCACCTGGCGAAGGTGGCGCCGGCGCATCGCGGCCAGCTCGACCTCCGAGGGGTCGAGGCCCGGCTGGCGCATGAGGGCGCTCATGATGACTTGAGGCTCCGGGATTCCCAGTTGATCTCGGCCTGGGTGCGCCGCATGTAGAGGGGCTCGACGTCGTAGAGACGGTCGAAATCCTCCCGGACGATGCGGGGGAGCGCCAGGTCGATCAAGGCAGCCGACCTTGGAAATGCATGGGTCATCGTTCCGATCTCCACCCTCTCCGACTCCTCCAGCTTAGAACGGTACAGCAGGGCGCCGTTCCCGATGGCGAGCACGTCGGAGCCCTGGGCGTCGAACTCCGTGGCGAGACGCTCCGGCGGGCCGACCTGGTAGTCGCTCAAGCGAGTCACGCCGCCCGGGACCTGGCGGTAGAAGGCGAAGAAGACCTCGTTGCGCTTCGCGTCGAGGACGGGGCAGATCACCTTCGGCGTGTACCGGGCGTCGAAGGCCAGGAGGTCCAGGGAGGGAACCCCGACGATCGGGACCGACAGGGCCTGGGCCAGGGTCTTGGCGGTTGTGACGCCCACCCGCATCCCGGTGAACAGGCCTGGCCCCAGGCCGATCGCCACTGCCGAGAGCTGCCGGTACGTGAGGCCGGACTGGTGCATCAGGAACTCGACGGCCGGCAGGAGGAACTCGCCGTAGGCCGCACCGCGCGAGATCGTGCAGGAGCCGATGATGCCCTGCTCGGATCCGATGGTCACCGATGCCTGCGGCGTCGAGGTCTCGATGCCGAGCACCAACATCTAGAGCATCTCCTGGGGTGGCGGATCCAGCGGGTGACCCCCCCCGGTGCCCGGTGGCGAGGCCGGCGGGTAGAAGAGGTCGTCGCGGTCCACCGAGAACAGCTCCTCGATCAGCCCCCGCACCTTCTGCACCCGCATCTCCCACTGGAAGCCACGTGGCTGCAGGACGATCTCCCGGCGGGAGTCCTCGGCGCCATAGCTCATCTGGATCGACAGGTGCTCCTTGGGCAGCAGGGGCTCGACCATGTCGCCCCATTCCACGACGACGATGTGGGACGGGTCCAGGAACTCGTCGTAGCCGAGATCGACGACCTCCTGCATCCGCTCGAGCCGGTAGACGTCCATGTGGATGAGCGGGTAGCGGCCCCCGAGGTACTCCTTCAGCAGCACGAAGCTGGGACTGGTCACCCGCTCCGTTATGCCCAGGCCCACCGCGAGGCCCTGGACGAAGGTCGTCTTGCCCGCACCGAGGTCGCCGCCGAGCGACAGGACGTCGCCGGGGCGCAGGAGGGGGCTGAGGGCCACGGCGAGGCGCCGGGTCTCCTCCGGCGACCGGGTCTCCATGGCGAGGTTGCGGTGGTGGTGGAACACGGTAGCTAGAAGAGGGCTTCCTGCTCGGCGGTCTCCTCTGGTTCCGGTTCCTCCGGGATCGCCGGCGGGGGCTCCGCCAGCACCGAGGCGATCAGCCGGAAGTCCTCCTGGAGGGCATTGAACTGCGGTGAGGCGTTGCCACCGCCGTGCAGCACCGCCGCGGGGTGAAACGTCGGGATCACAGTCACCAGCGACTGGCGGCCTCGTCCCTGTCCGTGTTCGTCCGGGGGAAGCTCGATCTCGAAGCGCTGACCCCGCACCCGGGAGATGGAGACCTGTTTGGCGAGGATGAAGCGGGTGGCGAAGTTGCCGAGGGTGACGATCACCCGGGGCCTGATAAAGCGCAACTGCGCCTCGAGGAACGGCCGGCACGACTCGATCTCGTCGGGCATGGGGTCGCGGTTGCCCGGAGGCCGGCACTTGATGACGTTGCAGATCGTGCACTGGCTTCGGTCGAGCCCGATCGAGCGGAGCATCGTATCGAGGAGCTGGCCCGCCGCTCCGACAAAGGGCAGGCCCTGGCGGTCCTCGTGGAACCCGGGGGCCTCGCCCACGAACATGAGGGCGGCGTCGGGGTTGCCATCCATCCACACCACCTGGGTGCGCCCCCCGGCGAGCCGGCACCTGGTGCAGCCGAGCGCTTCGTCACGGGCCTCCGCCAGCGTCTGCCACGTCACGGACCGCCTCCAAACTCCTCAGAAAACCTGCAGTCTTCTTCCGCGCCCGCCCATGGCGCCCTGCGAGGGGCTGCGAACCCCGGCTTCGTACCCCCCTGCCCCGTTTTGCCCTTGTTAGGGGGAATTGGGGCGAAAAGCATCGCCATAATACCGAGTGGGCCCGCTCCTCACGGAGCGCCCCCTAGTGGGGGTCCAAGACCCCCCCGGTAGACCCGCGGCACCCGGGCGCCGATCCCGCAGACGACTTCGTAGGGAATCGTCCCGAGGGCGTCGGCGACCTGCTGGGCGGTGATCGTCTCGGTCCCCTGGGTGCCGAGCATGACCACCTCGTCGCCGGGTTCCGCCCGGTCGCTGCCGAGGTCGACCATGAGGTGGTCCATCGTCACCGTTCCTGCGATCCGGTACCGGCGCCCGTGGATGAGGACCTCGCCGGCGTTGCCCAAGCCTCTCCGAAGCCCGTCGGCGTAGCCGCACGGCACCGTGGCCACCACCCCCTCGGCGGGCATCGTGTAGCGCTGCCCGTAGGAGACGGACTCCCCCGCCGCCAGCACCTTGACGAGCCCGACCCGGCTCTTGAAGGACATCGCCGGCTCGAGGTCCACCAGCCCGGCGAGCTGCGGTGAGGGATGGATGCCGTAGACGGCGATCCCGGTGCGGACCATGTCGAAGTGCGCCTCGGGGAAGGTCAGCAGGCCGGCCGAGTTGGCGAGATGGCGCATCAACCCGTCTGCGGCCCGACCGAGGCCGGCCAGCACGCTCGTGAAGCACTCGAACTGCTGGCGCGTGTAGGGGTTGAGGACATCCTCGGCGACCGCGAAATGCGACCAGATTCCCTCCGCCCTGAGGCCCTCCTCCGACCGCACGAGCTCGAGGAAGCCAGCGGCGTCGGCGGGCGCGAGCCCGTAGCGGTGCATGCCCGTGTCGACCTTGACGTGGACCGCCACCTCCTTGCCGGCCGCCCGTGCCGCCTCGGCGAACCGCCGGGCGGTGGCGGCCGTGTAGAGCGTCGGGACCAGGCCGAGCTCGACGGCGTGGGCGACCGCCTCGGCGTGGGGCTCCGCAAGGAGGAGCACGGGGGCACCGATGCCGGCCCGGCGCAGCGCCGCCCCTTCGTGGACCCTCGCCACCCCCAGCCAGTCGGCGCCGCCCTCGAGGGCGGCGGCCGCGGCGAGCGGAGCCCCGTGGCCGTACCCGTCGGCCTTGACCACTGCCAACAGCCTGGCGCCGGGCCGGAGGCGCTCCCTGAGCCTGCCGACGTTGGCGCGGATCCGCCCCAGGTCGACCTCGGCCCACAGGGGCAGGTCGTCGAAGCTGACCGGGGTCCCGTCGGGGCCGACCGCGTCGGTTCGCCCGCTCAGGTGAGCGCCTCGAGGTCGTGGATGACGCCCGCGATGGCGCCGGGCAGATCCCCGGCGAGGGTGCCCCGGGCCCCGATGACCCGCTCCAGGACGTCTCCCGCTCTTCCGTGCAGCCACGAGGCCGCCCAGGCTGCCGTGAACGGCTCGGCGCCGCCGGCCAGCAGGGCGGCGGTCACCCCCGTCAGGACGTCACCGGTCCCCCCGGTCGCGAGGGCGGGGCCGCCGGTCGTGATGATGACGGTGGGCCCGGAGGAGTCGGCGACGATGCTGCGGTACCCCTTCAACACAACGGCGCAGCCGAAGTGCTCGGCGGCATGGCGTGCGGCCGCGAGCCGGTCCGCCTGGATCGAGGCGGTCGAGACCCCGAGCAGCCGTCCCAGCTCGCCGGGGTGGGGAGTGATGGCGGCCGGGGCACCCCTGGCCACGAGGACGCCGGGATCGCCGGCGATGGCGTTCAGGGCGTCGGCGTCGGCTACGAGTGGGTTCTCGAGCGCGGCGACCGCCTTGCGGACGACTTCGACCGTCTCGCGGTCGGTTGTGAGACCGGGCCCGATCGCCACGGCGTCCACCGTGGGGGCCCTGTCGAGGATCAGGTCCAGGGCCCCCGCGGCCAGCGTCCCCTGGGGGGTCTCCGGCAGCCGCAGGCTTGTGGCCTCGAGCACGCGGGGATGGATCTCGCTGACCACCGACGCCCCCGAGGCGATCGTCACCAGCCCGGCCCCCGAGCGGAGGGCGCCGCTGGCGGCAAGCGCGACCGCGCCGGACATGCCGACCGACCCTGCGACGACCATGGCCGTGCCGACGCTGCGTTTGTGGGCATCGAGCGGCCGGTGGCCGAGGACCCGGGCGACGTCGGCCTCCTCGGGGACCCCGATCACCTTCGGGAACTGCGGGGTCGTGATGCCGATGTCCACGACCTCCACCTCCCCGGCGTACTCGCTGCCGGGGTGGAAGACGATGCCGAGCTTGAGGGCCGCCATGGTGACCGTGATCGTGGCCCGGACGGCGGGGCCGTCCACCCGGCCCGTCAGCCCGTTGACCCCCGAAGGGATGTCGACCGCCACGATCGGCAGGCCGGACTGGTTGACGGCCTTCACTGCCTGGGCCGGCGGGCCGGCGAGGACGCCCCGGAACCCGGTCCCGTAGAGCGCGTCGACGACGAGGTCGGCACGCCGCAGCTCCCGGGCAAAGCTGTCCTCCGCGAAGCGGAGGGTCCGGACATCGCGGAGGCGCTCCAGGTTGGTGCGCGCGTCGCCGTGCAGCTCCCCGGGGTCGTCGGGGAACACCACCACCGGAAAGACCCCCCGTGCGGCGAGGTGGCGGGCCGCCACGAGCCCGTCACCGCCGTTGCTGCCCTTGCCGGCCAGGACGATGACCCGGCGCCCGTAGGCCCCGCCGGCGGCGCGGACGGCGGCCGCTGCCACGGCGATGCCCGCCCGCTCCATGAGCGTGAGCGAGGGGGTCCCGGCCGCGATCGTCGCCCGGTCCGCCGCAGCCATCTGCTCAGGGGTCAGGACGGCCAGCACGGCGCCCATTCTAGGTCCGGCGGGTCAGGCCTTGCGCGGGCCCCTTACCAGCGCCCTGGCTTGGCCGGCTTGGCGCCCTCCGGGTCGTCCGGTGTGCGGTCGAGGAGCCGCCGCGGGGCGACCTGTGGCGTCGGGTGGCGGCGGGGGCCCGACCACAGCGCTGGTGGGGCGTCGATCTGGTAGGCGAGGGTGTAGGCGATGGACTCGTAGTTGACCCGCCACCCCTGGAAGTTGATCCAGACCTCCTCGAGCGGCCGGCCGATGGGGAAGTCGTACGCCCGGAGCCGGTCGATGCCCCGTTGGAACTCGGCCTCGGTGAGGCGGATCCCGGCGTCGGGCCGGGGGTCGGCGTCGTAGGGGATCCCGACCGTGTCGGCGAGTTGCTGCAGGCACCCGAACCCCATCCGCAGGAACAACCGGGCCTGGAGCGGGTACTCCTCGGTGGTGATCGAGGCGTAGAGGGCTGCGGAGTCGAGCACCGCCAGGAACCCGGTGAGCCACGACGAGAGGGGATTCGCGGCCCGGAAGCGCAGCAGGACGGGGTAGCTCGAGTGGCTCTCCGCCACCTCCGCCGCCCAGCGCTCCCAGGTCGCATACAGCTGGGGCAGCTCCGAGACGGCGCCCATGAGGTGGGACCGGGCAAGCAGCTCCGGCCCCCAGGCCGGCTGGCCGGCCCGAATCGCGAGGAGCGACACGTCGGCCTCGCGGCGGTTGAAGGCGTTGTAGAGCGTCGGGAGGTAGGCGATCTGCAGCGCGACGACGATCAGGCCGGTCGCGGCGGCCAGGAGATCGATCGTCACGGCCGTGCCGCGGCCCGTGGCGGCGAAGCCAAGGGTCAGCAGCGAGGAGCCCGACTCCTTCAGCGCCCGGCTCAGCTGGCCGGTCTGCGGCCACAGCAGGAGGGCGAAGCCGAGGAAGTAGAGGACGAGCCAGCTCCACAACTGCGCGGCCAGGATCACCGGGGCATGGACGGAGCGGTACCGGCTCCGGCGTTCGTGCGTGGAGACCATGTGCCCGATCAACCGGAAGACGCGGTCGGTGCCCTGGTCGATCTTCCTGAGCAGGAACCCCACCCGGCTCCCGGGCAGCAGGAGGGTCCTTGCGACGCTGCCGGAGGTCAGGACGATGACGACGACGCCCGCCGCCTCGCTCGCCAACGCCCCCGGTCCCGTCACGTGGGGAGCGTAGTCGAGGTCAGGCGCAAAACGCGCGCCGGCGCGCGATCCTGACCTAACGTCCGGAGGTCTGGCTTCGCCAGTGCTCGGCCAGGACGACGAGGGTGTCGGTCAGCAGGTTCGCGGTCGGGATGGAGGCAAGGCGGCTCTCGTCGAAGACCGCCTCGGTCTCGGTGACGATGCTGCGCAGGGCCGCCAGCCTCCCGCGGTACCCGTCGAGGACCTGGCGGGCCTGAGCGGCGGTGAGGCGGTCCTGGAACTGGACGTGGAGCAGCGTCAGCCCCACCGTCAGGCCGCCTGCCATCTCCGGCACGATCAGCACGCTCCTCCCGTCGCTGCGCCCGATGGCGGCGAGGGGCTGGCGTTCCAGGGCGACGAGCTGCTTGGTGCCCCGGAGGCGGTGGTCGCGATCGGTCCGGGAGGCGACGCCGGCGGCGACGCCGCCCTTGTCCACGACCGAGATCGACGCCGTGGGGTCGTCCGGACGGCCGTCGATCCGGTACCGCGTGTAGCCGGTCACCTCGGCGACGGCCGGGTCGAGCGCGGCAACGGAGCGAAGCACCGCGTACGGGAGGTGGCGCCGCTCGGCGCCCGTTGCCAGCAGGCCGCTCACCAGCGGCAGGATGAGGAGGGACTCGTCGGATCGCGAGATGCCAACGGTGACCGTCTTCGCCTGGTGCTTGATGGCATCGACGGGGCGGGTCAGCTCGTCGATGCCGGTGGTCAGGGCGGCGGCGAGCTCGTTCAGGAGGGCCGAGGGTGAGTCGTCGACCTCGGCGAGGCGTCCGTGACCGGCGGTCCAGGAGCCGGCGCCGGTCACCGACTGCAGCGCCATCACGATGCGGCCCGCCGTCGCCGCTTCCAGCGAGCCGTTGTAGTGGCCCTGACGCAGGCGCTCCTGGAAGTCGGCGGCAATCGGAAACAGCTCGGCGCTCAGGGAGGCGAGGAGCTGATCGGCGCTCTCCGAGGCGACGCTGCGGTCGAGGGCGGCGCGCGCCCGGCGCAGCGGCAGGGCGTGGCCGTCGATGGCGAGGGCAGCGTGGTAGCCGAAGAGGTGTCCCGCCATTGCGGAGAGGACGTAGGCCAGGCTGGGATGGGCAGGGGGCACCTGGATCACGTCCTCAGCGGGGCCGAACCTGCCCTCGCCCTCGGTGACGATCACCACCGGGGCGCCCTTGTGGGCCCGGAAGATGCCGATCTCCTTCACGACGTCGTCCGCGGCCGACCCGCTGAGGCCCGCGGCGCAGACCAGGGTGAGGGGCTCGGAGGACAGGTCGATGTGCTTCTTGTCCTCGGTCGTGTCGCAGGCCACCGCCTTGTAGCAGAGCTCGGAGAGCTTGATCCGGACCTCGTGGGCGGCAATCAGGTTCCGGCCGTTGCCGACGACCGCCCAGGACCGGCGGCGGGCCGCATGGCGGGCAGCCAGCTCCGCGATGTGCGCCTCCTGGTCGAGGACCTGCGCCATCGCCTCGGGGAGGGCGACGAGGCCCGACAGGAGCTCGTGGGCCCGGGCGGGGTTCCCGCAGCCTGCGGCGTCGGCCAGGGCCAGCCCGAGGAGCTGTCCGGCGGCCACCTGCGCGTAGAAGGCCTTGGTCGAGGCGACGCTCATCTCCACGTCCCGGCCGTCCGAGGTGTAGAAGACGCCGTCGGCCTTGTGGCTGAGGTCGCTGCCGCGGCGGTTGACGATGGCGATCACCGCGGCGCCCCGGGAGCGGATGAGGTCCACGGTGCGGTTGGTGTCGGTCGTGGTGCCCGACTGGCTGACGGCGACGGCCAGGACGTCGGTCATGTCGGCGGTCATCTCGAACCCCGACAGCTCGGTGGCCGGTAACGCCCGGACGGCGAGGCCGGTGGGGGCCAGCGCCTCGCCGAGCGCAGCCGCGACGCCCAACCCCGCGATCGCCGCGGTGCCCTGCCCGATGACGACCACGTGGCGGATGCTGCCATCGGCAAGACGCTCGGCCACCCGCGGCGGCAGCGTCTCGGGCGGAAGGCTCACCGAGAGGGTCCCGTCGACCTGCTTCACACGGCCACGGAGGGTCTTGCGCAGCGACACCGGCGACTCCTCGATCTCCTTGCGGAGGAAGTGCGGGTAGCCCCGCAGGTCGATGTCACGCGTGGTGATCTCGGCGGGGCGGAACTCCCCGGGAGCCACCGGCAACGGGCTGCCGTCGTAGGACAGGCGGGTGATCCCGGCCTCCTGCCCGGCCAGGGTCGCGTCGAGGATGACGATCTGGCCCGCGGGCACGGGATTGCCGCCGCCGTCGACGGTGGACTCGCCGTCCATCCGCAGCGCCCGGGGGCACTCCTCGACGACCCCGTAGGGCTCGCTGGCCACGACGAACTGGCCCGGCGCCAACCCGACGTAGAGGGCCTGGCCGCTGCCGCGCATCGCCAGCATCAGCCTGGCCGGACTCTGCGCCGCCACGGCCCCGATCGCAACGGAACCGTCGAACTCGCTGACCGTGGCGCGGAAGGCTTCCTCCAGGGTCGAGCCCGTGTCCAGCCGGCGTGAGACGAGGGCGGGGATGACCTTGGCGTCGGTGGTGATCTCGTCGGCGATCGACAGGCTGTAGCGCTCGACGAGGTCCCGGTAGTTGTCGACGTCGCCGTTGAGGGCTCCGACGACATAGGGAGCGTCCCTGCGCTCGGCACGCAGCTCCTCGTGGTTGAGCGGGTGGGCGTTCGCCTCGTTGATCAGACCTACGCTGGCCCAGCGGGTGTGGCCCAGCACCATCACCGTGACACCGGGGGCCTGCAGCGACCTCCTCAGGAGATCGTCGGTGGCGATGGCGGAGCGGAGCGCCCGCCCGTTGTCGCCAAGCCGGCCGATCTCGCTCGCCGCCTTGTAGACGAAGGCGAGGAGCCCCAGCGGGTGGCGAACCGACCCGGACGTGAAGAGCCGGTCGGCGCCCCGGGCGGCAAGCGTCCCGGCGATGGCGGGGTCGTCGAGGTCGAGGCCGTGCCCGTCGACGAGCACGTGGAGCCCCGACGAGTCCCTGCCACGCAACTCCAGGCGGTCGAGCGCCGAGAGTGCGGTCTCGATGGCGGCGTAGGCCTCGATGGCCGAGGGACTGGCGGACGGCCCGGCCAGGGCTGCGACCTCGGCGGCGGTCTGGAGGCGGTCGTGGCGGATGGCCCAGCACAGGTCCTTCAGGTGAATGAGCCCGGCATTGACCGACTCCATCTCCGCGCCCGGGGTGCTGGCGGGCAGGGTGGCGGCGGCCCGGTCGAACGCGGCCTCGATCACGGCCACCTCGTCCTCGATCCCGCCGATGACCTTGTCCAGCGCGGGGGCCGCCTCGGACGCCTCGATCAGGAACCTGAGCCCCGGCGTGCCCCGGAGGTCTTCGTCGATCCCCGCCAGCAGCGCGGCGGACCGCTCGAGTGCGGCCGCCAGCTCGATGAGGTCGGTGGGCGCCGAAGCGGTGATCTCCCGGGCTTCCTCCGCCGAGGCGAGGACCGCCGGCGCCTGCGGCGCAGGGCGGTCGATGCTCCTCCGCATGACAGCGACAATTCCGCACATGGCCGGACTACTCCTTGCCTTGGTTGCCTCGTGGCGTCGCGCACGCGGAGGTCTGGCGCTCGCACTCCCCCCGAGCTGAAACCACCAGCTCAATCCAGTCATCTTATCGGTGCGGTTCGGGCCCAACTTTAAGCTTGGGCAGGCTCCCCGAGGTCCCGGAGCACCGCATCGACGATCGTCGCCGCCGCCTGCTCGGCGGTCGCGGACTCGGACGCCTCCACCATCACCCGGACCACCGCCTCCGTCCCCGACGGCCGGACGAGCACCCGGCCGAGGTCGCCCAGCTCGGTCTTGACCGCCTCGACCGCCTCCCAGACCCTCGCGGCGCCGCCCAGCGCGGAGCGGTCCCGGACCGCGACGTTGACCAGCACCTGGGGGTAGCGCTCCACGACCCTGGCCAGCTCCGACAGCGGCCGGCCGGTCGCCGCCATGCGCGCGAGGAGGCGCAGCCCCGTGATCAGGCCGTCCCCGGTGGTCGAGCAGTCGGAGAGGATGACGTGGCCAGACTGCTCGCCACCGATCCCAGCGCCGTGGCGGCGCATCGCCTCGATGACGTAGCGGTCGCCGACCGCCGTCTCGACCAGGCCGATGCCCGCCGCCGCCATCGCGACACGGAAGCCGAGGTTGGCCATGACCGTCGTCACCACGAGGTCCCCGGGCAGGCGACCGGCCTCGTGCAACTCGGTGGCGAGGATGGCGATGATGGTGTCTCCGTCGACGAGGTCGCCCCGGCTGTCCACCGCCAGCACCCGGTCGGCGTCGCCGTCGTGGGCGAGCCCGACGTCGGCGCCCAGGCGGACGACCGCCTCGCCGAGCCTGCTCGGATCGGTCGAGCCGCAGTCGACGTTGATGTTCATCCCGTCGGGTTCGACGTTCATCGGGACCACCTCCGCCCCCGCCTCGGCGAGGGCGCGCGGGCTCGTGCGGTAGGCCGCCCCGTTGGCGCAGTCGACGACCACCCTGATGCCCTCGAGGCGCCTGCCTTCAAGGCAGCGCAGTGCGTGGGCGACGTAGCGGTCCTCGGCGTCGGGCAGGGAGAGGATGCGGCCGACGTCTGCCCCGAGCACCAGATTCTGATCCGGCGCCTTGAGGGAGCCCTCGGGACTCCCCAACCTACCGGAGCGCTCCATGAGGGCCTCGATGCCCTCCTCTTCGTCGTCGTTGAGCTTGTAGCCGTCCGGCCCGAAGAATTTGATCCCGTTGTGGGCGGCGGGATTGTGCGAGGCAGAGACGACGGCGCCGGCGTCTGCGCCGGCGTCAGGTGCCAGGAACGCCGCGGCGGGGGTCGGCAGGACGCCGCAGGCATAGACGTCGGAGCCCGCCGAGAGCAGCCCCGCCGACAGGGCGGCCTCGAGCAGGTCGCCCGAGCGCCGGGTGTCTCGGACGATGAGCACGGAGGGACGGCGGTGCCGGGAACGAAAGGCGGTGGCCGCCGCGCGGCCGAGCCGCAGGGCGAGCTCCGGGGTCAGCTCGACATTGGCAATGCCCCGGACGCCGTCCGTGCCGAACAGGCGGCCCAACTTAGTGCCGGTTCCTGTGGCGCTCCGGGATGGCCGCCTACCGCTTTGAGTACTGCGGTGCCTTGCGGGCCTTCTTGAGTCCGTACTTGCGGCGCTCCTTCGCCCGGGCGTCCCGGGTGAGCATGCCCGCCCGCTTGAGCGGGGGCCGCAGCTCCGGATCGAGCTCGATGAGGGCACGAGCGATGCCGTGGCGGATGGCCCCGGCCTGCCCCGTGTTGCCGCCGCCCTCGAGGAGGGCGAACACGTCGTAGGCCTTCTCCCGGCCCACGAGCCGGAACGGCTCGAGGATCGTCATGCGGACGGCGAGGTTGGGGAAGTAGTCCTCGAGGCTGCGGGAGCGGTTGATCATGAACTTGCCCTCGCCCGGCACCAGCCGGACCCGGGCCACCGCTTCCTTCCGTCGCCCGGTCGCCCGGGACAGCTCCGCAACCGCCATCGACTCCCCTTACCTCTCGTTGGTGTGGTTCGCGCCGGTACCGACGCTCTTGTTGACCGCCAGCGGCTGCGGCTTCTGCGCCTCGTGCGGGTGCGTCGGGCCCTTGTAGACCTTCAGCTTGCGGGCCATGGAGCGCCCGAGCCGATTGTGCGGCAGCATGCCCCGGATGGCCTTCTCGACCGCGACGTCTGCCCGCTCCGCCATCAGCTTCTCGTACCCGATGGCCTTCAGGCCCCCCGGATAGCCGGAGTGCCGGTACCAGACCTTGGCGCCGAGCTTGTTGCCGGTGAGGGTCACCTTCGAGGCGTTGACGACGACCACGAAGTCCCCCTCGTCGCGGTGGGGGGCGAAGGTGGGCTTGTGCTTGCCCCGGAGCACGTGCGCGACCTCAGCGGCGAGGCGGCCGAGAACCTGGCCGCTCGCGTCGACCACCCACCACACGCGCTCCTCAGGAGAAGTCGTCGCCGGGGCGGGGGGATTCACAAGCTCACCCGCAGGAGTAGACAAAGCTACGCCATGCTAGAGGCGGACAGGAAAAGCGTCAAACGGGGGCTGATGACCATGCGCTCCAGTATGCCTCGCTCTCGGCCCGGGGCTCCTCGAGGCGCCCTATCTTCCTTGAATGGAGGCCCCGAATGGAGGCCCCAGTGATCACGACGCGGTTGGCGACGCCCGACGACTTCGAGGCGGTCACCCGGCTCCTGACAGAGCTGGGCAGAACCCCGCTCGACGGCGGCAACGAGCAACAGTTCCGGTCGATCTACCGGACTCAGATCGAGGATCCGTCGTGCGGCCACCTTGTTGCGGAAGTCGACGGGGTGATCGTGGGGTTCTGCTCGCTGCACTTCCGGAGCCCCTGAGCCAACCCCGACCGGAAAGCTGGATCCCGGACCTGATCGTCGACCCGGCCGTGCGCCGGCGTGGGGTCGGCGGGGCCCTGCTCCAGGAGGCAGTCCGGCGCTCCCGGGAGGCCGGCTGTCACGAGCTGGCTCTGGAGAGCGGCGCGCACCGTTGGGGTGCCCACCAGTTCTACCGCTCCGCCGGGATGGCCGAGGGCCTCGCCTTCGTCCTGCGGCTGTAGGCCGGGAACCGGCACTATGCGACGGCACCTGTGGAACTGTGAGTAAATACTGTTGTTGTACAACAGAATATACTCACAGATGTTTATACCAGCGTTCTGAAGCATGGCAAAACGCGGCGTCGCTAACCGCGGACGAGCTCCTCGGGGTAGTCGACCTCGACCAGGAACAGGCCCTGCGGGGGCGCCACCGGGCCGGCGGCCGCACGGTCTCGGGCCTCGAGCACCTCGGCGACCCAGCCCGGCGGGTGTTCGCCCTCGCCGACCTTCACCAGCGTCCCGACGATCGAGCGGACCATCTGCTGGATGAAGGCGTTGGCCGTCACCCGGACGACCACGAGGTCCTCCGTGCGCTCGACCGAGATGGCGAGGAGGTTCCGGACGGGGGTGGCGCCCTCGGGGACCCGGCCAAACGAGCTGAAGTCGTGGGTCCCGAGCAGCGACTGGGCGGCCTCGTGCATGGCCCCGGCGTCGAGCTCGTGGCCCGGCCCGGGCGGGGGATGGTGCCAGGCGACGTGGCGGGAGAAGGGGTCGTGGACCTGGCGGGTGAAGATCGCGTACTCGTAGGTCCTCGAGGCGGCGGAGAAGCGAGCATCGAAGCCGGCGGGCGCCTCGGCCAGCTCCAGGACCGCAATCGTCGGGCCACAGAGGGCGTTGAGGCGGCGCTGGACGGCAGCCACGTCGTCGACCGGGTCGCCGACGGTGAACGACATCACCTGCCCGAGGGCGTGGACTCCGGCGTCGGTGCGGCCGGCGCCCGTGGTGACGACCGGGGTGCGCAGCAGCTTCGCCAGGGCGTCCTCGATGGTGCCCTGGACGGTCGTGAGTTCCTTCTGGCGGGCAAAGCCGTGGTAGGGCGCGCCGTCATACGCGACGTGCAGGCGGTAGGTCGGCACCGCTGCGACCGCCTACTCGCCGGCGGGCGACTCTTCCTCGTCCGCCACGCTGCCGTCCGTGGCGGCCTCTTCCACCGGTTCGGGCTCGGGCGCCGCGCCGGCAGCAGGGGTCGACTCCTCGGGCTCTTCCTCGCTTCGGCCCTGGTCCCGGCCGGCGTCGCGCCCGGCCCGGCCCCGGCGGCGGAGCAGCCGGCGACGGCGCTCCTCCTCGGCGGGCTTGGCCTCGGGCGCAGCCCCCTCGACGATCTCGACCAGCACCATCGGGGCCGCATCGCCCTTGCGGGGTGCGAGCTTGATGATGCGCGTGTAGCCGCCGTTGCGGTCCGCGAACCGGGGGGCGATGTCGGAGAAGAGCTTGTGGACGATGTCCCGGTCCTCGACCACCGCCAGCGCGCGGCGGCGCGAGGCGATCGTGCCCTCCTTGGCGGTCGTGATCAACTTCTCGGCGACCGGGCGCAGACGCCGGGCCTTGGTCTCCGTGGTCCGGATCCGCTCCTCCCGGAACAGGGCGGCGGCGAGGCCGGCGAGCATCAGCCGGTCGTGGGCCGGTCCCGATCCGAGCCGGGCTCCCTTCGGGGGCTTGGGCACCTAGGTCAGCTCCATTCCCGCTGCTTCAGGCCGAGACCGAGCTCGGCGAGCTTCTGCTTGACCTCCTCGATGGACTTCTGCCCGAAGTTGCGAATGTCGAGCAGGTCCTCCTCGGTTCGCTCGATGAGCTGGCCGACGGTGGTGACGCCCTCTCGCTTCAGGCAGTTGTAGGAGCGAACCGAGAGGTCGAGGTCCTCGATCGGGGTGAGCAGGTCGGCGCCGCGGCCGCCCTCGCCGGGCTCGGGGCCCAGGCGCAGGCCCGGTCCCTGGGCGAGGTCGGCGAAGAGCTGGAAGAGCTCGACGAGGGTCCCGCCGGCCGCCGACAGGGCCTCCTTGGGGGCGAGGCTCCCGTTGGTGGTGATGTCGACGACGAGGCGGTCGTAGTCGGTCTTCTGCTCGACTCGGGTCGACTCGACCGTGAACGTCACCCGGCGGACCGGGGAGAAGATCGAGTCGATCGGGATGACGCCGATGGAGGCGCCGACCGGCTTGTTGCGGTCCGCCTGGACGTAGCCCCGGCCCCGCTCGACGGTCATCTCGAGGTCGAGGCGACCCCGCTTGTTGAGGGTGCAGATCAGCAGGTCCGGGTTGAGGATCGTGACCTCGGGCGGCGCCTGGATGTCGGCGGCCCGGACCTCCTTCGGCCCGGAGATCGACACCCGGAGGGTGACCGTCTCGTCGACCTCGGAGCGGAGCACCAGGTCCTTGATGTTCAGGATGATGTCGGTGACGTCCTCCTTGCACCCGGGGATGCTGGAGAACTCGTGGCTGACACCTTCGATGCGGACGGTCGTGACCGCGGCACCGGGGATGGACGAGATCAGGGTGCGCCGAAGCGAGTTGCCGAGCGTGTAGCCGAAGCCCGGCTCGAGCGGCTCGATGGCGAAGCGACCCCGGCGGTCGCTGACCTCCTCGACGGTGATCTGGGGGCGCTGAACAATGAGCAGGCTTGATTCCATGTGAAGTCCTTCCCTTTTCTCCCCGATAAAGCCCTGAGGCCTGCCGGGCTAAGCGCCCGGACTGGCTGCCCGGGCCTACTTGCTGTACAGCTCGACGATCATCTGCTCCTGCACCGGCACGTCGATCAGCTCGCGGGCCGGCTCCGACACGACCGAGATCTTGAGCTCGCCTGCCTCAAGGATCAGCCAGTCGGGGACGTGGCGCCCGGCGGCGAACGCTGCGGCCTCCACGATACGACCCACGGAGCGGGACCGTTCCCGGACCGCCACGACGTCGCCGGCCTTGACCCGGTACGACGGGATGTCGACCTTCCGGCCGTTGACCTGGAAGTGGCCGTGCGTGACGAACTGGCGGGCCTGGTCGCGGCTCATGGCGAGGCCGCCCCGGTACACCACGTTGTCCAGCCGCAGCTCGAGGAGCTGGAGCAGGCGCGTGCCGGTGACCCCCTTGGCGCGGGTGGCTTCCTCGTAGTAGCCGCGGAACTGCTTTTCGAGGACGCCGTAGATGCGGCGCGCCTTCTGCTTCTCACGGAGCTGGACGAGGTACTCGCTCTCCTTGATGCGGCCCCGGCCATGCTGGCCCGGCGGGTAGGGACGCCGCTCGATGGCGCACTTCGGCCCCATGCAGCGCGTGCCCTTCAGGAAGAGCTTCATCCGTTCACGGCGGCAGAGCCGGCAGACCGGCCCGGTGTAGCGTGCCATCTCTAAGCTCCGCCCTTCTGTTGTGCTCCGCGCATCACACCCTCCGCCGCTTGCGGGGGCGGCACCCGTTGTGCGGAACCGGCGTCGAGTCCATGATGCCGAGGATCTCGAGTCCGGATGCCTGCAGGGACCGGATGGCGGTCTCCCTCCCGGCCCCCGGGCCCTTCACGAACACGTCGACCTTGCGCACCCCGTGCTCCTGGGCGCGCCGGCTGGCTGCCTCGGCGGCAAGCTGGGCGGCAAACGGCGTCGACTTCCGGGATCCCTTGAAACCAACGTTCCCGGCGGACGCCCACGACAGGGCATTGCCGGCCCCGTCGGTGATCGTGACGATCGTGTTGTTGAACGTCGACTTGATGTGGGCCTGCCCGTGGACGATGTTCTTCTTCTCTTTGCGCTTGGGCTTCTTTGCTTTTGGCATTCGGCTTCTACTTCCCCTTCTTCCGCTTGACGCCCACGGTCTTCTTGGGTCCCTTGCGGGTCCGTGCGTTCGTGTGGGTCCGCTGGCCGTGCACCGGAAGGCTCCGGCGGTGCCGGAGGCCCTGGTAGCAGGCGATCTCGATCTTGCGCTTGATGTTCTGGCCCTCTTCGCGGCGCAGGTCGCCCTCGACCTTGAAGTGGGCGTCGATGAACCCGCGCAGCCGAACGATCTCGTCCTCGGAGAGGTCCCGGACTCGGGTGTGCCCGCTGACCATCGCCCCGCGGGTGATCTCCACGGCCCGGGTCGGGCCGATCCCATAGATATAGGTCAGCCCGATCTCGAGCCGCTTGTCGCGGGGCAGGTCGACGCCGGAGATCCGTGCCATCTATCCCTGCCTCTGCTTGTGGCGGGGGTTGGTGCAGATCACGACGACGCGTCCGTGCCGGCGCACGATCTTGCACTTCTCGCACATCCGCTTGACGCTCGGATTCACCTTCATCGCGCTTGGTCCTTTTGTCAGTCTCTCAACGGTACCGGAAGATTATCCGGCCCCGGGTCAGGTCGTAGGGCGACAGCTCCACCAGCACCCGGTCCCCGGGCAGCACCCGGATGTAGTTCATGCGCATCTTGCCGCCAATGTGGGCAAGGACCTTGTGGCCGCCCGGGATCTCGACGCGGAACATCGCGTTGGGAAGGGTCTCGATAACCGAGCCCTCCACCTCGATGACATCTTCTTTTCCCGCCGATTTTCCCTTTGCCATGTCCACCTCGTGTCCAGCCCGGAATGCCACCCTCCCACCCTGCCAGGCTCAAGGTCTGCGGCGCGCGCAACGTTCCAGCGCCGTCCTCCCCGCCTGACCCGAATGGATGGTCGAGCGACTGGCCGAGGCTGGAAGGGACCCGCCGGAGCAGACCCCGAACTATAACAGTGCGGCTGTGACCAGTCTACACAGGCATCTCTACCACAACGGCCCGGGACGGGTAGGATCAGGCAGGCATTCCTAACATAGCTCAGCAGCCCGTCGAATTGCCTAGCTCACCTTAAAGAATTTTAACTCAAGTTCAGCCCCACCTTTCCCGAGCATCGTGAACGAAGGGGAAGTACTTAGTGAGAAGTGGCCACCGCCGGATGACGCACCTGGGTGGTCACACGGAGCGACGGAACTACCCCAGGCACTGCTGACGCCGAGTGGCGCAGGAGCACCGACGGGGGGGCGAGGCGGTTCCGGGGACCCGACGAGGTCCGGAGCCGTCTCTGAGGAGCTTCAGGGGGGAGGGACATGTCGCTCGACCGGATGACGCCATTGCACAGCCGGACGCGCCCGCCGGCATCCACCTCGTCCACGCTCGCCGCGAGCGATCGCAATCAAATCGCGCTATTAATGTCGGCCAATACCGGAAGCTTGGCTGCATTGACAGCCATTAAATGACAGAACGCTAACTTGAACACTACGGGAAATAAAAGTAAGTTTGTTTGTGGAAACACTACCAAGGGCTCTGAGCCCAAAAAGGACCCGGGGGGGACCGTTCCCATGTCACTGATCCCGTCGAACCGCCTTCTGTTTCTTGCCCCTCGCCGCCGGCGTTACGAGGACGTCGAGCCCATGGGGCTCGATCTCGCTCTCGACGACGCAGCAGCACCGTCTCGGCGGCTTGCAGCGGGAGCGGGCGCACTCGTCGAGGACATCGACCATGTCATCGCCCTCGAAGACCGTCCCACGCCGCTCGGCAGCGACCTGGCGTTCGAAGCCGAGGTTGCCGAGCTCACCGACGACCTGGCGACCCCCCCCGTCAAGCTCCCGTCGGTCAGCCTGGTGATCCCGACGCTGAACGAGGAGGCCAACATCGGCTGGGTGCTGCAGCGGGTGCCCGCCTGCGTCGAGGAGGTCATCGTGGTCGACGGCGGGTCCGGGGACCGCACGGTCGAGGTGGCCAGGACACTCCGCCCGGACGTCGTGGTCGTCACGGAGCTCCGCAAGGGGAAGGGCGTGGCCCTGCGGACCGGGTTCGCCAGGGCAACCTGCGAGGTCATCGTCATGATCGACGCCGACGGGAGCATGGATCCGGCCGAGATCGAGAACTACGTCCGGGCCGTCAACGAGGGCTACGACCTCGTGAAGGGCTCCCGGGCGACCGGCGGCTCGACCGATCTGACGCCGACCCGGCTGCTGGGCAACTTCTGCCTGCGCAGCCTGGTCAACCTCCTCTACTCCGCGGACTTCACCGAGCTCTGCTACGGCTTCATGGCCCTGCGGCGCACGTCGGTGCCCGCGATGGAGCTCACGTCCGACGGCTTCGAGATCGAGACCGAGATCGTGGTCAACTCGCTGCGGCGGGGCCTGCGCATCGCCGAGATCCCGAGCCACGAGGCGGAGCGGCTGAACGGCGTGTCGCACCTCCACCCCGTGCGGGACGGCCTGCGGGTGCTCTCGACCATCGTCCGGGCTCGCTTCTCCCGGCTGGAGACGAACGGGATCGCGCCGGCGGTAGCCAGGTCGTCTCGTTGCTCTCAGGTACCGGGACAGTCTTCCTGAGCAACGACAAACAATAGTCGCAACAAAATGTAGTGCAAAAGGAGCCGGCCCGGGGGGGGTTGGCTCTTTTTGTTGCTTCGTGCTTCTTCTTCATTTCTTCGGATGGTCGATCTGCAAGGCAGCCACATTGGGCTTCGAGGGATGCGCCTGCCCGGCGGGCCCCGCGCCAAAGGCGAGGAGCACGTTGCGAGTGACCTGCAGCACCGTCAGGTCGGGGTGGGGCCGGGGGTCCTGCAGGCACGACGCCGTGAGCTCGCACACCCAGGTCGTCGTCCCCGTCGAGAAGACCCCGGCACCGCTGGTGGCGGTGTAGTAGGTCATATCCGAGTAACTGGCGCCCAGCGTCGGGCACGACACCGGGGAGTGCATCACCACCTCGAGGTTGGGCGGCGTGGGGTACGCCAGGTTCACCCGGTCGTACCAGGGCCCGATGATGCCGGTCAGCGTGTCCCCGTCGTGCATCCCGGTGTTCTCGAAGATCCAGGACGTTGCGTCGACCACGACCGCGTTCGCCTTTGCCGGATTGCACTCGAACGACTGGCCGATCAGGGAGCTCTCCGGCAGGCTGACGGGAGGATCGCGCCAGTTGACGGTGACAAGCCCCTTCGCGCTGGTATTGAGAGGATCCTCCCCTGCGTCCTTGTAGTCCACCACCCGGCGGTCTGACCCGAGCGGGGAGGCCTCGAGCCGGATCTGGCGGAAGACGGCGTTGGCGCCGAGGAACGCCAGGTTCACTCCCCTGTCCCGGCCGTCCGTGGCTGCCGCCCGCATGGGGCGCGTCCAGTACTCGTCGTGGCCGAGCGTGACCAGTGCCCGGTGGTTGCCGAGGAGCTGTGCCCCCCGCTCGTGCAGGTCGATGTCGGTCCAGTAGGTGACGTCGAGGCCGTAGGACTCCGCAAAGTAGACAAGGGGAAACTCGTTGCCGAGAAAGTCCCCAGAGCCGTCTCCGGCATAGGGGCGGTCGAACGAGACAATCCGGGACCGGCTGGCGAACGTCTGGTCCGGGCCGTTGTAGAGGTTGTAGCCACCCCAGTTGTTGTAGGCCTGCCACGTCGTGACGGCGTTCTGGATGACCAGATCGGCCGTGGAGGTATCGTCGACGACGGTGAGCGGAACATAGCGCTGCTGGCCCCCGTCGCCGGCAAGCTTGAGGAGGTAGTCGCCTGGTGGCCACGCCGCGTCGACGTGGATGGTCGTGGTCGGCGTCCATTTCGCTTCCGCGAGGAAGGTGGGGGCCTGGACGGTCGGCGTCACCTGCAGGCCCCCCCGCTGCGGCGATGACTGCCAGATCAGCCGGCCCCCGAGCCCGCCGTAGTAGCCCATCCGGAAGGCCTGCACCCGGTACCGGGCAGCCGACGTGGAGACGTAGAGGTTCACGGTGTCCCCAACGTGGGCGCTGACATGATCGGCGTAGCCCTCGATGCCCCGGGAGGCCGCGACGTCCTTGATGCGCCAGTCCGTCGTGCCGGCGTGCTGGTTCTCGGCGACGACGGGGTTGACGGCGGCCGTGGGCGTGGGCCTGGTGCCGGCCGCCGAGAGCGGAGCCGGGCCGGCGTGGAGGAGGGCCGCGCCGAGGTACCCGGCGCCGACGAGGACGGCAAGGGACGCCACGGCGGCGAGGAAGCCCCTCACGACACGGGCGGAGTTGGTCATCCTCCCCGCAGCGCCGGCGGCCGTCGAAGGATCATCGCTTCAGGAGCCTACCTGCCGTGGACCCTGGTCGGGGCCCTGAGCGGAGCCCGAGAGCAGGGCGGCCCGGCGCCTGAGCGGCCCCTGTGCGGCGACTTGCGCGCGTGGGGGTAGGTCGCGTCAGACTGTCGCCCGTGACACCACGCACCACCATCTCTCGGCGGACTTTCCTCTGGCGACGCGTGCGCCTCGGGGCTGCGCTCGTCGCGATCGTTGTGGCCGTCACCTTCGTCGCCTTCGTCGTGGGCCGCGACGACGGCCACCGGGTGAACGCCTCCAATCCCGCGACGGGCACCCCGGCCCGAAGCGTGACCACCCCGCCTCCCGCGGCACCTCCCCGTCCCATCAACGTCTATGCCAACGATGCCGCCGGCATGCTGAGCCCCAAGGTCGCGGGGGACCCCTCCCTCGTGTACGTCCCCGACACCGAGTCCAACGTCGTGAACGTCATCGACCCGGCCACCTACAAGATCATCTCGACCTTCCCGGTCCCCGCCCGCCCCCAGCACGTCGTGCCGTCGCCGGACATGAAGACGCTCTACGTCAACAGCGACAACGGCAACGCCCTCACCCCCATCGACCCCAAGACGGGCAAGCCCGGGGCACCGATCCCGGTCATCGACCCCTACAACCTCTACTTCACCCCCGACGGCGCCCGGGCGATCGTCGTCCCCGAGAAGTTCTCCAGCCTCGACTTCCGTGACCCGCACACGTGGGTCCTGATCAAGCGGCTCAAGCTGCCCTGCATGTTCCCCAACCACATGGACTTCACCGCCGACGGCTCCTCACTGGTCGTGAGTTGCGAGGGGTCCGGCCAGCTCGTGCGGGTCGACGTCGCGACCATGCAGGTCACCCAGGTCGTCGCCGCCGGGAAATCGCCCCAGGACATCCGGCTCTCGGCGGACGGGAAGGTGTTCTACGTCGCCGACCAGGACCTGGGCGGCCTCGAGATCATGGACGCCGCCACCCTGCAGCAACTCAGCTTCCTGCCGACAGGCGCCGGCACGCATGGCATGTACCCGAGCCGGGATGCCACCCAGCTCTACGTGTCGAACCGCCTGGCAGGGACCATCTCGGTCATCGACTACGCCACCCGCCAGATCGTCGCCACCTGGCCCGTGCCCGGCGGGAGCCCCGACATGGGGGGGGTCTCCGCCGACGGCAGCGAGCTCTGGCTCTCCGGGCGGTACAACTCCGAGGTCTACGTCATCAACACCACGACCGGGGCACTGAAGCGGATCCCCGTCGGCAAGGGGCCCCACGGACTCTGCGTGTTCCCGCAGCCCGGCAAGATCAGCCTGGGTCACACCGGCAACTACCGCTGAGGGGCCCCGCCAGGCGTCCTGCTGGCGTCCCGCCCGTTTCCTACAGGTGCGGGATGTGGCTGCCGAGCGACGGCCAGAACACGAAGACCCCGATGCTGATGAGGCCATGCGCGACCGCAGAGCCGAGGATCGAGCCAGTGTGCTCGTAGCACCAGCCGAAGAACGCCCCGACCGCCACCACGAACAGCACGAAGGGGATCGACCGGGTGCCGACGTAGGCGGCGCCGAACACCGCCGAGCTCACATAGAGGGCAGCGGGCCCGAAGCTGGTCCTTGCCTCGCCGTGCAGGAGGACGCGGAAGAGCAACTCCTCGCCCAGTCCCGAGAACACCGCCAGGGCGATCACAACACCTGCCACGGCGGCCGGGTGCTCTCCGGGGTGGGAGAACGTGACCACGAAGCCCGGTTTCAGGAGCTCGAAGGCGGCGAAGGAGAGCGGGATGCCCGATGCCGCGACGAGGAGCTGCCAGGGCAGCATCTTCGGCAGGAGGGCCTCCCCGACCGCCCGGACGCCGGGCCCATGAAGGAGGCGCCCCGAGGTGCCCCTCAAGGCACCGGATAAGCGCAGGGCCAGGACCGTCGCCAGCAGCGCGGGAGCGCCGGCGAGCACGAGGTGGTTGGTGAAGTCGATCGTGGGAAACGGGGTGAACGCCAGGAGCCGGTAGAGGCAGACGACGGCAAGAGCCAACAGGAGCGGCTGACGGTGGTCCCGCTCGGTGAGGATGTAGTGGTTGACGAGCGTCGCGACGAGGATCGCGTCCCCGAACGCCGTGATGAGGGGGTCGACGAGCCCAAGGAGCTCGACGGCGATGAAGGCCGCGACGTAGCAGAGCTCCACCGTGGCGGGCGTCCCCAGCGGGTTTTTCCTGGCCGGGTACGCCGTTGCGGGGGCCGGCGGTGGCGGGATTGCGCTCACCGGCCCCTCAGCCCAGGGCCCGGAACCGCTCGATGACCACGACCGCAAACGTGAGCAGCAGGGGCATGGCGGCGATGTCGAAGATGCGACCTGTCGTCGGGGGCAGGGAGCGAACCACTGCCCGCGTGACCTCCTTCTCGACGAGCAGGAGGAGCAGGAGGCCGAGCATCAGCCCACCGATCCACCCCGAAGTGCTTGCGAAGTGATGGGAGGCCAGAAAGCTGTACGTGTCCTTCGTGAGCGACGAGACCATGTGGAAGCCTTTTGGGTCGGCGTTACGGCGGGATGGGGGCTGCGGGGCGGTACCGGTTGCTCTGCTTCGACTTGGTGACCTGATTCGCCTGCGCGAGCACCCCGATCACCGTCAGGATCTCCAGCACCACCAGACCCGCCGTTGGGACCCAGCGTTTGAGCAGGAGCATCGCCATGGCGATGATCGTCTCGAGCACGAGGCTGAGGGCCAGCGCCAGGCTGAGCTCCAGCAGGAGGTCGTCGAGGGCCAGCAGGCCCATGAGGGCCATGCCGGGGCCCACCGCCATGAAGGCCAGCGTCACCGTCGCCCGGACCGCGTCCAGGCTGTGGACATCCGGCACCGCGCTGAGGGCGAACGTGGGCACGAGCAGCACGCCAATGACGGCGATCCTCCAGTAGCCACCGAGGGGCCCGGGGGAGGCCGGGGTGGCCGCCGGGGACGGAGACGGCGTTGTCTGGCCGGCGTCCTCGCCGAACGGCTTCACGGAATCCTCCCCGCCCGGAGGCGACGTCCGGCGGCGAGTCCTCGCCGCACCAAGCGCCAGCCCCGCGTCTGCCACCGATCGCCCGAGCTGGCAACCGGGACGCCGTCGCCCGAGAGCATCCTGAGGAAGTCACCCCGGGTATGCGAGGCCTCGAGCATGAGGCGGGCGATGGCAAAGGGGTCGTCCCCGGGGTGGCTCATGGCGTTCTTCACGGCGCAGGCCGACGTGTACCCGGCTTCGGCCACCACCCGGCGGACCCAGGCACTCGAATAGCCGTGGGGGTAGGCGAAGCTGGCGACCGGGGTCTCGGTATGCTGCTCGATCAGCGCCTTGCACCGCGTGATCTCGTCCCTGGCGGTGGCGTGCGGCACCGTGTCGAGCATGACGTGGCCGTGCGTGTGCGCCCCGACCTCGACGCCCTGGCGCACCACCTCGGCGAGCTCGCTCCACGACAGCATCTCGTCGCCGGAGCGGTTGGTGCCCGGCGCTTCGCCCTCGCCCATGAACCCCGTCGTCGCATAGAGGGTGGAGGCGATACCGTGGCGCTGCAGGACCGGAAGGGCGTTGGTCAGGAAGTCACGGAAGCCGTCATCGAAGGTGACGAGGACGGGGCGCTCGGGCAGGACGTGGCCGGGGCCGTCCGGTGCGAGGAGCGCCGGCAGGAATTCCGTCACGGTCATGGACGAGTAGCCCTCCTCCGCGAGATGCCGCATGTGCTCGTCGAACACCTTCGGGGAGATTGCGAAGCGCGCCACCTCGGCGGATCCAACGTCGCTGATCGAATGATAGAGGAGAACGGGGAGGGCTCTCACGCCGCAGGGACCATCCCGGCCTGCGCGAAGCGGCGGGGCGAGAGGCGTCCGAGGCCATAGCCCACGGTGGCGAGGCTGACCCCGGCGACGATGGCAGCGGCCCGGCCGAACCCTCCGGCCTCGCCTTTCACGCCGGCGGCGATGCCGTTGACCACGCCCCTCGGCAGCGTCCGGGTGGTGTAGGCACGCTCGCTGGCAAGGCCCTCGCCGGCACCGACCAGCGCGGCGACCGCGGCCTTGGAGAGTCCCTCGGCGTAGCAGCGGGAACGGAAGTACGCCCAGGTCCCACGGGAGCCGGGGACGTGGTGGTGGACGAGGGCCCTCGGGTCGAAGAGGATGACGGAGCCCGGGCGGCGCTGGCCGATACGGATACACAGCTCGGTCTCTTCGCACCCCACCGGGCGGGTACCGAGACGCCCGATGCCCGCCGTGAACCCGCCGAGGTCGGCGAAGATCTCCCGGCGGAACGACATGTTGCAGCCGATGAGGTTCCGCACCGGCGAGGCAACCTCCGGCATGCCCCGGTAGGTGCAGCCGACGACCCAGTCGAATTCGCGGGGGAACCAGCTCGGCCGGCCCTCTGCCCAGTCGGGCTCGGCGAACCCGCCGACCGCAACCACCGCCGGGTCGGCATAGGACTCGGCGAGCACCGACAGCCACCGGGGCTCTGCCTCGGCGTCGTCGTCGAGGAACGCCACGACGTCGCCACGGGCGACCGCCAGGCCCGAGTTTCGGGCGTCGGAGAGGCCCTGGGTGCCGTGGTTCTCGACGCAGGTCACATCCGGGATTTCCCGCCAGACGCGCTCGGCCAGCCCGGGGTTGTGGTCGATGACCAGAATGACCTCCTCGGGGGGATGGGTCTGGACCCGAAGCGACTCGACGGCGGCCACCAGGTCGTCCCACCGCTTCTCGGTGTAGGCACAGATGACCACCGAGAACCGTACGCGCCCTGACGCCATTGTCGAGTCCCTCCCCTCGAGTCCCCCGCACATGTCCCCGGCTTTGCGGCAGGCTGTCCGACGTCACGCCTCGTCCCGAAAGGGGACAAAGGGGACTACGCCGTGGTTCAACTCCATATTTCGGCAACCCTGCAGGGAAAGTTTAAGACTCCCAGAAGACACTTCCAGCTTCAGACCGGGCATTCCGGTGCCGACATCATCTCGTAGGCCCCCCTCGCGTCGCCGGCTCAGCTTCAGGGGTGCCTCATTGGTCCTGATTGACACCGGAGGATGGGGGAGGTCTAATCGTTTGCAACACTCCTGGCGGAGCTGTTTGCCCTGCCCGAGAACACTCTTGGAGCTGCTGTTTCCACTTGGGGAGCCACTCGAAGACCGGACGAGTGGACGTGGCACGTGGCCGACGCAACCGTTTGAAAGGTGCTCTGTGCTTCCATGTTGACTCCCGTTCGGGTCCTTGACCTCGAGATCTCCCAGCCGCTGGCGGGCATCGGCCCTGCCGCCCGCCCGGGTGAAGACGCAGGCGAACGCACCTACAGCTCCGCGCTCGTGCTGGTGCGGCTGCACGGCCGTCCCCTCGGGACCCTGCAGCTCGACCTGCGGGCAGGCACGATCGCGGCCGGCGACGTCGCCCGGCAGGTGTGGGAGCGTCTCCGGCAACCCATCGTCGACCACCTCGCCGCGGACGGCCTCGAGCCCCCGGTCCGCCTGACCGAGACGGGTCTCACGCCCGAGGGCCCTCCCGGAGACCCGCAGCACAAGCCCGCCTGCCAGCGCCACGACGAGAGCCACTTCCCGTTCGCCTCGGTCGTGATCTCCACCCATGAACGGCCCGGCCCGGTCGGCGCCTGCATCGAGTCGATCCTCCGGGCGGACTACCCAGCCTTCGAGGTCCTCGTCGTGGACAATGCCCCACGGACGGCGGCGACGCGGGAGATGGTCGCCGAGCGCTTCGCCGACGACCTCAGGGTCCGCTACCTCCTGGAGCCCACACCGGGGGCCTCGGCGGGCCGGAACTGCGGGCTGCGAGCGGCATCGGGCGAGGTCGTCGCCTTCGTCGACGACGACGTCCTCGTCGACCGGCTGTGGCTCCGCAGCCTCGTGCTGGGCTTCCAGGCAGCGCCCGGCGTGGCGTGCGTGACCGGGATGATCCTGCCCGCCGAGCTCGATACGCAGTCGCAGGTGTGGATCGAAGAGTTCGGTGGGTTCGACAAGGGCTACGAGCAGAGGATCTTCGACCTGGGTGAGCACGCGCCGGCGGACCCGCTCTACCCCTATTCCGTCGGCAAGTTCGGCTCGGGCGCCAGCGCCGCCTTCGACCCGGTGGTGCTCCGGGAGATCGGTGGCTTCGACACCGCCCTTGGCCCCGCGACCCCTGCCTGCGGCGGCGAGGACATCGACGCCTTCCTGCAGATCATCCTGGCCGGCTACCGCCTCGTCTACGAGCCGCGCTCGCTCGTCCGGCACCATCACCGCCGGGAGTACGCCGACCTCCGGCGTGCCGTCCGGGGCTACGGCGTGGGCCTCGCGGCCGTGCTGACCAAGGCGCTCCTGAATCCGAAAACCCGGGCCGACGTGCTCCGCCGGGCTCCCAGGGGCGTGGCGTACTTCCTCAACCCTTCCTCGCCGAAGAACGAGAAGAAGACCTCGACCTTCCCGCGGCAGCTCACCCTCGTCGAGATGGGTGGAGCGCTCGTCGGCCCCGTGGCCTACCTCCGCAGCCGGCGCTGGGCGCGCACGGCCGGGCGCACGGCCACGAGGGCCAGTTAGCGTAGGTGGGCGAATGGTCAACCGCTGGGCTGCCCCTCCTGCATCCGTTGAGACGCCGGCTGCCGTGAGGATGCCGGTCCGCCGCGCCCCGGCAAGCCTGGCGCTCGCGCCCATGCGGCGCCTGCGGGACGACTGGCGCGACCCCCTGTTGCGCAACGGCTACGCACTGATCATCAACGTCGGGGCGACGTCCGTGCTCGGCCTGCTCTACTGGATCCTTGCCGCCCGGCTCTACTCGCCCGCCGAGGTCGGCGTCGGCAACGCTGCCATCAGCCTCATGCAGCTGCTCGCAGGGATCGGAGGCCAGCTGACCTTCGCGGCTGCGCTTGCCAGGTTCATCCCCCGCGCGGGCGACCAGTCCAAGCGGCTCGCCTTGTTCTCGTACGTCCTTGCCGGCACCGCCGGCGCCCTCGTCAGCCTCCTCTACATCGCCCTCATCCACATCCACACGGCATTCTTCAACCGCATCCCGGCAGTCCTCGGCCACGGCTGGCTCCTGGCGGTGGCCCTCGGCGGCTCCGTCACGGTGTGGTGCGTCTTCGCCCTGCAGGACGCGGTGCTGACCGGGATCCGGCAGGCGGTGTGGATCCCGGTGGAGAACGGGCTCTACGGCGTCGTCAAGATCGGGATGCTCGTGGGCCTGGCCCACGTCACCCAGCACTACGGGATCTTCACCTCCTTCACGCTGCCGGCGTTCATCGCCCTGTTCCCCACCAACTACTTCATCTTCCGGCGGCTGCTCCCCCGCCATATGGCACGCCAGACGGCACCCGGCGGCGCTGGGCCGGTCGAGGGGGTCGAGGCGGAAGCAGGGTTCCCGGCCGGAGCAGGCGGCGCCCTGGGCGTCCGCTCGATCCGGCGCTTCATGGGTGGCGACTACCTCGGGACCGTGCTCTTCATGGCCACCGGGACGCTGCTGCCCGTGCTGATCCTCGCCCGGCTCGGCAAGGCAGAGGCGGGCTACTTCGCGAGCGCCTACCTCATCATCTACGCCCTCGACCTCGTCACCGTGAACCTCGGCGTCGCGCTGATGGTGGAAGGGGCGATGGACCGGTCGCTGCTCCGCCACCACGCAGGCACGGTCGTACGCCGTGTCCTCGCGATCATCGGGCCGGCCGTGGCGATCCTGCTCCTGTTCGCCCCGCGCGTCCTCGGCGTCTTCGGCCACCCGTATGCCGTCCATGGCTCCGGCCTGCTGCGCCTGCTGGCGGTCGCCGTGCTGGCGAAGGCGGTGACGTCCCTGTACATCGCGCTGTCCAGGGTGGAGCGCCGCGTGGGCCAGATCGCCTTCTGGCAGGCGGTCCTGCTGGTGTCGATCACCGGCCTGTCGTGGTGGCTCATGGGGCGGTTCGGCATCGACGGGGTGGGCCTCGGCTACCTCGCCAGCCAGGTCTTCGTTGCGTTGTGCCTGTTACCCTCGATCTTCAAGATCCTGGGGCGCAAGGAGCCGGTCGCAGCCGGGGCTGCGTGAGCGCCATGGCCAGGCCGCGTCGCTTTCTGGGAGAGCTGGGCTTCCCGCGGAGCCCCACAGGAGAGCGCAGCGTGCCGCGGAGCCCCACAGGAGAGCGAAGCATGACCAGAGGCGGAGCCGAAGAGGAGGAACAGGCGCTCCGCACGCAGCCCGGACCCCCCGGGCCGAGCCTGAACCTGGCGGCCCCGAGGGATCCCGGGCGGCGCGGCGGCGGCTTGAGCACGGGCCAGATGGCCCTGATGACCTTCGCGGCGCTGGTCATGGGAGTCCTGGCGCTGCTCAGGGTGGACTCCTCCGCCCTCGGGGACCTCGGTCTGGTGACGGTCGTCGGCCCGGTGTACTTCGTCGCCATCGGCCTCGTCATCGTCAGCTTCGGTTTTGCTCTCTGCCAGCGGCCGCTTCGCCGGCCGCTGCTGGCGTTCCAGCTGATCGGCCTGATCGCGTTGCTCGACGGGCTCGGACCGCTGGTCGAGCCCCACGCTTCCTTCGCGACCTCGTGGCTGCACGCCGGCTTCGCGCAGTACATCGCCCAGCACGGTGCCACCCTCCCCACGCTCGACGCCCGTTTCAGCTGGCCCGGGTTCTTCGCACTCGCCGCCTTTCTGTCCAAGGCCGCCGGCCTCCACAGCCCCGTGGCTTTCCTGCGGTGGGCGCCGCTGGCCTTCAACCTCATGTACCTCCCCCCGCTGTACGCCATCTTCCGGGCGGTCACCCGGAACGAACGGGCATGGTGGATGGGGCTCGCCTTCTTCTACCTTGCGAGCTGGGTCGGGCAGGACTACTTCTCGCCCCAGGCGTTCAACTTCTTCCTCTTCCTGGTCTTCCTCGCCGTCGCCCTCCGATGGTTCCGGCCTGCGATGCCCGAACCTGACCAGGGGAACCGCTGGGAGCGGTTCCTCGCCACCTGGATGCACAGGATCGGGGGCCGGGGCGAGGAGCTGATCGAGGCAAGCTCGACCCCCACCCAGCGGGGTGCCCTGATCGCCATCCTCGCCGCCATCTTCCTGGCGATGACCGTCAGCCACCAACTGACGCCGTTCCTGCTCCTCGGCGGCCTGATCGCCCTCCTGTTCTTCGGGCGGACGACGCTGCGGGGCTTCCCGGTCATCCTCGCCGTGACAATGGTGTCCTGGATCAGCCTGGGGGCGATCGCATTCTGGTCCGGCCACCTCAACCTGATCGTCGGCGACGTCGGCCACCTCGGCGCCAACGTCAGCACCAGCCTGACCGGACGCATCCAGGGCTCCCCCGGCCGCCTGGATGTGCTGGCGATCCGCATCGCCCTGGCGGGCACCGTCGCGGCGATCGCCCTCGTCGGCACCATCCGGCGGCGGAGGCTCGGCTACGGCGACTGGAGCCTGCTCCTCCTCGGGTTTGCCCCCTTCCCGGTGCTCGCCGTCCAGAGCTACGGCGGCGAGGCCCTCCTGCGGGCGTACCTGTTCGCCCTGCCGTTCGTGGCCCTCCTGGCGGCCATGGCGTTCATGCCGGCGACCGAGCCGAAGAAGGTCGCGCTGCCGGCGTTGTGCTTCTGCCTGGTGGCGGCGGCATTCGGCCCTGCCTGGCTCGTCGCCCGGTACGGCAACGAGCGCTTCGACCGAGTCTCGTCCGCCGACCTCGCCGCGGTGCGGTACCTGTACGCCAACGCCCAGCCCGCGGCACCCGGTCACGGGAGGACGACCCTGATCTCGCTGTTCCCGCAGCTCCCGTGGCGCTACCAGGACATCAACGCCTTCGACTACGAGTCGGTCCAGAACACCACCGACCCGCCCGACGAGAAGGGCCTGATCAGCCTGGCCGCCGACCAGGGCCTCGGGGACCACCCCGTGTACCTGATCATCACGCGCAGCCAGGAGGCGGCGGGGGAGGCCCTCGACTCACTCCCGGCAGGGTGGGAGTACGCCCTGGGCCAGAAGCTCGTCAACAACGGACTTGCGAAGCTGCTGTTCACCAACCAGGACGCCAGCGTGCTGGAGATGATCCCGCCCGAGGCGGGCCCCGCCACACCCAACAACGGGAACCCCAAGCCCATCAGCCCGGGGCCGGCTCTGTCGTAAGCCCCTCGGGCGGAAGCGAGGCAAAAATAGCGCGTATACGCGTGATTCTTACCTCAGTTCGCTGCGCAACGGTGTTTTAGAGCAGACGCAGGACCGAATCGACGTTGCGGCTCGTCCAGATCCAGTTGCGGGCGTCGCCCGGCGACTGGGTCAGGTTGTAGGCCACGTGGCGGAGCCAGACGAGCAGCAGCGTCTCCCGGTCGGCACCACCCACCGGCTGGCCCCTGCCGCCCTCGAGCAACGATTGGACGACGGGGCCGAGCTCCCTTCCCTCCGCCAGCATCCGCAGGTGGATCGCCAGGTAGAGGAGGTCGTGGGCCGGCAGCTCCCGGGGAGCTGCCCATTCCCAGTCGATGATGCCCGTGACCGCCAGCGCGGAGTCGAAGATGACATTGGCCGGCCAGTAGTCCCCGTGGACCCACGCCACCTCGACGCTCCGGCCCTCCCAGGCCCGGCGGAGGAGCTGGTCGAGGCGCTCCAGGGCCGGCGCGTTGCGGGTGGCGGGGACGAGGAGGCGGACTCTGCTGCTGACCCAGCGCTCCAGCAGCTCGTCGTCCACCACCACCGAGGCCGACGTGGCCCGGTGGATCCGTCCGATGATGCCCGCCGCGGCCGCCACGACCCGTTCCCTCATCGCCGGATCGCCCAGCAGGACCCGGCCCTCGACGCCCGGAACCGCCCGTTCGACGGTGTAGGCGATGCCGGCGACCTCGCCCTCGGCCAGCCGGCCCGGGATCAGCGCCGCGAGGTCGCCCAGCGACGGCTCCGACCTCAGGGCGGCCAGGGCCTCGGCCTCCCTGCGCTGGCTTGCGACCCCTTCGGACGTCGACGGCATCTTGACGACTGCAGCCGGGGGCTGGCCCGCCGGGCCGACCATCAGCACGGCCACGTGGGTGCCGGAGAGGTGGGAGGCGTGCAGCGCCCAGCCCGCGGCCTCGGCCACGCCCGACTGGGCCACGACCTCCCGCAGGATCGACGGCAGCAGATCGACGGCCTCCCCCATCCGCCGGCGGCCGTCCCGCGTCCGGCGGAGGCGGGCCTGGACGAGGGAGACGCCGGCGCTCGCCCGGCGCACGGTGCCTACCTAGTGCTCGAGCGCCGGGCGACGTACGCCCGCCAGATACGGTCGGTGGCGTCGATGCGCATCTCGTCGGGCGTCCCGGCGGCCGGCATCAGCTGCGCCCGCCCCAGGCGCTCGGCGAGCGCACGGTACTGGGCCCGCAGCGCCTCCAGATGCTCCGGCCGTTCCTCCGGACGCCGTTGCATGGTCACCTCGCTCGGCAGGTCGAGCACCAGGACGAGGTGCGGGCCGGGGGCGGCGTGCGCGAGGAAGCCGAAGAACAGGCGCTTCGCCCACACGAGCGGGGGCTCGGGCGGGAGCAGGGCGTCGTAGACGTGACGATCAAAGATCACGAGCTGCCCCCTGGCCCGGTGGTAGCGGCTGACGAGGTAGCGGCGCCAGACCTTGAGGGGCCGGTTGGCGGCGGCGAGCCCGGCCCGGACAAGGGAGCGTCGCTGGCCCTCCTCGCCCTGCCACAGACCCATGTAGACAAGGCTGGCCGGCAGGCCGAAGTTGGCGACGATCCCCGAGGAGAGCGTGGACTTGCCGGCGCCGTCCGGCCCGAGGATCGCGACGCTGAAGCCGGCGTGGCGCATCCGCCAGGCGGTGGCCGGCAGCCGCCCGAGGCCGCGGAGCAGGGCTTCCGCCCTTGTGGATACCGGCCGCGCTGCGGTCGCCCGCCGCGGGAGCTGGGCACCGACCGCAACGAGCTCGTCCCAGCTCCCGGCCGCCGCCGCCTCGATGATCCGGGCTGCGTCCCAGCCGGGCGGGGAGTTCCTGCCCACGACGGTGCCGAACTCGCCCGACGCCGACGCCGACGCCGCCAGTTCGGAGAGGCGTTCGCGGTGGCGCTCGGCCACCGATCCCTTGTCGACGACGCAATGCGCCAGCAGCGCCCAGAATGCGTCGTCGCGGTCGAGGACCCAGATGCCGCCCTCCTGCCGGCGCCGCGCCAGGCACCCGGCGGCCACGCGGGTCCGCAGGGCCGGTAGCATCCAGTTCACGAGGAAGCTGGCCTGGGGTCCGTAGACAAACTCGGGCTCGACGTCGAGGTCGATCCACTGATCGGTCGGAGCGTGGTAGCCGAGGAAGTACCGGTGGAGGCCGCCCCCCCACCGCTCGACCGGGACGACGCCGAGTGGGGCCAGCGCCTCCTCCATTGCCCGGACCTGCGACGGATCGACCATCATGTCGATGTCGCCGCTCGGGGAGGCGAGGCCTGCCTCGCCGCGCAGGAGGCACCACCCGATCTCCGCGGCGTCGAGCGCCGCGAACACCTCGGCGAGCAACGGGTGGACGGGCCGGGTCTCGACCGGCACCGACGGGTCGGCATTCAACGGGTCGGCTCCCATTTCCTGGTGGACCACAGCACACTACGTTTGATGGGGACGCGTCAGCGCTGGAGCAGACCTCCGAGGCGCAGCAGCCACGACGTGGGTGGGGCGGCGGCGTAGGCCCGCCACAGCTGGGCGGTGATCTCGCGCCGGAGCTGCTCGGCGTCCATCGAGTCCTCGCTGGAGGACTCGTGGGAGCCGGGCGCCTCGACGACGATGGCGTCGGGGAGGCGCTGGGCGAGGTCGAGGTAGCGCTGGCGGACGCTCTCGTAGGGCACGTCGGGGCGGAGCTTGCGCACCTTTGGCGGCGCCGGATCGTCGAGCACGACGACGACGTCGGGGGCGGGGCAGGCCCGACCCAGGATCAGGCGGCGCAGCTTGCCGAGCGCCCGGGCGGGCTTCGCAGGCTGCAGGCGGTAGTCGTAGGTGTAGCGGTCGAAGATGACGAGCCGGCCCTTGCTTCGTCGCTGGCGGCCGATCAGGTAGCGGTGCCAGAAGGTGACCAGGGTGACGAACAACCAGGCCCGGGTCAGCTTGCCGCCGCGGGTGCGCGGCGGAGGGTTCATCCGCATGAAGGTCACCGGCAGGTAGAAGGTCCTGCCCAGTTCTTCGGCCAGGGCGGCCTTGGCGGCGGGCTCGGGGCCGAGCAGCGCTACCGACAGACCCCTGGGCGGCGGCAGTAGCCGCCGCGCCGAGAAGCGACGCAGCGCGCGGTTGGCGAGGTCGCGGCGTCGGGCTGGACCCTCCTGCTCGTGCGCCCAGGCCCCGGCGAGCACCGGGGCGAGACGCTCCAGCGCATCCCAGTCCCCGTCCCACACGCAGTCGACGAGGATCTCCGTGCTCCAGCGCTCCGGCAGGAACGAGGCAACGACCCGGCCGAGCGGGCCCTCCGTCCTTGCCTCGACCGCCAGGCGCTCCAGCGTCTTGGCGAACGCCGGGGGTCGTGCGCCAAGCAGCGTGGGGTCGTCGAGCAGCACGTGGAGGAGCAGGGTCCAGAAGGCGTCGTCGGCGGCGAGCACGTATACCCCACCCTCCCAGCGACGCCGCTCGAGGCAGCCGCCCTCGGCGCCGGTCTCCAACTCGGCGTTGGGGCCGTAGGTCAAGCGGGTGGCGACGTCGAGGATCACCCAGCGGTCGCCGCTGGGGTTGTAGCCGACGAAGCGGGACAGGGGGCCGCGGCCCCAGGTGGGGATCGGGGCGAAGCCGTTCGCTTTCAGAGCCCGGCGGGCGGTGGCGAGCGCCGAGCGGTCGACGAGGACGACGACCTCCTCGTCAGCGCCCTGCGGCCGCTCCTCCGGCAGGCCGAGGAGGCACCAGCGCACCCCGGACTGCTCGAAATCTCTGAACACGGGTGCGAGAATGGGGTCCAGCGGGAAGGGCACCCTGGTGGCGGGGACAGGCGACTCGTGCCGGGCCGCGCGCGTCTGCCCGGACCCTCCGAGCGGCGGGAGCCCCTGCAGCGGAGCGTCCTCCTCCGGGAAGACCGTGGCCAACGGGTCGAGCTCGTCCAACGGTTCCATGCCCTACCCGCCCCCTCCGCGGGCCCCTGTGCATGGGAAAACGCAGGGGAGGTGAGAATACCCTAGAGCGGGAGGTTTTCCCCAGCCCGGTCCACAGCCCGGCCCCCACCTGAGGACGAGCAGGCTAGGCGCCGACCGACGAGGGGGCGGGCAACCTCGTCAGGACGAGGGGCCCGGCAGGCGTCACGGCCACCGTGTGCTCGAAATGGGCCGACAGCTTGCCGTCGGCAGTGACGACGGTCCATCCGTCGTCCAGGGTCCTGGTCCGCCAGCCGCCGGCGTTGACCATCGGCTCGATGGCAAAGACCATGCCGGCCTCGATGAGGGGGCCGCGACCGGCCGGTCCGAAGTTCGGGATCTGCGGGTCCTCGTGCAGGTTCCGGCCGATGCCATGACCGACGAACTCCCGGACCACCGAGAACCCCTCGTGCTCGACCACCCGCTGGACCGCGTGGGAGATGTCGGTCAGGCGGTTGCCCGGCTGGCACATCTCGATCCCCGCCTCGAGCGAGGCCTGGGTGACGTCGAGCAGGCGTTGGGCCTTGGGCGTGATCTGCCCGACCGGGTAGGTGTGGGCGCTGTCGGCATGCCAGCCGTCCAGGATGAGGCCGACATCGACCGAAAGCAGGTCGCCGGCGGCCAGGGGCGTGGCGTTGGGGATTCCGTGCACGATCACCTTGTTCGGCGAGGTGCAGATGCTGCCGGGGAAGCCCCGGTAGCCGAGGAACGAGGGAACGGCCCCCTTCTCCCGGATCAGGCGCTCCGCCAGGGCATCGAGGTCGAGGGTGGTGACCCCCGGCGCGACCGCGGCCTTGAGCTCGTTGATCACATCCGCAAGCGCCTGGCCGGCGACGAGCATCTTTTCGATCTGCTCGGGACTCTTCTTCTGGATCATTGCCGTTCCCCCGACCCCCTCTGAGGCCCTTCGGACATTTCCCTTATCCTTTTCCCTTCGCCCACCACCTTCAAGAGCCGGTCATAGACCTCGTCGGGCAACCCGATGGCGTCGACCTCGTCGAGGATGCCCCTCTCTCGGTACAAATCGTACAGCGGCTTGGTCCGCTGCCCGTAGACCTCCAGCCGCCGGAGCACCGTCTCCTCGCTGTCGTCCTCCCGCTGGACCAGGGGGGTGCCGTCGATGTCGCAGAGCTTGTCGACCTTCGGCGGGTTCGTCACGAGGTGGTACACGGAGCCGTCGACGGGACAGACCAGCCGTCCGGACAGCCGGGAGACGATCTCCGGCCCGGTGATCATGAACTTGACCGCCTTGTCGAGCGACACGCCCTGCTTCGCCAGCGACTCGTCGAGCATCTTGGCCTGGTCCACGCTTCGAGGATACCCATCGAGGACGAAGCCCTTCGCGGCATCGGGCTGGCTGATGCGCTCCTCGACGATCGCGTTCGTCAGGTCGTCCGGCACGAGCTCGCCCCGGTCCATGTAGGAGTGGAGGCGGCGCCCGAGCGGGCTGTCGGCATTCGCAGCCAGCCGGAGCATGTCGCCGGTGGCAATGTGCGGCACCCCCAGGTGAGCGGCCAGCCTGGCCGCCTGGGTGCCCTTCCCAGCGCCAGGTGGCCCTAGGAGGACGATCCGCAAGGCCAGCGCTTTCCCCGGGCTGGCGCCATCTACGTCAGGAAGCCTTCGTAGTGACGCATCAGAAGCTGGGACTCCAACTGTTTCATCGTTTCGAGCGCGACGCCGACGGTGATGAGGATGGAGGTCCCGCCGAAGGGGAAACTGCGGACCTTGAGCAGGGCGAGGGCGATTGAGGGCAGGATGGCGACCGCTGCAAGGAAGATCGATCCCGGCAGTGTGATGCGGGTGAGGATGAAGTCGAGGTGCTCGGCGGTGGCCCGGCCAGGCCGGATGCCGGGGATGAAGCCTCCGTACTTCTTCATGTTGTCGGCAACTTCGACCGGGTTGAAGGTGATGGCCGTATAGAAATATGTGAAGAAGACGATGAGAAGGCCGTACAGGACGACATAGACCGGCGAGGCCTGGTTCTCCACATTGCGGCTCAGGAAGTCGTTCAGTGCCTTGTAGGGGATGATCGTCGAAACCAGGGCCGGAAAGTACAGGACGCTGGAAGCGAAGATGATGGGGATGACGCCCGCCTGGTTGACCTTGAGCGGGATGTACGTCGACGAACCGCCATAGAGCTTGCGCCCGACCACGCGCTTCGCGTACTGGACCGGGATCCGGCGTTGCCCCTGCTCGACGATGACGATCGCCACGATGATGAGGATGCCGAGCCCCGCGATCAGTGCGAACCACCACGGCCCGAGCTGCTGGTACATCGCATTGCCTTCGGCAGGAAGCCGGGCGACGATGGCGGCGAAGATCAGGATCGACATGCCGTTGCCCACCCCCCGGGTGGTGATGAGCTCGCCGAACCACATGATGAGGGCGGTGCCCGCGGTGAGCGTCAGCACGATGAGGGCCACCCGCTGCGGCGTGAAGTGGGGGATCAGGTCCACGCCCTGGCCCTGGGCGTTCGTGAGGCCGCCCTTGTGGAAGAGGAAGGCGAGACCGGTCGACTGGAGGACCGCGAGGCCAACGGTGAGGTAGCGCGTCCACTGCGTCACCTTCTTGAGCCCGATCTCGCCCTCTTTCTGCCAGGCCTCGAGCTTGGGGATCACGACCGCCAGGAGCTGCATGATGATCGTCGACGTGATGTAGGGCATGATCCCGAGGGCGAACACCGCGAGCTGGGTCAGTGCGCCGCCGGAGAAGAGGTTGAGCAGGCCCAGCACGCCGCCGTTGACGCTGGTCAGGCTCCGGGCCGTCTTGATGTCGATCCCGGGCACCGGTATGTGGGAGCCCAGCCGGTAGATGGCGATGATGAACAGCGTGAACAACAGCTTTTTGCGAAGGTCGGGGACCTTGAAAGCGTTGACGAATGCTGAAAGCATCTAGGGCTCCTCGTGGCGGCAGCGCGGAACGGGGAAGATCACCTCAGCTGCGCTCGATCACCTCGGTGGCGCCGCCTGCAGCCTCGAGTTTTGCAACGGCGCTCGAGCTGAAGGCATGCGCCCGTACCCGAAGGACCTTGGCGACGTCTCCCTCACCGAGCACCTTGACCGGCCCCTTCTTCTTCACGAGCCCTTTGGATCGCAGCGTGTCGGGGTCGACGAGGGCACCCGGCTCGAAGGCCGCCTGGAGGCTTGCCAGGTTCACCACGGTGTAGGGCACCCGGTTCGGCGAGCGGAAGCCGGGCAACTTCGGAAGGCGCATCTGCAGCGGGATCTGGCCGCCCTCGTACGTGCGGGCCATCTGACCCCGGGCCTTGGCGCCCTTGGTGCCCCGGCCGGCGGTCTTGCCGCCGTCACCCGCGCGGCCGCGGCCGACGCGCCGGCGCGGCCGGGTCGACCCGGCAGCGGGGGCGAGCTCGTGGAGCTTCACTGACCTCGCCGCTTCCGGTCAGCTTCACCACGGCCGGTCGCAGGTTCGACCTCAACGAGATGGGAGACCTTGCGGATCATCCCGAGAATCTCGGGGCGATCCTCGTGCACCACCGACGAACGAATGCGCGTCAGCCCGAGGGCCCGGAGGGTCCGGCCCTGGTCCGCCTTGCGGGAGGCGGCACTGCGCACCTGCGTGATTCTCACGTTTGGCATCGTTCGATTATGACCTGGAATTGGCGGTTGGTTCAGGCTGGGCGCTGGCGGCGTGGGCCGTGACGACCTTGGGACGCAACAGGTAGGCCGGCGCCACCTCCTCGACCGTCTTGCCGCGGCGGCGGGCCACGTCCTCGGGGCGCTGCAGCGAGCGCAGGCCGTCGATGGTGGCGTGGACGATGTTGATGGCGTTCGACGAGCCGAGCGACTTGGACAGGATGTCCTTGATCCCGGCGGCCTCGACGACGGCCCGGACCGGACCGCCGGCAATGACGCCGGTGCCCGGCGAGGCGGGCTTCAGCATGACGACGGCGCCGGAGGCCTCACCGAGGACCTGGTGGGGAATCGTCGCGAGCACGAGGGGGACGTCGAACATCGACTTGCGCGCCGACTCGGACGCCTTGGCGATGGCGGCCGGCACCTCGCGGGCCTTGCCCTGCCCGACGCCGACCCGCCCGTTGCCGTCGCCGACGACAACCACGGCGCTGAACGAGAAGCGCCGGCCGCCCTTGACGACCTTGGCCACGCGCCGCGGCCTGCCGACGATGCGCTCGATGTAGCCCGCCCGCGCCTCGTCCTCGCGGCGGTTCCCGCCGTCGCGGCGTGGGCCGTCGCGCCGTCCTCCGCCCGGACCCCCGTCCCGGCGACCGAAGCCACCCGGTCCGCCTGGCCCCCCGGGGCCGCGGCCTCGTCCTGCGCTTGGTGGTGGCATCTAGAACTCCAGTCCGGCGCTGCGTGCGCCATCGGCCAGGGCCTTCACTCGGCCGTGGAAACGGAACCCGCCGCGGTCGAAGACCGCCGACGTGATGCCCTGGGCGGTCGCCCGCTCCGCGAGCAGCTTGCCAACGGCCCCGGCCCGGTCAACCGGCGCCGTCGTCGCGGAGCGCAGCGACGCCTCCTCGGTGGAGGCGGCCGCCAGGGTCCTGCCGGCGACGTCGTCGATGAGCTGGGCGTGGACGTGGCGGTTGCTGCGGAACACGGCGAGCCGTGGCCGCGCCGGCGTGCCCGACACCTTCTTGCGGACTCGGGCGTGGCGGCGGATCCGGGCTGCGTGGGGATTCCTGCTCACTTGGACGCCTTTCCTGCCTTCTTGCGGATGTGCTCGCCCTCGTAGCGGACACCCTTCTGCTTGTACGGGTCGGGCTTGCGCAGGGCCCGGATCTCGGCAGCGACCTGGCCCACCCGCTCCTTGTCGGCGCCCCTGATGGTGATCCGCGTCGGCGTCGGCACCTCGAAGGTGATGCCGTCGGGGGCGGGGTACCGGATGGGGTGGGAGTAGCCGAGTGCCAGCTCGATGCCGTCGGGACGCGGCGTGGCGCGGTACCCGACGCCGTGGATCTCGAGCTTGCGCTCGAAGCCCTGGGTCACGCCGATCACCATGTTGGCGACCAGGGTGCGGGTCAGCCCATGCAGAGAGCGGTGTTCCCCGGAGTCGGACGGCCGGACGGCCAGGAGCGTGTCTCCCTCACGCCGGAACTCGATGACCGAGGGGATCGACCGCTGGAGGGACGCCTTCGGGCCCTTCACGCGGACGAACCCCGGCTCGATGTCGACATCGACACCGCTCGGGACCGTGATGGGCATCCTTCCGATACGACTCATGCGTCAGGTCTCCAGCTCTCGTCCGCTACCAGATGTGGGCGACAACCTCGCCGCCCACGCCGACCCGCTTGGCGTCGCGGTCGGTCATCATGCCCGACGACGTCGACAGGATGGCGATCCCCATGCCCCCCAGCACCTTGGGCAGGTTGGCGCTGCTCGCGTGGACGCGGCCGCCGGGCTTGGAGATGCGCTTGATGCCCGAGATCGTCCTCGCCCTTCCCTGCCCGTACTTCAGACGAACGCTGAGGGCGGGATGGCCGCTGTCGCCAATCATCGTCTTGTAGTCGGCGATGTAGCCCTCCGCCTTCAGGATACGGGCGATCTCGACCTTCACCTTCGACAGTGGCATCTCAACGGTGTCGTGCTCCGCGCCCTGGGCGTTGCGGATGCGGGCGAGCATGTCCGCGATGGGATCGGTCATCGACAAGGTCGGGGTCCCCCTGGGGTCGAGATCATGGCAGCCCCCTACCAACTCGCCTTGGTGATGCCGGGCACCTCGCCACGGTGGGCGAGCTCCCGGAAGCAGAGGCGGCACAGCGCGAACTTGCGGAGGTAGGCGCGCGGGCGACCGCAGCGCTTGCAGCGTGAATAGCCGCGCACCTTGAACTTCGGCGGCCGGCTTGCCTTGATGACGAGCGCCTTCTTAGCCAATCTGTGCCCCGCTCCTCTTGAACTGACGCTTGATATGACTCTCGAACTGCCTCGTGGGTTGCCCTGCGTGCCGCCTCACCCCAGCCCTCAATCCTAGCCGCTCCGGAAGGGGAACCCGAAGGCAGACAGCAGCGCCGCACCCTGCTCGTTCGTCGTTGCCGTCGTTGCGATGGTGATGTCCATGCCCCGGATCGTCGTCACCTTGTCGTAGTCGATCTCGGGGAAGATGAGCTGCTCGGTCACGCCGAAGCTGTAGTTGCCCCTGCCGTCGAACGAGCGCGGGCTGAGGCCACGGAAGTCCCGGATCCGGGGCAGGGCAACCGACAGCAGGCGGTCGAGGAACTCCCACATCCGGTCGCCCCGCAGCGTCACCTTGGCGCCGATCGGCACGCCCTCGCGCAGCTTGAAGCCGGCGATCGACCGCCGGGCCTTCGTCACCATCGGCTTCTGGCCGGTGATGATCCGCAGCTCGTTCACTGCCTCGTCGAGGGTCTTGGCTTCCCTGACGGCTTCGCCGACGCCCATGTTGACGACGATCTTCACGACCCGCGGGACCGCCATGACGTTCAGCCCCGTGTCGGCCATGAGCCGGGGACGGATCTCGTCGAGGTAACGGCGCTTGAAGCGCGGCTCGTAGCCCGTGCCGGGCGCGGCCTGGGCGGTGCTGGTTGCCATCAGGCCAGCTCCCCTTCGCATGAACGGCAGACGCGGATCTTCGTGCCGTCTTCGGCAACGGAGAACCCGACGCGGGTCGGGCCGCAGGACCCGCAGACCAGCGTGACGTTGGACAGGTCCACGGGGAGCTCCTTGGTGACGATCCCGCCCTCCTGGCCGCCACCGCGGGCGGAGGGCCGCACCTTCTCGTGGCGCTTCACCCGGTTGACGCCCTCGACGAGCACCCGGTTGCGGGCCGGGAGAACGGCGATCACCCGGCCCTCCCTGCCGGCGTCCTTGCCGGACAGGACGTGGACCCGGTCTCCCTTGCGGATGCGGGCAGCCACTAGAGGACCTCCGGGGCGAGCGAGATGATCTTCATGAAGCGCTTCTCCCTGAGCTCCCGGGCCACCGGCCCGAAGACGCGGGTGCCGCGGGGGTTGTTCTGGTCGTTGATGATGACGACGGCGTTGTCGTCGAAGCGGATGTAGCTGCCGTCGGGGCGGCGCTTCTCCTTGGCGGTCCGCACGACGACCGCCTTCACCACGTCACCCTTCTTGACCTGCTGGTTGGGCAGGGCGTCCTTGACCGCGGCGACGATGACGTCGCCCACGCCGGCGTACCGGCGCTGGGAGCCGCCCAGCACCTTGATGACGAGCACCTCGCGGGCACCCGTGTTGTCCGCCACCCTGCACCGGGACTCCTGCTGGATCACTTCGCCCTCTCAAGCACTTCGACAACCCTCCAGCGCTTCAGCTTCGACATCGGCCGCGTCTCCATGACCCGCACCGTGTCGCCGACCTTGACGGCGTTGGTCTCGTCATGGGCGTAGAGGTTCTTCCGCCGCCGGTAGATCTTTGGGTAGAGGGGGTGGCGGATCGTCTGGGTGATCTGCACCACCACGGTCTTGTCCATGCGGTCGGAGGTCACGACGCCCAGGCGCACCTTGCGCTGCGGTCGCTCCTCAACCTTTTCCTGCCCCCGAACCTCGTCCGAGGGCCCCCCGGCATCGCTCACTGGTCTTCCTCCACCTCTCCGGCCTCTTCAGACGTCTCCATTGCCCCGGCCTCGCCGGTCTCGCCGGCTTCCGCTTCCTCGCCGCGCCCACGCCGCAGACCCCGCCGGCGCCTCGGAGCATCGGCGTCGCTTTCTTCCTTCTCCCGCTCGCGCCGGCGGCGGGAGCGCTCGACCTCTTCGGGTTCCGGCTCGTTGCCGATACCGAGCTCCCGCTCACGCTGGATCGAGCGAAGCCGCGCGACGTCCCTCCGGAGCTGACCGAGCCGGCCGTAGTTCTCGAGCTGGCCGGTGGCGTGCTGGAAGCGGAGGTTGAACAACTCCTCCTTCACCTCGTCGAGGCGCGTCTGCAACTCCTCAGAGGGTAGCTCACGAATCTCCGCGGTCTTCAAACCTCTCCACCCTCCCGCCGGACGAACCGGGTGTGAATGGGCAGCTTGTGCCCGGCGAGACGCATGGCCTCGGTGGCGATGGGCTCGGGGACGCCGGCGAGCTCGAACATGACCCGGCCAGGTTTCACCACGGCCACCCAGCCCTCGGGGTTGCCCTTGCCGGACCCCATCCGGGTCTCGGCGGGCTTCTTCGTGTAGGGCTTGTCCGGGAAGATGTTGATCCACACCTTGCCGCCTCGCTTGACGTGGCGGGTGATGGCGACACGTGCCGACTCGATCTGGCGGCTCGTGATCCAGCCGGGCTCGATTGCCTGGAGGCCGAAGTCACCGAAGTTGACCTTGGTGCCGCCCTTGGACAGCCCCCGCATGCGGCCGCGGTGCTGCTTGCGGTGCTTGACCTTCTTCGGGCTAAGCATCGGCGGGCCCCTCCTGCGCCTGCCGGGTCGGCGGCGGCGGTGCCGCTGCGGGCTCGGCAGGAGCCGGTGGTGCAGTCGAGGGGACGGGAGCCGGGGTCGCCTGGGCGGCCGGTGCCGGGCGGGGCTCGCGCCGCGGGGGCCGCCCCTGGCCGCCGCCGCCCCCGGAGCGGGGGCCACCCTGTCCGCCGCGCCCGCCGGAGCGTGCCGGGCGGTCGGTGCCGGCCGGGGCCGGCGCGGGGGCCTGGCCGGAGACCGCCGCGTCCTGTTCCGCGGCCCGGCGCCGGGCGGTTGCCTCCCGGACGGGGACCACGTCGCCCTTGTAGATCCAGACCTTGACGCCGATGCGCCCGAAGGTGGTCCGGGCCTCGGTGAAGCCGTAGTCGATGTCCGCCCGGAGCGTGTGCAGCGGGACCTTGCCCTCGTGGTAGCCCTCACGGCGGCTCATCTCGGCCCCGCCGAGGCGGCCGGCGCAGGAGATCTTGACGCCCTGGGCCCCCGCCTTGATCGCGGTGTTGACCGCCTTGCGCATCGCCCTGCGGAACGACACCCGGGACGACAGCTGCTCGGCCACGGCCTGGGCCAGGAGCTGTGAGTCCAGGTCGGGGGCCTTCACCTCGATGATGTTGAGCTGCACCTGGACGTTCACGTCCTTGCCGGTCACGGCGCGGGCTGCCTTGGTCTCCATCTGCTCGAGGGTGCCGCGGATCTCGTCTGCCTGCACCCCCCGGCGGCCGATGACGATGCCCGGCCGGGCCGTGTGGACGTCGACCCGGACGCGCTCGCGGGTCCGCTCGATCTCGATCCGGCTGATGGCGGCGTGCGGGAGGAGGTTCTTCAGGTATTCCCGGATACGGTCGTCCGACAGCACGTACTGGCGGTACTGGTTGCCCTCGGCGTACCAGCGGGACTTCCAGTCGGTGACGATGCCCAGCCGGAACCCGTACGGGTGAACTTTGTGACCCACGCTCAGTTGCCTCCCTTGGCCGGCCTCGGCATCTGGCGGCGCCCGCCGCCTTTTGCCTCGCCCCTGCTCTCCGTCTTCGGTCCAGCTCTCCTGGCCGCCCTGAGGCCGGCCCGCGTCCGCGGCGCCTTCGGGGCTGCGCCCGACGCCGCCGCCTCGCCCTGGCCCCGCCGCCACCGGCGCCCTGCCGGCTCGGCACCGGCGCTCCCTGCGGGCCGTGGCGCCGGCTCGGTGCCCCGGCGCTCCACGACGATGTGCAGGTGGCTCGTCCGCTTGCGGATGCGATAGGCGCGGCCCAGCGCACGGGGGCGGAACCGCTTCAGCGTCGGCCCCTCGTCGGCGGTGACCTCCTTCACGAACAGCTCGTGGGCGGCCAGGTCGTGGTTGTGCTCGGCATTGGCGATCGCCGCCTCCAGCACCTTCGAGATCTCATGGCTCGCTGCCTTGGGGGTGAAGGCGAGGATCCGGCGCGCCTCGTCGACGTGGACGCCGCGGATCAGGGCAGCCACCTGGTTGAGCTTCGGCGGGCTGATGCGCAGGTAGCGCGCACCGGCCGTCGCCTGCCGGTTGAGTTCGGAACGTGTCTTCGCCATCGTTACTTCAGCCTCGAGCTTCGTTCGGTGTGGTGCCCGTGCGTTCGGAAGGTCCGGGTCGGGGCGAACTCGCCGAGCTTGTGGCCGACCATCGATTCGGTGACGTACACCGGCACGTGCTTGCGGCCGTCGTGCACCGCCAGCGTGTGGCCCACCATGTCCGGGATCAGCGTCGACCGGCGCGACCAGGTCTTGACGACCCGCTTGTCGCCGCGGCGGTTCAACTCGTCGACCTTCTTCAACAGATGGTCGTCGACAAACGGACCCTTGCTCAGTGACCTCGGCACTCCCTACCCTCCCCGTTTCGCTCCGCGCCGCCGGACGATGGCGGCGTCGGAGTACTTGCCCTTCTTGCGCGTCCTGCCTTCCTTCTTGCCCCAGGGCGACGTCGGGTTCCGGCCACCGGAGGCCTTGCCCTCGCCACCACCCAGGGGGTGGTCAATGGGGTTCATCGCCACACCCCGGACGCTCGGCCGCTTACCCTGCCAGCGGCTGCGGCCCGCCTTGCCGACCGAGATCAGCTCGGCTTCGGAGTTGCCGACCTCACCGACCGTCGCACGGCAGCCCACGGGAATGAGCCGCATCTCTCCCGAGGGGAGCCGCAGGGTGGCCATGGTTGTCTCCTTGGCCACCAACTGGACCGAAGCGCCTGCCGAGCGGGCAATCTTCGCACCGCCGCCCTGCTTCAACTCCACATTATGAACCACTGTACCCACGGGGATGTTCCGCAGGGGCAGCGCATTGCCGGGCCGGATCTCCGCGGTGGGCCCGCTCATGAGCATGTCGCCCACCGAGACCTTGTCGGGACAGACGATGTAGCGCTTCTCGCCGTCGACGTAGTGCAGCAGGGCGATGCGGGCGCTCCGGTTGGGGTCGTACTCGATGTGGGCGACTTTCGCAGGGATGGCGTCCTTGTCCCGGCGGAAATCGATCAGCCGGTACTGCTGCTTGTGGCCGCCGCCCTGGTGGCGCGTCGTGATCCGGCCGTGGACGTTGCGACCCGCCTTCTTCGGCTTGGGGGCGACGAGGGAGCGCTCGGGATGGTCCCGCGTGATATCCGAGAAGTCGGCAAACGACATCCCTCGCCGTCCGGGAGTCGTGGGCTTGGCCTTTCGGATGGTCATGGTCGGATCCCTACCGTGTCTCGAAGAGTTCGATCTTGTCGCCCTCGGCGAGCTTGACGATGGCTCGCTTCGAGCTTGCCCGTGTGCCGGTCATGTTCCGGGTGCGCTTGGTCTTGCCCTTGCGGTTGGCAGTGTTGACGCCGACCACCTTCACGCCCCAGATCTCCTCCACCGCGTGGCGGATGTCGATCTTCGTGGCCTCCCGGGGCACGAGGAACGTGTAGGTGTCGTGGTCGATGAGCCCGTAGGACTTCTCGCTGACGACCGGGCGCAGGATGATGTCGCGGGCGGCGGTCATTCGGCCTCACCTGCCTCAGGCACTGCCGTGCTCTCGTCGCGCTCGCCGCTCTCGCTCGCCGGGACGATCTCGGGGACGCTCTCGGGGGCGACCTCCGCCACGGTCTCCGGCGCCTCGAGGACCGGCTCAGGGGCTGGCGTTGCACCCTCGACCGAGACGTCCGACTTCGTGATCTCGGCCAGGGCCTCCCGGGTCAGGACGACGACGTCGGCGGCCAGCACCCGGTAGGTCGTCGGCACCTGGACCATCAGGACGTGGGGGAGGTTGCGGAACGACTTCCAGGTGTCGATGTGCTCGGTGGGGTCGCGCTGGCCGGTCACGATCAGGACCTTGCCGCTCGCCCCCCAGCGCTCCAGCAACTCCACCGCCCGCTTCGTCTTCGGCTCCTCGAAGGCAGGGAGGTCCACCACGACGATGCTGCCCTCGCGGGCCCGGTCGCTCAGGGCTCCCTTGAGGGCCAGGGCACGGGTCTTCTTCGTCAGGCTGAAGGCATAGTCGCGGGGCTTTGGCCCGTGGGCGATCCCGCCGCCCACCCACTGCGGCTCACGGATGGAGCCGTGGCGGGCCCGGCCGGTCCCCTTCTGGCGCCAGGGCTTGCGCCCGCCGCCGCGGACCTCGGCCCGGGTCTTCGTCGAGTGGGTACCCGCCCGGATGGCGGCAAGGTGCGCCCTGACCACCGCGTGCATGACCGGGACGTTGGGTTCGACATCGAAGATCTCATCGGGCAGCGAGACGGTGCCGGCCTGGGCACCGTCACCGTCGACGTAGGTGGCGACACTCACGAGGACTTCGCCCCCTTCGCCCGGACGGAGGAGCGGATGAGCACCAGGCAGCCGTTGGGGCCGGGAACGGCACCCCGGATCAGGAGGAGGTTGCGCCTGGGGTCCGCCTCGACGACCTCGAGGTTGAGGATCGTGACCTGGCCGGCACCGAGCTGGCCGCCCATCTTCATCCCCTTGAAGATGCGGGACGGGGTGGCGCTGGCGCCGACGGAGCCGGGGGAGCGGTGCTTGCGCTCGGTACCGTGGCTGGAGGAGAGACCCTTGAAGCCGTGGCGGCGCATGACCCCCGAGAAGCCCTTGCCCTTGGACCTGGCGACGGCGTCGACCCGCTCCCCCTTGGCGAACACGTCCGCCAGGACCTCCTGGCCGACCTCAAATCCATCGGTCGTCGCCAGTCGCAGCTCGACGAGGTGGCGCATCGCCGGGAGCGAGAGGGTCTTCAGATGGCCGAGCTCGGGTCGGTTGAGCTTGCGCTCGGAGACCTCGCCGAAGGCGAGCTGGATGGCGGCATAGCCGTCCTTCTCGACGGTGCGCACCGCCGAGATGCGACAGGGCCCCGCCTGGACGACGGTCACCGGAATGACCCGGGAAGCCTCGTCGAAGATCTGGGTCATCCCGACCTTGGTGCCCAGGATCCCTTTGGTGACGTCCGCCATGATTTCCTCTCGTGTCCTACAGGTTGAGCTTGATCTCGATGTCGACACCGGCGGGCAGGTCCAGCCGCTGGAGCGAGTCAACGGTCTTCGGCGTCGGATCGAGGATGTCGATCATCCGCTTGTGCGTCCGCATCTCGAAGTGCTCCCGTGAGTCCTTGTCCTTGTGCGGGGACCGGATGACGGTGACCCGCTCGATGCGCGTGGGCAGTGGGATCGGCCCATGCACCCCTGCGCCGGTCCTGGTCACGGTGTCGACGATCTTGCGGGCGCTCTGATCGATGACCTCGTGGTCGTACGCCTTCAGCTTGATGCGGATCTTCTGGGTCGCCATCGTCCTTACTGCTCTCTTCTCGTCGTGCGCTCGGTGCTGCTCGTCGCCTGGCAGCGTTGCTTAGTAGCCCCGGATCTTCTTGACGATCTGCTCGCCAAGGGCGGCCGGCACTTCCTGGTACGAATGGAACTGCATGGTGTAGGTGGCCCGGCCCTGGGTGCGGCTCCGGAGGTCGGTTGCGTATCCGAACATCTCGGCCAGGGGCACGAAGGCACGGATGATACGTGATGACCCACGATTATCCAACTTCTCGATGCGGCCCCGGCGGCTGTTGACGTCGCCGATGACGTCGCCCATGAAGTCTTCGGGGGTCACGACCTCGACCTCCATCACGGGCTCGAGCAGCACCGGCCTGGCCTTGGCGACCGCTTCCTTCAAGGCCATCGAACCGGCGATCTTGAACGCCATCTCCGAGGAGTCCACCTCGTGGTACGACCCGTCGGCCAGGGTGACCCGGATGTCGACCAGCGGGTAGCCCGCGAGGACACCCGAGGCCATGGCCTCCTGGACGCCCTGGTCCACCGCCGGGATGTACTCGGTGGGGATGGAGCCGCCCTTGATCTTGTCGACGAACTCGTAGCCCCCACCGGGGCCGAGTGGCTCCAGGTCGAGGACGACGTGGGCGAACTGGCCCTTGCCACCGGTCTGCTTGACGTACCGGAGGACCACCTTCTCCACGTGCTGGCGGACGGTCTCGCGGTAGGCGACCTGCGGCTTGCCGACGTTGGCGTCGACCTTGAACTCACGGGTCAGCCGGTCGACGAGGACCTCGAGATGCAACTCCCCCATGCCCGCGATGATTGTCTGGCCGGTCTCGGTGTCGGTGCGGATCTGGAAGGTCGGGTCTTCCTCGGCGAGGCGCTGCAGCGCCGTGGCGAGCTTCTCCTGGTCGACCTTCGTCCTCGGCTCGATCGCCAGGTGGATGACGGGCTGGGCGAAGACGGGGGCCTCGAGGATGATGGGGTGGGTGGGGTCGCAGAGCGTGTCGCCGGTGAAGGTGTGCTTCATGCCGACGACCGCCACGATGTCCCCGGTGAAGGCCGCCTCCTTGTCCTCCCGGTGGTTGGCGTGCATCTGGAGGATGCGGCCGATGCGCTCCTTGCGGTCGTGGGTGGAATTCGACACCGCCGCGCCCGTCTTGACCATGCCGGAGTAGACCCGGAAGTAGGTGAGCCGGCCGACGTGGGGGTCGGACATGATCTTGAAGGCCAGGGCGGAGAACGGCTCGGCGTCGTCGGCCTTGCGCTCCGCCTTGTCGCCGGTCTTGGGGTTCTCGCCCACCACGGGCGGGACGTCGAGCGGCGACGGCAGGTAGTGGAGGATCGCGTCGAGCAGCGGCTGGACGCCCTTGTTCTTGAAGGCGGAGCCGCAGAGCACCGGGGTGGCCTCCCCCGTGAGCGTGGCTTTGCGGACCGCCATGCGGAGATGCTCGGGGCTGGGCTCGCCGCCGCCGACGTAGGCCTCCATGACCTCGTCGTCGAACTCGGCCAGCGCCTCGAACAGCTCGTGGTGCCAGTAGTCGGCCTCCTGCCGGAGCTCCTCCGGGATCTCCCGGTCTTCCCACACGTCGCCCTTGTCGGAGGTCCAGTAGCGGCCCTTCATCTCGATGAGGTCGATGACGCCGTGGAAGTCGGCCTCGCTGCCCCAGGGGATCTGGACGGGCAGGGGGTGGGAGCCGAGGCGCTCCCGGATCATGTCGACGGTCATGAAGAAGTCCGCGCCGAGGCGGTCCATCTTGTTGATGAAGCAGATCCGGGGGACCCGGTAGCGGTCGGCCTGGCGCCAGACCGTCTCGGTCTGGGGCTCGACACCGGCAACGGCGTCGAAGACAGCGACCGCGCCGTCGAGGACGCGCAGCGCCCGTTCGACCTCGACGGTGAAATCGACGTGGCCGGGCGTGTCGATGATGTTGATCCAGTGGTCCTTCCACCGGCAGGTCGTGGCGGCAGACGTGATGGTGATCCCGCGCTCCTGCTCCTGGATCATCCAGTCCATGACGGCGGCGCCCTCGTGGACCTCGCCCATCTTGTAGGTGCGGCCGGTGTAGTAGAGGATCCGCTCGGTCGTCGTGGTCTTGCCTGCGTCGATGTGGGCCATGATCCCGATGTTGCGGGTACGCAGCAGCGGATACTCCCTGATCAAGGGCGCGCCGGCCTTGCCCTCCACTGCCCTCAGTGTGGGTTTCTGGAGGAACTCAGGTTCGCTTGCCATCGCCTTTACCACCAACCCTTCCAACCCCCCTACGGAATGTCCTCGCTGTTGCTTGTTGCCTTGTTCTTGCGGTGTTCCGTCTGCCTCACTACGCTTTTTTGCAACAAAACGGCCGGGAGGCAGTCTCCCGGCCGGGCGGCTTCGCTACAGCGCAAACCTACGTCTGCGAAACCACCCGCCTGCTTTTGCCCAAAGCTGCCCCCTGTACGCGACTGCGTTCGGAAACGGACGTTCCAGCTTACCCCACGACCGGCACGCCGGTTGGGAGCGTCACCATCTGTAGTGCGCGAACGCCTTATTCGCCTCCGCCATCTTGTGCAGGTCCTCCCGCCGTTTCACGGAAGCACCGACACCATTTGCTGCATCCATCAACTCGCCGGCCAGCCGGGCCTCCATGGTGCGCTCACGGCGCGCCCGGGAGAAGTTGACGATCCAGCGGATCGCCAGCGTCGTCGAGCGCCGGGAGGGCACCTCCATGGGGACCTGGTACGTGGCGCCGCCGACCCGCCGGGACTTGACCTCGATGAGGGGCCGGACGGAGTCGGTGGCCTTGCGCAACGTCTGGGTGGGGTCACCGCCGGTTTTCTCGGAGATGATCTTGAGCGCCCCGTAGACGATCTTCTCCGCCAGCGAGCGCTTGCCCCGCAGCATCAGCCGGTTGATGAACTGCGTCGCCAGCGGGTTGTGGTAGACGGGGTCGGGCTTCGGCTCCCGCTTGATGGCAGGTCCCTTGCGTGGCATCCCTCTATTTCTCCTTCTTGGCGCCGTAGCGGCTGCGTGCCTTCTTGCGGTTGCGGACGCCGGCGGTGTCGAGGGTGCCGCGGACGATCTTGTAGCGGACGCCCGGGAGGTCCTTGACCCTTCCCCCACGGACGAGGACGATCGAGTGCTCCTGCAGGTTGTGCCCGATGCCGGGAATGTAGGCGGTCACCTCGACGCCCGTCGTCAACCGCACCCTCGCAATCTTGCGAAGGGCCGAGTTGGGCTTCTTGGGCGTGGTCGTCTTCACCTGGGTGCACACGCCGCGGCGCTGCGGGCATCGCCGCAGGGCCGGGGTCTTCGTCTTGGAGACCTGGCTCTGGCGGCCCTTGCGGAGGAGCTGCTGAATCGTCGGCAACCTAGCACCCTTCTCTTTCTTCTCTGGCCATTCGCGCGTGTGCCCGCGTCCCAAGTCAGGTACTTCGGCGACTGGGGAGGCAGGCTGCCCCTCGGCCCGGTTCCCCTAACGGGGGGGCGAGACGCGAGCTAAGAACGTAGCACCTCAATCATACCTGGTCAACACTACGCAACGCCCCTGGACACCCTCGGGCGGCGGGGGTGGCAGGGATTTTCCACACATACTGTGGACTTTTCCTGCCACCCCTGGCCAGAACAGGCCAACCATGCTTCTCTACGCATGTGAACAATGCAGAACGGACCATTCTCGGGCTTGCACAGCGCCAGCACGGTGCAATCTGCCGCCGCCAAGCCCTGGAGTGCGGCATGTCGGGACGCTCGATCGACCACCGGCTGGCCAGCGGCGAGTGGGTCCGGGTGTTCCAGGGGGCCTACCGCCTCGCCGGCACGGAGTGCACCTGGGAGCAGAAGGCCATGGCGGGGGTTCTGGCGGCAGGTGTCGGAGCGGTGGCTTCTCACCGGGCCGCTGCGGCGCTGCATGGCATGCCGGGCGCTCCGAGGTGGGCGGAAGTCACGGTGACCCGGCCCCGGCAGGTCCAGGTGGAGGGGCTGATCGCCCATCAGACGCGGCTACTGGCCCCCGGCGACGCCGGCCGGTTGAGCGGCATCCCCGTGACCACGCCGGGGCGGACCATCGCCGACCTGGCGAGGGTGTACTCGACCGCCAAGCTGGGGCCCATGCTGGATCACGCCCTCGCCCGCCGGCTCGTGGGC
>DASXNO010000195.1:0-1528 GCA_036495025.1 Actinomycetota bacterium | reverse complement strand
GCCATGGCTTCGAGCACGGCCAGCGGCATGCCCTCCTTGTCGGAGGGCAGCACGAACGCGTCGGCCCAGCGGTACCACTCGACGAGCTGGCTGCTTGTCTGGGACCCCACCATCCGCACGCTGGCCAGGCCCCGCTCGCGGCACAGCTCCTCGAGCATCGCCTGCTGTTCGCCCTCCCCGACGACGACCAGTTCGACGGGGACGCGCATCGCCGGTATCGCCGCCAGCAGCCGCGCCAGGTTCTTCTGGGGTGACAGGCGGCCGACGAAGAGCAGGCGGAAGGGTCCTCCGTGGTCGGGGGAGGCCCGGTCCTGCGTCCCGAACGCGCGCCGGACGCCGTTGGGCATGACCATGATCCGCTCCTCGGCCACGCCGTAGCGAGTGTGGACGAAGTCCCCCTGCTCGGGAGTGAGGACGATCACGCGGGTGGCGGAGCGCAGCGTTCCCCCCAGGATCCAGCGCTTGTACAGGAGGAAGAGCCAGCCGAACCGACCCGTCGGGTCGCAGTCCAGGTGGAAATGCGCGACGTACGGCCGGCGGCGAAGCCAGGCCGAGAGCCGGACCATCTCGGGCACGTAGGCCTGAGCGATGTGGACGTGGACGACGGCACGGCGAGGGAGGCGGAGCAGGTGGAACAGGAGCGTGGGCATGAAGGGGACGTGCTCGATCTCAAGGGTGCGCAGCCGGCGGATGCGCAGGTTTCCTCGCCGCTCGACGGGCAGCGCTCCGGCTGCGCCGGTGCTCGATGTCAGCACCTCGACCGGGCCGTGCTCGGCGAGGTTCTCCGCGATCGCTTCGGCCACGACCTCCATCCCCCCGAGATGGGGTGGAAAGTAGGCAACGACCTGGACGACGAAGTCAGGGGCTCTCGCGCCCTCGGCCCCGGCGTGACCGGGCGGATCGGCGACTCGCTGGGTGCGCCCCGTTCCCGTCACGTTGGGGACCACGTCAGGACATCCCGGTGAAGTGGATCGCCTCCGGCCGTCCCAGGAGCTGGACGGTGAACTCGTAGGCGATTCCCGCCTGCGGCGGTGTGAACTGCTCCAGCGCATCCCTGCGCCCACCCGCGGCGATGCTGACCTGGCCCCGAGCGATGGTGGCCGTTCCGAGGATGCTCTGGACGGTCACGAGATACGAGTAGACGACCGTTGTTCCCTCGTGGTTCGCGACGGTCACCCCGAAGAAACTCGGACTGGCGGTCGACAGGTGCTTGGGCAGCGCGGCCGGATCGGTGAAGTAGAGCTCGGTGAACGCAGCCGGCTTCTGCGACGTCGATGCCGCGATCTGGCGCCGTGCGGCGGGTAGGTGCCAGACCCAGACCCCAGCTCCGACGGCTCCCACGGCCCCGGCAAGGCAGATCACCAGCACGAGAATCCGTCGCTCCCTGGAGGAGAGCCATCCGTATCTTCTGGTCTCGGCCAACGCCCGCTCCCCATCCCGCCCCAGCCACGCGGGGCTCCCTCGCGCGGGACATTCCGCTCGCAGGGTACGCGACAAACATCGACCGCGCCAGAGGACGGGCGGGAGC
>DASXNO010000194.1:0-1544 GCA_036495025.1 Actinomycetota bacterium | reverse complement strand
GAGCGGCCTCGACGCGCTGGCCGCGGTGCACAGAACCGATTGGCGCGCCCTGGGCCTCGATTGGCTCGGTATGGCGGGGCGTGGCAAACCGGGCATCGAGCAGCAGATGTCGTACTACCGCGACTTCCTCGACTGGGCGGCGAAGGGCCTGCGGGTGCCGGTCCTCGAGTCGACGTGGCAGTGGCTGGTCGACCACCAGCCGGCGGAGGAAGGCGAGGTCGTCCTCAGCTGGGGTGACAGCAGGATCGGCAACATCATCTGGGACGACTTCCGGGCGGCGGCGGTCCTCGACTGGGAGATGGCGTCGCTCGGTCAGCCCGAGATGGACCTGGGCTGGTACCTCTACTTCAACCGGCAGTTCGCCGAGCCCCTCGGCGTGCCGCGCCCGCCGGGGTTCGGCTCCCACGAAGAGTCGATCGGGCGCTACGAGGAGCTCCTGGGTCGGCCGATGAAGGACGTCTTCTTCTACGAGGTGTTCTCCGGTTTCCGCTTCGCGGTGGTCATGCTGCGGCTGTCGGAGCTGCTCGTCGACAACGAATTCATGGAGCAGGAGTCCGACATGGGGACCAACAACATCGCCACGCAGCTCTTGACGACGATGCTGGAGTTGGATCCGCCGGGCTGATCAGGCGTTCAGGTCGGGCCCGTCGTCGGCGATGGCGTCCTGTTCGGGGGGGCCGACGGCGACGCCGGCGGCGCGGAGCTGGTCACCGAGCCACTGGCCGCCCCCGGGGGTGAGCATGTGGTCCTGCCAGCCCTTGAGGATCTGGTGGAGCTGGTCCGTGTCCGGGATGTTGGCGATGACGTGAACCGTCATCTTCTTGTCGTAGTCGGGTGGCTCCGAGAAGTGCAGGCCGCCGAAGGGGTCCTCCCTGATGTGCGGCGACGGCTCGCGCAGCACGTAGAGCTCGCCCGTGTCCTCCACGTAGTTGAGCTCGTGGCGGACGTTGTCCTCATCTAGCCACTCGGCCCCCAGCTCGAGTTCGGCGGATTGCCGGCGCCGCGGGTCGGCCTCGTAGAACTCATCGATATCCATGCGGCGGCACACTACCGCCGACCTGGGGCGTCGTCGGGGGGAGCGATCGGGGGAACGGCGGTCGCGACCGTGACGCGATGACGACTACCCCTTCGGCCTCCTCCGCCGCCCGCACCCGCTCACGCTCGACCGTCGAGACGACCACCCGGACGAAACGTGCCCGACCCCGAGCCCGGACCGCGGTGATCGACCAGATGGACATCGAGTGGCGGTCCGTCGGTCGCACCCGGTTCGCAGTCCGGGCCCTCCACGAGGTGGCGCGGCGGGACCCGGGGCTGGGGTGCCTGGTCTTCGGTGATAGTGGCGACGGTGGTGGTGGCGACGGTGGTGGTGGCGACGGTGGGCGGCCGGCGCAGTGTCCAACCCCGTGTGACCTGGTCACGTACATGCGGCGGCCCTCGGGCCGGGTGCAGCGCGAGGAGGCGGCCCGCCTGGTGCGGGTGCTCCTCCGGGAAGCGGGGAGCGACCCGTTCATCCCGCGGTTGCTCGTCCAGGCCCTGGTGCCCGG
>DASXNO010000193.1:0-12499 GCA_036495025.1 Actinomycetota bacterium | reverse complement strand
GCTGCGGCGGGAGTTGCCCGAGCGGCCTGCGCGCATCGAGGTGGTCGACCAGCGATCGGTGTCCGGGTCGTAGGTGGCGCAGCTGGCCGACGCCAGGTCCCCGATCAGGAACCGGCCGTCGGGCAGCATGCCGCAGACGGCGTTGCCCACCTTTGCGGGCCCGGCCCCCGGCGGCACCGCTGACCACGACGAGGTGAGGGGGTCGTAGATCTCCATCTTCCGCGTGCGGTGGGCGGGCACCCCAGCCGGGGTCCTGGCCGGCCCATCCGCCCGCCAGAGCCGGCCCTGGTAGGCGGGGTGCATCCGCTTGAGATTGCGGAGCTGGGCGGGCGTTGGGGCGGCGGGCGCATCGTCGACCGGGCGAGCGACCGAGCAGAAGAGGCTGCCTTCCCCCTCCTGGGCGAGCACGTCGGTGTCCGTCAGCAGGAAGACCCTGATCTCAGAGATGTCGGCATCCGGGTCGCCGGGGGGTGTCGGAGTCATTCGTGGGGTCCCTCCTGGTCGAGTCGTCGGTCGGATCGTCATCGGTATCTACGTTTGAGAACCGCCGGAAGCTCTCCTGATACAGGACAATCAAGCCGGATCAGAGCACCGGCAGCAGGACCGTCCGCCCGGCCTCGCCGGCCAGGTCGTCCATCCTGGCGATGAAGCTCGCCTCGTCCTCGCCAAGCTGGCGGATCTTCCAGAGGTGCTCGGCGGCGTCCCAGGCGACGTCGCGGGTGGCGACGACGATCCAGTCGTCCATCTTGTTGGCGACCCGGCTGAGCACGGCCTGGTCGATCAGCCGCTCCCAGGTGCTCTCGAAGTGCCTCCGAAGCGTCTGCATCTCTTCGGCGAAAATCTTGTTGATCTCCTGGTACGACTGGTGCTTCGCCCCGATGGTGGGCGCGGAGTCGAGTTGGGTGCACGTGTCGGCGACGGCCACCGCCAGGTCGAAGTTGACGTGGGCGTTGACCCCGGCGGCGGCGAACTGGAGCCCGGTGATGTGCGGATGCGCCCGGCGCTGGAACAGCACGTCCCAGGCGACCGGCACGTCGCCGGGCGAGAGGACGCTCGCCCGGAGGGCCGCCAGATACCGGTTGGCGAAGACGACGTCGAGGGCGGTGACGAACGTGGTGTCCTCGAAGCGCCCCGTGTCGATCCCTTCGAGGACGCGGGTGGTGATCCGGTTGTACAGGTACGTGAAGCAGGCGACGCCATCGTGCTGGCCTCGCACCTCGTGGGACTCGGCATGGCTCTGGATCTCCTCAAGCCGCTTGATGACCTCGGGAACCGAGCCCGCGGGCGGACCGGTGTACGGCGACGCCGTCGGGACCACCGCACTGGCGAGTTGTTGGGGTGCCATTCGATCCTGCCCTCCTCGTCCGGATCCCCTCGGAGGCTGCGGGGAGCTTGTGAGAGGAGCATCGCGGTCGGCGGGTAGGTGCCGCATCGGGAGAACGCCGTATTTCAACGCGGGGGACTGCTTAGTTCTGCCGTCCCGCTCTCCGGATCCGAGAATATTGAGCCGGTTTTTGCACGTTCTGGCGCAAAGGTCCGCGAATCAGTTCTCCGTCTCGTCGAGCAGCCCGAGGCGGTACGCGTAGGCGCTCGCCTCGACCCGGCTTCGCAGGTCCAGCTTGCGAAGGATGTTCGAGACGTGGACGCCGGCGGTCTTCTCGCTGATGAAGAGGGTGGTCGCCACCTCGCGGTTCGTCCGCCCCAGGGCGACGAGCCGCAGCACCTCCAGTTCACGGCGGGTCAGACCGAGCCGGTCCTCCGCGGAGGACACCCTCGGCGGCGCAGGCGTGGGCTCGTCGCTGGCCGCGGGCTCGTCGAGGTCGATCCCGGCCCGGGCGGCCAGAGCCTGGAGTTGGCGCCGCAGGGGCTCGGCTCCCATGTGCCGCAGCGTCGCGTGGGCCTCCCGGAGGGCCCCCGCCGCCGGGCCGGACCGGGCCCGCCTGGCGAGCAGGGCCTCGGCCATCCGCCAGCGGGCATACGCTGCGGGATACGGCTGGCGCATCGTGTCCCAGGTGGCCGCAACCTTTTCCCAGAGCTCGGCCGAGCTCTCTCCCTCGAGCCGGCTGCACTCCGCTTCGCACATGGTGATGTAGACGTCTGCGGTGCGGTGCACGGCTGCCGCGGAGGGGTCGAGCCGGTCATTGACCTGGCGCAGGTGCCTCATGAGGTCGGTCGCCGTCGCCCGGGCGTGCTCGATCTCGTCGCTGCCGCGGCGGACGCGGGCGGCCTCGGCACGGTCGGCCTCCGCTCGGAGGCCGTGCCAGACCAGCGGTGCCGCGAACCAGACCTCCCGGCTGGTGGTGAGCTTGGCGAGCGCAGCCGCAACGGCATCCCGTGCGTCGTCGAGGCGGTCCTCCCAGATCGCCAGGCCGGCCTCGAGGGTCACGACCGGCACGACGAACCTGGGATCGATCGCTCGGGCCGAGAGCGCCTTCACTGCCTCGAGATCGGCGGCGGCGGTCATGAAGTCCCCCTGGCCCATCGAGATCTTCGCCCGGGCGAGGTGGAGGTCCATCGCAGCCGTCCCGGCCGGGTTGGCGTCAAAGGCTTCCCGCGCTCGCCGGTCACCCTCGTCCCACCGCCCGAGGCGGAACAGCGTGTTGATGATCATCGCCTGCAGCGCTGCGCCGTGGAACCTCGCCAGGCCCGTCGCCTGGACGCGGGCGAGGCCCTCCTCGGCCACGACCACCGCCTCGTCCAGGCGGCTGAGCGGCTCGGACAGGAGCGTGGCCAGGTGGACGTAGGCGCGGGCGACGCCGTCGGGGTCGGCATCCTCCTCGGCGATGCGCCGGGCCTCGTGCAGCAGCGGGATGCCGCCCGGGTCGCCGAGGTAGGCGAGGTCGAAGCCGAGGATGGCGAGCACGTTCGCCTCCTCGCGGCGGGCGCCCGCCCGGCGGGCGACGTCGAGGGCCTCCTGTGCCCGCTCGTGGGATTCCGCATAGCGTCCGGCAAGCATGAGGGCGCTCGCCTGGGCGCCCAGCACGCGGGCCGCTTCCTGCGTCCCCCGGTCGTCGCCGACCAGCTCGACCGCCCGTTCGTAGGCGACGAGGGCGTCCTCGCTGGCGCCGGCGTCCCACAGGTAGCGCCCGAGCCGCTCCCATACGAGGGCTGCGCTGCCCGCGGCCGTCGCCGGGCCGAGCGAGCCGGCAGCCGCTCGGGCAAGCGCCGCGGCACGCTGGTGGTTCCCGGCGAGGTTGGCGCACTCCGCAGCCAGCAGCCTGAGCTGCAGGCCGTCCACTGGCGGCGCTCCTGGCACGTCCGCACCAGCCCCCGACTCCCAGAGTTGCAATGCCCGCTCCAGGTGGCCGCAGGCCTCGGCGAAGCCGAATGAGCTCTGCGCGGCGACCGCCGCCTCCACCGACGCCGGCAGGGCGCGGGCATGGTCGCCGGCCGCGTACCAGTGCCAGGCCAGCTCGGCGGCCGGCGAACCGTAGGCGAGGCTGCGGTCCGCCGTCAGGGCCTGGGCACAGGCCCGGTGGATGCCGGTCCGCTCCGCCGGGAGGAGCTGTTCCTCGACGGCCTCGCGCAGGAGGCTGTGCCGGAACGTGTAGCCGCTGCCGCGCGCCTCCACCAGCAGCACCTGGTGGTCCACGCACTCGCGGATGGCCCCCAACAACTTGTCGTCGGGGAGCCGGCCGAGGGCGGCAAGCAGCTCGTGGCGGACGGGCACGCCCGTGATCGCCACCATGGCGAGCACCGAAGAAGCCGGCGGGCTGAGGTTGCCGATGCGAGCCAGCAGCACCTGGCGGAGGGTGGGCGGCAGGTGCTCCTGGCCGGCGACCATGGCAGCCAGCAGCTCCTCGGCAAAGAAGGCATTGCCTCCCGAGCGAGCCCAGATGGCATCGACGATGTCCGGCCGCGGGGGAGCACCGAGGATGTTGCGGAGCTGGCTGGTCATCTCCGCCCGGCTGAGGCGTCCGAGCTCGATGAGCTCCGCCGCGGCCCCCCGTACCATCTCGGCGAGCCACGTGTGGAGCGCGTGTCCCGGGACCAGGTCATCGCTGCGGTAGGTGCCGATGAACAGGAAGCGGTGCCGGCGGAGGTTTCCGGCGAGGAAGGTGAGCAGGTCCCGGGTAGAGCGGTCCGACCAGTGCAGGTCTTCGACCACCAGGACGACGGGGCCGAGCCCGGTCGCCTGCTCGATGATTCGGAGCACGGGCTCGAAGACCTCGTCCTCGGCCCCCCGGAGGGCATCGGGACGGGCGGCGCCGGCCTGCCCGGCGGCCTGAGGCTCGGGATCGAGGATGCCGGCAGAGATCCCCGGGTCGGCGAGGATGACCCGCTCAGCGATCGACCGGTCGTCGAGGACGCCGCGTGCGGACCCCTCCGTCATGCCGGCCACGCCGATGCCCGCAAGGGTGGGCTGCTCCGTGCCGCGGAGACTACGGAGTGCCTCGACCACCGGCCAGTAGGGGGGAGCCCCGTCGGCGAGGGCAAGGCAGCCCCCCACCAGGATCGTGGCGCCGCTGCCGGAGGCGGCAACGAATTCGGTCAACAGCCGCGTCTTGCCCACGCCGGCTTCCCCCGAGATCAGGATCGCGCCGCCGCGGCCCCCGGCGGCGCGATCGAGGGCGCGGCCGAGGTGGTCCATCTCTGTGGATCTGCCGACGATCTCGGGGCTGGATTGGCGTCCGGGCACTGCCCAAGTCCCCCGCACTTCTCGCGCTAGGCGTGGGGAGAGGCGATTAAAGACCCGCCAACAATAATCCACACGAGGCGACGATTTTTCCCGCTACCCCGAAAACAGGCCCTGTCCTGTCGGTGGTGGTGCAGTGCGAGGCCTACAACGCAGCCCTGGAGGAGCGCCGGGAGGCCTTCAAGCGGGGCATCCGTGTCCACAGGTTGGACCAGTCCGCGAGGTAGTTTCCGTCAAAAAGTCGGCCCAGCGCCCTTTTTGACGGAATCTGCTTTGATGCAGCTGGCCCCCCACGGGCAGGCAGGCGGTCGGCCGACACGGATGCTCAGAAGTCTCGAGCCGGTGGGAGGCTCAGGACTTCTTGCCGCTCACCGGTTGCGGAGCCGCACCCGCCCGGCAGCGGACCAGCGCGGCATCGAGCAGGTCGAGGTCGAGGGGCTTCGAAACGTAGTCGTCCATCCCGGCCGCCAGGCAGCGTTCCCGGTCACCCGCCATCGCAGCCGCGGTGAGGGCGACGATGGGGATGTGGCGCTCCGGGCCGTCGAGCTCCCGGATGCGCCTCGTTGCCTCGTAGCCGTCCATCTCAGGCATCAGGCAGTCCATCAGCACCGCGGCGTACCTGCCGTCCCGCATGGCCTCCAGGGCCGCCACCCCCGAGGAGACGGTCTCGACCTCGTAGCCGAGGCTTTCCAGCAGGCCCCGGCCGACGATCCGGTTGATCTCGCTGTCGTCGACCAGGAGGATGCAGGCGTGCCCGCGCTCCGTGGACGCCGCCTGGCCCGCCACCTCGGACGCGGTGGTCCGCTTCGCTCGAGCGTCGCCCTGCTCCTCCCCGGGTGCCCAGCTCGGGGCTGCGCCGGGCGCTGCAGCCGGGAGGTCCAGCTCGAACCGGAAGGTCGTTCCCACGCCGGGGGAGCTGGTGAAGTCGAGGGTGCCACCCATGAGCTGCACCAACTGGTGGCAGATGGCGAGACCGAGTCCCGTCCCGCCGAAACGGCGGGTGGTCGACGTGTCCGCCTGCGTGAACGGCTCCAGCAGCCGGGCCTTGCTGGACGGGTCGATGCCGATGCCGGTGTCCCGCACCGCGAACCGAAGCCCCCCGGACCCGGCGCGGCTGAGGATGAGATCGACCCCTCCTCGCTCGGTGAACTTGATGGCGTTGCCAACGAGGTTGACGAGGACCTGGCGGAGGCGCACCGAATCGCCCCGAACCCATCCCGGCACGCCCGGGCCGACGTCCAGCGTGAGGTGGAGGCCCTTGTCGTTGGCCGGTGACGACAGCAGGCTCACGACGCTGCCCGCCGCGGCGAGGAGGTCGAAGTCTTCTTCCTCGAGCTCGAGCTTCCCGGCCTCCAGCTTTGAGAAGTCGAGGATGTCGTTGATGATCGTCAGGAGGCTTTGCCCAGACTCGCGCAGGGCGAGGACCCGGCGGCGCTGCCCCGGCTCCAGGTAGCCGTCCAGGAGGAGTTGCGCCATCCCGAGGACCCCGTTCATGGGGGTCCGGATCTCGTGGCTCATGTTGGCAAGGAACTGCGACTTGAGCCGGGAGGCCTCCAGCGCCTGGTCACGGGCCGCCGCGAGCTGCTCCTCACGCTCCAGCAGGGCCGCGTCGGCACGCTTGCGCTCACTGATGTCCTGGCAGATGGTGGCGAGGCCTGCGGTCGAGCCGTCGGCGGACTCGATCAGCGAGAGGGTGACGGAGACGGCGACGGACGATCCGTCCTTTCGGATGCGGACGGTCTCGTATTGCTCGACCCCGAGGCCGCGAGCAGCTCGGCCGCGAAGGTCCGCCTCCTCCTTCCGGCGCTCCGGAGGGACCAGGACCTCGATGGAGCTGCCGATCATCTCGGCGGCCGTATACCCGAACAACGCCTGCGCACCGGGGTTCCAGCTGGTCACGATCCCCTCGAGGGTCTTGCCGAGAATGGCCTCCCGCGACGCCTGCACGATCGAGGCGAGCCGCGCCTGGCCCTCCTGGGCCTGCCTGCTGGCGGTGATGTCGCTCAGCACGGTGATCCACACGGACCCGAACCTGGGAAGGTCCTGGGTGGTGACGTTGACGGCACACCAGAACGTGCTCCCGTCCTTGCGGAGCGAATGCACCTCCCCCCGCCAGGCGCTGTTCGACTCGAGGTGTTCGGTGATGGCCGAGGCCGTCTCCTCCGGCGAGGCGACCCCGGGGGCGTTCAGGACCTCGACGGGGCGTCCGACCAGCTCGCCGGGCTCGTAGCCGAACATCGCATCGAGGCTGCCGTTGGCGTAGGCGATGGTGCCGTCCTCGGTCCGCACCAGCAGGACCCCCTCCGACATGTTGGCGGTGACCGCGCTGAGGAACTGCACCTCCTCCGTCGCGCGGCGGCGCGCGGCCACGTCGGCGAAGGCGGTGATGCCGAACTCGATGGTGTCGTCGCCGGTCAGGACGGGGGTGCCCCAGACCTCGATCGGCACGGTCCCCTGCGGCGTTCGCAGCTCCATGTCGTCCGTGTGGCAGGTGTCACCGCCCAGGGCGCGGACCAATGGTCGCTGCTCGGTTGGATACGGCTCGCTCGTCCCGGCAACATAGGCAGGAAAGATCTTGAAGTAGTCGTCCGAGAGCGCTCCGGGCACGACCTCGCAGCCGAGCAGCCGCTGGGCCTCTCGGTTGGCGTAGTACGGGCGCATGTCGGGGGTGGCGACGAAGACGCCGATCGGGATCGCATCCAGGACCTGTCTCAGGCGTTGGCGCGCCTCCTCCTGGCTCACGGCCAGCCGGCGCTCGCTCGATGCCAGCCTCCGGCTGCGCCGGCTCAGGAAGGTCCCCAGTGCTGCCGCGAGCGCGGCGCCGAGCATGGCGAGCCCGAGGGCGACCCACCGCAGGAGCGCCGCCAGATGGTCCGCGCCCGCCATGACCTCCGAGCGCGCCTGCTGGACGAGGACGCCCAGGTTCTGCCCGGGGATCGGCACGTAGGACTCGATGGTGAGCCTCCCGTCCACGGGGCTCGTGATGAGCGCGGTCATGGGCCTGGCCGCAGCCGCGATCGCACGGTTGACGGGGGACGGCAGGAGACCCCCGGTGGTCCCCGAGTCGGCAACGATCACGCCGTCCAGCGTCACGAGGACCTTGCTCCCGGTGTGGCTGAAGGCGAGGTCGGACGGCTTGCCCAGGAGCTGCGTGAGATCCACGTCGACGACGAGCTGGCCGAGGAGCGGACCTCGGACGCCCCCGATGGGCACGGCGACCTGGCGCAAGGTATGGGCACCGGTCGTGATGGGGTCCCCAAAGGTTGCCGGCCGGGAATAGGTCCCCGTCACGGCGGTGGGCTCGATCCCCGGCAACGATGCCATGGCGAGCAGGTTCCCGGCAGGGTCGTAGATGCGGACGTCGCTGAAGGGTCCGAACACGAGGACGCTCGCGGTGCTCTGGCTCGCCAACTGCCTCGCCACGGCCCGGTTGTGGGACCCCAGTGCTGTGACGACGCTCGGGCGTGCCGCCACCGAGGTGACGATCCGGATTGCGTCGTTCCACGCCTGCTGCTCCTGGAGGCTCGCTGCCTTCCCGATGGCCGCGATGCTGGCGAGTGCCCGGTGCTCGACCTCTTCGGTGGCCACGCTCGATGCCCAGAGCACGCTGAGGACGGGAAGGGCGGTGGCGACCAGGACGACCGCGGCGCTCCGCAGCCCCACCCGCGTGGCCCTGGCCACGTTGCGCAGCTTTGCCGGGGGACTGCGGAAGGGGTCCGTTGCTCGAGACAGTCGGTTCATGCGGATCCAAGTCCTTCCACAGGCGACTGAGGGTCGGTGCGTGCCCGCACGCGCCGTCGCCCCCCATCCTGGCCCCCAGACGGCGGTGGCTCCATAGTCCGAATGGACCATTTCCGACCGCCCGAGTATGTAGACCGTAGCACGAGGATAGTCCGCGATCGCGCAAATACGCGCGTTAGACGACTAACCTTCAGTCGTCGGACTGCCGGGCCTGCCTAATCGCCCCCTCCAAGCTCCAGGCGGTAGGCGAGCGCCGGGGGGCTGCCGGCCTGCACGACGTCGTACTCGGGCGCCCGGTCGAAGCCGAGGGCCTCGTAGATGATCCGGGCCGCGGTCATGAACGGGGCGGTGTGCAGCCCAAGGGTCGGGACGCCGAGGCGGCGGGCGCGCTCCACGCATGCCGTCGCCAGGCGGGTGCCGACCCCGCATCCACGAGCCGGGGGGTCGACCGCGAGCAGCCGGATCACCGGCCATGCACGGGGCCACCCGTGCATGCCGTAGCCGGACCCGTCGCCCAGCAGCGTGGCGGTCCCGACAAGCTCCCCTCCAAGCTCGGCGACGAGGATCGTGCCGTTGGTGGCGCTGCCAAACGCATCCCGTATATCCTGTTCGTACCTTTGGACGAAATGGGGCGTGAGCAGGGGCCGGTACTCGCTGAACGCCCGGAGGGTGAGGTCAGCGACCCCCTGCAGTTCGCCCGGCACGGCGTCCCTGACCACGACACCGTTGCTCACCTTCAAAGTGTTCCCTTTCGAGCGGTTTTTGCCCGTGGAAATCCCCGAAAAACGGGGACGAAAAGGTTCCGATTGGTGCAGAATGAGCCGGTTCCGCTGGCCGAGTCTGACGGGAGGGGTTCATGAGATTGAATCACCGAGCTCTGGGCATCTCGACGATCCTGCTCTCGCTCTTGCTCCTGGTGCTGCCGCCGGTGAGCGCGGCAGGTACGGGGCCCAACAGCTCCGATGCTGGCGTCCCCCCCACGATCCCCGGTCTCCTGCCGGGCAAGGCCAATGCCCCGGTCGCGGTCTCGGTCATCCTCAGCCAGGCGCCGGCGCTCGCCGCTCCGGCCGCCTCCCGCGTTTCCATCCAGAGCGCCCTCACCGCTCAGCAGGGATCGTTCGAGGCGCGGGCCAGGGCCCTGGATCCGTCGGTGAGGGTGGTCTCCAGCCAGTCGCAGCTTCTCAACCGGGTCACGGTGAGCGTCCCACGGCGCCTGCTCGGCAAGCTCCAGGCCATTCCGGGCGTCACCAAGGTCTTCGCCGAGCAGGTCTACCACGCCGCGATGGACGTCGCCCCGGGCCAGATCGACGCGGTGGCGGCGGCCGAAGCGTCCGCCGCCCTGTCCCACAGCTTCGCCAATGCCGGCCAGGGGATCAAGATCGGCATCATCGACACGGGGATCGACTCCTACACCCCGTTCCTCACCGATACGGCGACCCCCGGCCTCGGCATCCCCGGCTTCTCGACGCCGATGCCAGCGGGCTTCCCCAAGGGCGTGACGACGTTCCAGGGGGCGCCGGTCACCACCCGAAAGGTCATCGCCGCCCGCTACTTCTGTGACGACACCTTCGACATCTTTCTCGGCCTGCCGGCCTGCAGCAACCCCGGCGACCCCCGGGGCGTGGGCAACGGCCACGGCACGCACGTGGCCGGCATCGCCGCCGGCAACTACCACACGAACGCCGGCCCGGCGTGGGGCGACGTCGCGCTGAGCGGCCAGGCACCGGCGGCGTGGCTCGGTGCCTACAAGGTGCTCGACCACGACGCCCATGCCGCCGTCGGGCCGCAGGGGACCTCCTCCGAGATCGCCGCCGGCGTGGAGCAGGCGGTCATGGACGGGATGGACGTGCTCAACCTCTCCCTCGGAGGCGGAGGGGAGGCGGACGACGTCGCCGGCCTTGCGGTCGAACAGGCCGCCAAGCAGGGCGTGGTCGTCGCTGTCGCCGCCGGCAACAGTGGCCCGGGCAGCTTCCAGGTCGGCTCGCCGGGTGCCGAGCCCGACATCCTCTCCGTGGCGGCGACGGTCTCGAACAAGTCGGCGATCCTCTCCGGCTCGGTCAGCGGCAGCCTGAGTGGCACCTGGGAAGCGCTCAACGACAAGGGCGGCTACAACGCGATCGGCGAGCCGGCATTGCCGCCGACCCCCATCACCTACGGCGGTTTCGGCAACTACCAGGGGTCCGGTTTCACCACGGCCTCCGCCTGTCCGATCGATCCCACGCCCGCGGCGGCCACCGGCACGGTGCTGGTCATCGAGCGAGGGTGCAGCACGTTGACCGACAAGGCCCACAACGCCCAGGTCGCCGGGGCGGCGGCGGTCATCATCGTGAGCCAGGCCGACAACCCCGCCATCAGTTTCGCGGCCTCGTCGACCCAGACCATCCCGGCGTACATCACCAACCGCAGCACGCTGGTGCCGCCTGGGTTCTCGGTCACGGGCCAGCAGCTCATCGACGCCTCGAAGACGACGCATCCCCTCGTGTCGGTCGACCCCACGGTCGCCGGCAGTCTCGGCGGCCACCTGGCTGGCTTCTCCAGCCCGGGACCCCTGCGGGACGAAACGCTGAAGCCCGACGTGGCGGCTCCCGGCACGCTGATCCTGTCGAGTGCTCCGACCTTCCCCGGGTCGGGCGAGTACGACCCCAGCCACTTCACCTACCTGCAGGGCACGTCGATGGCCTCCCCCCAGGTAGCTGGGTCTGCGGCCCTGCTCGAATCGATCCACCCTGACTGGAGCGTCCAGGACATCAGGTCGGCGCTGCAGACCACCGGCCGGCCCGTGCCCGTCGATGACGCCGGCAGCCGGCAGGCGGCGACCTGGCAGGTGGGCGGCGGGCAGATCGACGACCTCGCCGCCTCGAGCGTCGGGGCCGCCGCCTCGCCGTCGTCTCTCTCGTTCGGCAAGCGCAACGCCGCCACCCAGGACCGGTTCCACGCCGCCATCGACATCTCCCTCTCGTCGCTGAGCGGCCAGTACGAGCGCTACCAGGTGAGCGTCGTGCCCGATCCCGGGACCTCCAACCCCGGGATCACGGCGCCCAGCTTCGTGGGAGCTTCCGACCGCAGGCCCGGGTCGTTCACCGTCGCGCTGAACACCCATGCCACGCAGGCCGAGCCCCGGATCCGCTACAGCGGTCTGATCGTCCTGAAGTCCGTCCGGGGAGGCCCCGACCTCAAGCTCCCCTACCTCTTTACCTCGATCAACTTCCCCATCGCGCCGGGGTCGACGCTTCTGATCGACGACAGCGGCCACGACCGCACCGGAGCCGGCTACGACGATCCCGCGGCCAGCCCACCGTCGAATCCGTCGTCCAAGCTGGCCGCCCAGATCGCTGCCACGGGCCGGACGGTCGAGTACTGGGACCGCCTCTTCTACGGAGAGCCGGCGCTCAGCGACCTCAAGGCAGCGAGATCGGTGGTGTGGTCCTTCGAGACCAATGCCGGCGACCTCGGCAACCTCACCAACAACGGCACGCTCTCGTCGACGGAGCTCGAGACGATGCGTGCCTACCTCGACGGCGGGGGGCGCCTCGATGTGCTCGGCCAGATCTTCGCCGAGCAGGTGGTCCTTGCCTTTGCCGCCCTGCCCCCCACGGGCACGGTCGTGCCCGACGACTTCGCCACCGCCGACGCCTTCCTGCAGGACCGCTTCGGCATCGACGTGCTCAACAACGGGGTCGCGCTCGACCCGGCGGGAGGCGGTCTGCCGATCCAGGGCCTGGGCGGTGACCCCATCGGCAACGGGATCACCGGCACGCTCGCCCCCTCGTTCTTCGGTGGGCGGGACACGATCGCGCTCGTCGGGACGGGCAAGCCGACGTTCTTCGCCGATCCGGCCCAGTCGATCGGGGGCAACATCATCGGGGACCGCACGGCCTTCGAGCCGGCGCTGCGGGGGCCCGGAAGCGTCAGCCCGGGGCGCCCGGGGAGGACCACGTTCGAGTCGTTCTCGACGGCCGACCTCGCGGGCCCCGCCGGTGTGCTCGCCCGGTCCCACATCCTCGACTGGCTGGAGGACGACGTCAGCGTCCTGGTAGCAGCCTCAGGCGGCGACCCCATGACGGTGCAGGTCTACGCCGCCTCGGGGAAGGGCATCGTGACGGGGTACCGCTACGACTTCGG
>DASXNO010000192.1:0-17283 GCA_036495025.1 Actinomycetota bacterium | reverse complement strand
ATGGTCGCCCTGGTCGTCGTCGGCACGAGCGACTTCGTGGATGGCTTCGTTGCCCGGGCCACGGGGCAGGTGAGCGTGCTCGGCAAGCTGCTCGACCCCCTGGCGGACCGGATCGTCATCATCGCCGTCCTCCTCGCGTACAGCATCAAGGGGACCGTGCCCTGGTGGCTCTCGTCGGTCATCGTCGCCCGGGACGTGATCATCATGGTCGCGTTCGCCGTCTTCGAGAAGCGGGGCCTGCCGCGCCTGCCCGTGAACCGCACCGGAAAGCGGGCGACCGCCGCCCTCTTCACCGGGATGGGGGTGATCTCGATCAGCGTCGTCATGAAGGTGAGCGGCGTGGCGGGCCTGAAGTCGGCGGCCAACGACGTCCGGGTGGCCGGCCTCGTCCTGCTCGGCGCCGGCGCCGTCCTCTACTGGGCCGCGGGGTTCCTCTATGCGAAGGAGATCCGCCGCCTGCTCGACGCGAAGGCGGGCGACGGCGGGGGATAATCCGGCCCCAGGTGCCCCTCGAGGCGCCGGACGACACTGAGCACACCATCAAGGAGGACCAATGGCACGCATCCCCCCGGATCTGCGCTATACCCGGGAGCACGAATGGGCCTCGCTCGGCGAGGACGGGAAGGTCAAGGTGGGCATCACCGACTTCGCCCAGTCGCGCCTCGGTGACGTCGTGTACCTCGACCTCCCGGACGTCGGGGGCGACGTCACGGCGGGGGAATCGATGGGCGAGGTGGAATCCACCAAGTCCGTTTCCGACATCTATGCCCCCCTCTCGGGATCCGTCACCGGGCTCAACGCCGAGTGCCGGGACAACCCGGCGCTGGTCAACCAGGACCCCTACGGCGAGGGCTGGCTGGTGATCCTCGAGCCGGGCGACGCGGGGGAGTACGAGCGCCTGCTGACCGCCGATCAGTACGCGGCGCTCGTGGCCGAGCTCGAAGGGGACGCCGGGGGCGGGTGATCGGCGGGACGCCGGTCGTGGCGACGAAGTCCCGCCGTATCGGGGTGTACCGGAGGGGCCCGATGCGGCGATAGTTTTGCACGACTCTCGAGGTATGGTTTAGATTGAGCTAGGCCCGGGTGGGGGCTGAGGAGGCGAGGACAAGCAATGGTCTGTCTCAATTGCGGCAACCGCAACCCCGAGGGCTCAAACTTCTGCGGTACCTGCGGCGCTCCCCTGCGGACGGAGCAGGGGGAAGACACGACGGTCACGTTCAGCCTCGAGACGGAGGGTGACGGCGAGGAAGAGTTCTCTGTCCCCATCGATGAGCTCGAAGAGGGGAAGGCGATTGTCGTCGTCCGCCGCGGCCCGAACGCGGGGACGAAGTTCTTCCTCGACAAGGACGTCGTGACCTGCGGCCGCAACCCGTCCAGCGACATCTTCCTGGACGACGTCACGGTCTCCCGCCGCCACGCGGAGATCCGCCGCAAGGACTCCTCCTTCCACCTGGAGGACGTCGGAAGCCTGAACGGGACCTTTGTCAACCGTCACCGGGTGGAGTCCGCCCCCTTGTCGAGCGGCGACGAGATCCAGATCGGAAAGTTCAAGCTCGTCTTCTTCACCGGGGGTCCCCCTCGAGCGTGACCGCCCGGGCGTTCATGAGCATCGGGGACGTGCTCAAGTCTCTCCGCGAAGAATTTCCCGAGGTGACAGTCTCCAAGATCCGGTTCCTGGAAGCAGAGGGACTGATCGAGCCTGAGCGGACGCCGTCGGGCTACCGGAAGTTCTACCAGCAGGACCTCGCCCGGCTGCGGTACATCCTTCGCTTGCAGCGGGACAACTTCATGCCCCTCAAGATCATCCGGCGCAAGCTGGAGCAGTTCGAGGTCGACGGGGCCGAGCCGGTCTCCCGGCCCTCCCGGAGCCGCGCGGAGGAGCGCGTGGAACCGGCAGAGCCCCCGCTTCCCTCGATGTCGGCCGAGGACGACCTCGACACACCGGTGGGGGGCCTCCATCTGAGCTTCGACGAGCTGGTTGCGGCGAGCGGCCTGCCCGCCGATCACATCCGGGAGCTCGAGCAGTACGGGCTGCTCGACGCCCATCCGATCGAGGGGAGCGTCTACTACGACGAGGACGACCTCGTCATCGCCAAGATCGCCCGCGACTTCGGCAAGTACGGGATCGAGCCCCGGCACATGCGGATGTACCGCCACTTCGCCGACCGCGAGGCCGGCCTGTTCCAGCAGGCAGTCGTGCCCCACCGGGGAGCATCGAACGACTCCAAGCGGCGCGCCGTCCAGTCCCTGAACGATCTCGCCAAGATGTCCAAACGACTCAAGCAGCTCCTCCTCCGGGCAAGTCTCCGGGAGCACCTCCAGCAGCGGTGACCCGAGGCGCCCCTCAAGGCGCCGAATAGATTCAGGCGGTGCCCCTCGAGGCGCCGGGTGGAAATGAGAGCGCCATGGCCCTCGCAGAGATCCTCTACACGGCCGAGCAGATCCAATCCCGCGTCGGTGAGCTGGCCCGGGCCGTCGCCTCGGACCTGGGGGGGCCGGGGGAGGAGCGGCCGCTGCTGATCTCGGTGCTCACCGGATCGGTGATCTTCCTGGCGGACCTCGTGCGCCGGCTGCCGATCGACACCGACGTCGACTTCATGTCGATCTCCCGGTACTCGGCCGATCCCGACAGCGGGGTCGTCCGTATCGTGAAGGACCTCGAGCAGCCCCTCCAGGGCCGCCACGTGGTCGTCGTCGAGGACATCGTCGACACGGGCCTCTCGCTTTCCTACCTGCTGCGCAACCTGGCGACCCGGGATCCCGCCTCGCTCCGGGTCTGCACCCTGGTCGACAAGCGTGTCCTGCGCATCGCCGAGCTGCCCGTGGACTACGTGGGGTTCGAGACGACGGAGTTCCTGATCGGGTACGGGCTGGACCTCGCCGGCCGGTACCGGAACCTCCCCTATTTGATGGCGGTCAGCGACCCCGCCCGCCTCGCCGCCTCCCCCGATGCCCTCATCGAGGATCTCTACGCGGAAAAACCCACGATCTCGTCAAATTCTCGGACTGGCGACACCGACGCGCCCTCCCCCGGAATACACTAGTCTGATGTTGTTCGGGGGAAGGCCCTCCGGCGGCCTCAACCGCAGGCGGTGAAGATGGTCGAGGTTACGCTCGTCGGAGTCAGGGTCGAGTTGCCCACCAATCAGCCCATCGTGCTGCTGAAGGAGCGCGATGGAGGCCGCTTCCTCCCGATCTGGATCGGCGCCGTCGAGGCCACCGCCATCGCTTTCGCTCTCCAGGGCGTCGTCACCCAGCGGCCGATGACCCACGACCTCCTCAAGAACATCGTCGAGGAGCTCGGGGTGACCGTCGAGGGCATCGACATCACGGAACTGCGGGAGGGCACCTTCTACGCGGTCATCCGTATGCGGGCACACGGCCAGTCCTACGAGGTGTCCAGCCGGCCGTCCGATGCCATCGCCCTCGCGGTGCGCGCGGGAGCCCCGATCTTCGCCGCCGAGGAGGTTCTCGAAGAGGCGAGCATCAGCATGCGGGAAGACGAGACGGAGGAATCGGAAGTAGAAAAGTTCCGGGAGTTCCTCGATCAGGTCACACCCGAGGACTTCAAGAGCCAGTAGCAGCCTGGAGCACGTCGGGGGCCCTGAACCCTCAAGGTCAAGCTAAGCTTTTTTTGCAGCTCTAAACCTTGACGCTCGGTTTGGCACGGCCGTAGCCTCGTTTCAGTCGTAATTACACGAACGGAGGCCTTCCCCATGCAACAGGCTGTCGCGACGACCGGATACCGCGGGCCGAATGTCTGCAAGATCGTCGGCATCAGCTACCGGCAGCTGGACTACTGGGCTCGGACCGGACTCGCCACGCCCAGCGTCCAGCCTGCGATGGGTTCGGGCAGTCAGCGCCTCTACTCCTTTGAGGACCTGATCGAGCTCAAGCTCATCAAGAAGCTCCTCGACACGGGGGTAAGCCTCCAGCGGGTCCGCGAGGCGATCGACTACCTGCGGACGCTCGGCTCCGACCTGAGCGGCGTGACCCTCGTCAGCGACGGAGCGTCGATCTTCGCCTGCCACTCCGACCACGAGGTGGTCGACGTGCTCCGGCGCGGCCAGGGGGTGTTCGGCATCGCCATCGATCCCGTCATCGACGGCCTGCGCGGCTCCGTCTCCGAGATCCGGCCGGCGGAGAGCACGGAACCCGTTGTTCCCGAGGGCGACGCCGGCGAGGTGCCACCGCGCTTAAAGGTGGCTCCGTCGGGAGGGGCGCATGGCGCCCCTCAGGGCGCCGGATAGAGGGGAGGAGTAGGGCGATCCAGCATCCCGGTACGCAGGATCCCGACGGTGCTCCCCGAAGCGAGACCGTCGCCTTCGCCCACTACTCCGAACGGCAGTTTGCCCGGCTCCTCGACTTCTACCAGATCGAATGGGACTACGAGCCCCGCTCCTTCGACATCGACTGGGACGCCGAGGGGAACGTGACCCAGCGGTTCACCCCCGACTTCTACCTCCCCGCGTACGACCAGTACATCGAGATCACGACCCTCAACCAGAAGCTCGTCACGAAGAAGAACCGCAAGGTTCGCCGGCTCCGCGAGCGGTACCCCGAGGTGCAGTGCAAGATCTTCTACCAGCGGGACTACCTCAGCCTGCTCGTGAAGTACGGGCTGGAGCCGCCGGGCTCCGTGCCCCCAGGGGTGCCGCTCGAGCCGCCCCCCGGTGGGCTCGACCTCACGGGCAACGGGGAGAATGGGGAAATCTCCCACTTTCAGGGCGCAACTCCCGAACCAGCCAACCCTCGGGTTTCGTGAACCTGCGTTCCCCGCTCGACGAGCGCCACCGCGCCCTCGGGGGCCGCCTCGTCGACTTCGCGGGCTGGGACATGCCGCTGCAGTTCTCGGGCGTCGTCGCCGAGCACACGGCGGTCCGGGAGCGGGTAGGGCTCTTCGACGTCTCCCACCTCGGCAAGCTCCTCGTCGAGGGGGCCGGCGCCGTCCAGGCGCTGGAGTGGGCGGTGACGAACGGGGTCGGGAGCATGCCGGAGTGGCGCGCCCGCTACAACCTGGTCCTCACCGACGCGGGCGGCATCGTCGACGACCTCTTCGTCTACCGGCGGCCGGACGCCTGGCTCGTCGTCCCCAACGCCGCCAACGTCCCGGCGGTGCTGGAAGCCATCCGCTCGGCGGCGGGACCGGGCGCCAGCGTGACCGACGCCCGGCAGCGGTGGGCGATCCTCGCCCTGCAGGGTCCGGCATCCCGGCAGGTCGCGGACTCTCTCCTCCCGGGCGCGACGGACCTGCCGCTGCACGGGTTCGGCGACTTCGACCTCAAGCTCGGCGTCAGGAGTGCCCGCGTGCAGGTGGCCCGCACCGGCTACACCGGTGAATACGGTTTCGAGCTTTTCGTCCCTTCCGAGGATGCGCCGGCCACGTGGGACCTCCTCCTCGAGGCCGGGGAGCCCTACGGGATCCTCCCGGTCGGCCTGGGGGCCCGGGACACCCTGCGCCTCGAGATGGGCTACCCGCTCCACGGCCACGAGATCTCTGTCGACACCAACCCGATCGAGGCAGGGCTGGGGTGGACGATCGACTGGAAGAAGGATTTCCGAGGGCGCGCCGCCGTCGAGGCCGTCCGCCAGGCCGGCCCGACCCGCATGCTCGCCGGCCTGGTGGCGGACGGCCCCGGCATCCCCCGGGCGGGCCAGGCGGTCCTGCAGGACGGCGAGCCGGTCGGGACCGTCACCAGCGGCAACTTCTCCCCGACGCTTCGCAAGGGCATCGCCCTCGGCTACGTCGCCCCGGGCGTGGGCGAGCCCGGCATGAGGTTGGAGATCGACGTCCGGGGCAAACGGCTCCCGGTCACCGTGACGAAGCCGCCGTTCGTCCCTCGGGGCCGGGCGGCCCCGAAGACCTGAGCAAGTGTCCTGAGCACGAGGAAAGCCGGGGTCGGGGCACTGGCCTCGATTAAGATCGTTCGGACCCTTACCAGCTAGGCAGCGCCAAAAGATCGAGGGGGTGGAGTCTGGCAGTTCTGGTATTGATCCAAGGCGTTGCCATCGTGCTGCTTGCGGTGCTCGTGGCGGGTCTTCTGCGAAGCCACGCGCGGATCCTGACGGCCCTCTACCAGCAGGGGACACCGGCCGGCGGCGCTGCCGGCATCCCGCAGCCGGTACAGATCTCGAAACGGCCCCTCCCGGTCGCCACCGACATCGTCGGCGTGACGCCCGACGACGAGACGGTGAGCATCTCGGTCGGGGCCGGGGTCGACACCCTGCTGGGGTTCCTCTCGGGGGGCTGCTCGGTCTGCGGGGAGCTCTGGGCCGGCGCCCCGGCGGGGGAGTCGGCACTCCCGGACCGCACCCGCCTCGTCGTGGTGACCGCGTCGCCCGACCGGGAGAGCCCGAGCCGGGTGCGCCGTCTCGCCGGGCCGGGGGTGACCGTGGTCATGTCCACCGACACCTGGGAGGACTACCGGGTCCCCGCCGCTCCCTACTTCGTTCTGGTCGACGGCAACGGCCGCATCGCCGGGGAAGGCTCCGCCCGGTCGTGGGACCAGGTCGCCTCCCTGATGGGCACCGCCAGCGACGACGCCGAAGCGGCCCGACAGGCATCGAAAGGGCCCCGCGAGGACAGGGTCGACGACGAGCTCGCCGCGGCGGGGATTCTGCCGGGCGACCCGCGCCTGTACCACCCCACCATCGCGAACCCTGATGTGACCCGGACCCTTGAGGGGCGCCTCGGGGGTCCCGGCGGGACCGAGCGGCATTGATCCCAGCCGTTGCGGTGGTGGTGGCACTCATTGCCGGCGTTCGGTCGGCCTGGTCGCCGTGAGGGGAGTCGATGCTGGCGAGCATCCATCCGCTCGGGGAGCGGGTACGGGGCAACCGGTGGTGGCTGACGGCCGCCGCCCACGTCGCGGCCTCGGCGCTGGCCGGGGCGCTCGCAGGCGCTGCCGCCGGCGGCGTCGGCCAGCTCGCCCTCGGCCGTCTCCTGCGAGGTGCCCCCGGCGTCCTTCTGGTGATTGCCATCTGTGGCATCGCCGCGGTGGTGGACGCCACCGCCAGGCGCCCCCCGTGGCCGGTGCACCGCCAGGTCGACGACGGGTGGATGGCGCGCTACCGGGGCTGGGTCTACGGAGCGGGGTTCGGGTTCCAGCTCGGTCTTGGCGTCGTGACGATCGTGCCCACCGCGGCGGTCCTCGCGGTCTGGCTGCTGGCGCTGCTGGGTGCGTCGCCGGTGGCGGGCGCCGCGGTCGGCCTGGCCTTCGGTCTGAGCCGGGGGCTCCCGGTCCTGGCGAACGCGGGCGTCGACACCCCCGGACGGCTCTGGAGCTTCCAGCGCCGCTTCCAGGCCGGCGCAGCGACCGCCCGCCGGGCGACGGTGGCGTCGCTCGGCGCCCTTGCCGTGGCCGGGGCGGCAGGGACCTGGCTGATGGCGGCCCAGCGGTGACGGTGCTCTCGCGCTTCGGCCTGACGGTCGACCTCCCCCGCGGCTGGGAGGGGTCGGTGTTCCGGCGCAACCCGGGCGCCGGCGAGGAGACCCATCCGGTCCTGCACGCCGGCAGCTTCCCCCTGCCCCCCGATCGCGGCGACTACGGCAACGGCGCGGTCGAGGTCATGAAGGGCCGGGACGTGTTCATCGCCCTCCTCGAGGACCATCCGTCGAGCGCGGGCGCCGCCCTCTATGCCGCCCGGGCGCTGCCCCGCAGCCTCAAGCCCGCCAGCTTCAACCCCGCCACCCTCCAGCGGGCCATCCCCGGCCACGCCGGGACGCAGGTCTTCTGCACCGAGTCCGGGCGGCCGTTCTGCCTCTACGTGGTCCTGGGGTCGTGGGCCCTGGCGCGCCTCGGTGTGGCCAGGGTGAATGCCGTCCTCGCCACCCTGCGTGTGGAGCCGGCATGAGCGCCGCACCGCTGTGGGCCGGTCCGTACCTCGCCGCTGCCCTGCTGCTGGTCGCGGCGGGGGTCGCCAAGGTGCACCGCCCCGCCGACACCGCGATTGCCCTACGGCGGGCGGGCCTCCGGGTGCCCGACTGGCTGGTGCGGGCCGGTGCGGGAGCCGAGGTCGCCGCCGGGTGCTGGGCGTTCACGTCCGGGCGCCTCGCCGCCGGCGCCGTGGCCCTCTCGTACCTCGGCTTCGCCGGCTTCGTCGCGCTGGCGCTGCGGCGCGGGTCGCCCGTCAGCTCGTGCGGGTGCTTCGGCAAGGCGGACTCGCCGCCGACCGTGTCGCACGCCGTCCTCAACCTCGCCGCCGCGGCTGTCGCCGGCTGGGCCGCCCTCCACGCCCACCCTGGTCTGGTCACCGTGCTGCGGCGCCAGCCGCTGGCCGGGGTCCCCCTGGTGGTCCTGACCGGTGCCGCTGCCTACCTCGCCTACCTCGTCATGGGCGCCCTGCCCAAGACCCTGGCGGCAGGCACGGCGTCATGAGCGAGTGGCTGGTCGAGCGGGTGGGCGGCTGGCTGTCGGCCCGGTCGACCCGCAGGGACGCCCTGGTGCGGACGACCATCGCCGGGGCGGCGCTCGCGACGTACCGCATGCGCTACGTGCTGCAGCCGGGCACCGCCATGGAGTTGATCGCCAACAACCCGGCCCCCGGGCGGGAGTGCCCCACGGGGAGCCTGTGCAAGTCCGACGGCTACGTCGAGTTCTGCTGCACGATCAACAGCGGGATCAACGCCTGCCCCCCGGGGACGATCGCGGGGGGATGGTGGAAGGCGGACGGCTCGCAGTACTGCGACGGCCCCCGCTACTACATCGACTGCTCCGGGGTCTGCAACAGGTGCCGGACCGGCTGCGAAACCGGCTTCTGCCCCGACTGCGACTCCGGGCCCGGCTGCGACTGCGCCGACGGCAACTGCTTCAACCGGCGGACCGGCTGCCGGACCTTCCGGTACGGGCGCTGCAACCAGCACGTCTCGTGCGTCGGCCGGTTGATGTGCCGGGTGGTGTCCTGCACCCCGGCCTGGATGCTGGACCCGACCTGCACGACCTCGGCGACCACCGACAACCGGACCGCCAACCATCATTCGCCGTGCCTCGACAACCTCGTGGTGCCGACGGTCGGCATCGCCCGGACACCCACCGGGCAGGGCTACTGGCTCGTCCAGGACGACGGGAGCGTCAGCGCCTTTGGCGGCGCCCGCTACGCCGGCTCGATGGCCGGCCAGTCCCTCAACGAGCCCGTCGTCGGGATCGCCCCCACGCCGAGCGGGCAGGGCTACTGGCTGGCCGCCGCCGACGGGGGCATCTTCAACTTCGGCGACGCCAGGCTGCTCGGGTCGACCGGCTCCATCAAGCTCAACCGGGCGATCGTCGGCATCGCCGCGACGGCGTCCGGGAACGGCTACTGGCTCGTCGCCTCGGACGGCGGCATCTTCGCCTTCGGGGACGCGGCCTTCCTCGGGTCGACCGGGTCGATCGAGCTCAACCAGTCGATCGTGGGGATGGCCCGCACCCCGTCCGGCAACGGCTACTGGCTCGTCGCCTCGGACGGCGGCATCTTTGCCTTCGGCGACGCCCGGTTCTACGGGTCGACCGGGTCGATCACCCTCAGCAAACCGATCGTCGGCATGGTCCCGACGCTCTTCGGCAACGGATACTGGCTCGTGGCGGCCGACGGCGGGATCTTCAACTTCGGTGACGCCCCCTTCCTGGGCTCGGCCGGGGACCGCAACCAGCCGGTCGCGGGCATGACGGCCAGCCCGACCGGCCGCGGCTACTGGCTGGCCGGATCGGTGGGCCAGGTCTTTCCCTTCGGCGACGCCGTCTCGTTCGGGGCCCGGGCCTGAGGGAGGGTTGTGCCGCCTCTGCCCTGAGCAATGGTGGCAGGGATATTGATCGCCCAGCGACCACTTTTCCGACCAACCAGATCCCCGAATTGGGCCCGCGCGGGCGACGTACAGTAGGTTGCAGGGCGATACGGCTGCCAGGAAGGGGACGCTTTGGACTACACGCCGCACACCGACGAGGACGTTCAGGCCATGCTGGCCACGATCGGCGCCGGGAGCATCGAGGAGCTCTTCTCGCCGATCCCGCCCTCGCTGCGGCTGGCGCGCGACCTGGCCCTGCCCGGCCCGATGACCGAGGCGGAGGTCGTGGCGCATCTCGAGGGCCTCGCTCGCCAGAACCGGTCGATTGGATCCGGCCTGGCCTGCTTCGCCGGGGGAGGCGCCTACGACCACTACATCCCCGCGGCGGTCCGCCACCTCGCCTACCGGGCCGAGTTCGCCACGTCCTACACGCCGTACCAGCCCGAGGTCTCCCAGGGTGTGCTGGGGGTGCTCTTCGAGTACCAGAGCATGGTGTGCGAGCTCGCCGGCATGGATGTGGCCAACGCCAGCCTCTACGACGGGGCGGCCTCGCTGGTCGAGGCGGTCAACCTTGCGGCTGGGGCCACCGGCCGGAGCAGGGTCGTCGTCACCCAGGCCCTCAACCCCAACTACCGCGCCGTCCTGGAGACCGCCGGGGCCGGCCCCGGCTACACGTACGAGACCGCGCCCGCCCTGTCGGGCACGACCGAGCTGCCGGACCTCTCCGGCGCCGCCTGCCTCATCCTCGCCCAGCCGAACTTCTTCGGGTGCCTGGAGGACGTCGAGGCCGCCGCGAGGGCCGCTCATGACGCCGGGGCGCTGCTGATCGTGGCGTTCGACCCGACGTCGGCCGGGCTCCTGGAGGCGCCGGGGGTGCTGGGGGCCGACGTCGCCACGGCCGAGGGGCAGGGCCTGGGCAACGGGTTGAACTACGGCGGCCCGTATCTCGGCATCTTCGCCACGAAGAAGGAGCACGTCCGCCGGGTGCCCGGCCGCATCGTCGGCGCCACCGTCGACGCGTCGGGGCGCGGCGGCTTCGTGCTGACCCTGCAGGCCCGGGAGCAGCACATCCGCCGGGAGAAGGCCGGGTCGAACGTCTGCACCAACCAGACGCTGATGGCGATTGCCGCCACCGTCTATCTCTCGTGGCTGGGGCCGAAGGGGCTGGCCGAGCTGGGGGAGTGCTGCCTCGCCCGCGCCCACCGTGCCGCCGAGCTCACGGCCTCGGTGTCGGGGTGCAGCCTGGCCTTCGACGCCCCGTTCTTCAAGGAGTTCGTGCTGCGGGTGCCGGGCGACGCGGCACAGGTCCAGGCGCGCCTCGCCGAGCGCGGCTACCTCGCCGGCCCGCCGCTGGGCTCCGTCGACCCCGCTCTTCGCGACTGTCTGCTCATTGCCGTCACCGAGAAGCGCACCCCCGACGAGATCGAGGGCCTCGGCAAGGCGCTGGCGGAGGTGGTCGCATGAGCGCAGCGGCCGCCAGCCCGCAGACCATTTTCGACGTCTCCTCGCCCGGACGGCGCGCCTCGACGATCCCGGAGGCGGGCGTCGGTCCCGCCCCCGCCGGCGCCATCCCGCAGGGCCTGCGGCGCCGGACGCCGCCGCACCTGCCGGAGGTCTCGGAGCTGGAGCTCGTCCGCCACTACACCCGGCTCTCGCAGCGCAACTGGGCGATCGACGTCGGCCCGTACCCCCTCGGGTCCTGCACGATGAAGTACAACCCCAAGGTCAACGAGGAGACCGCGGCGCTCCCCGGCTTCCGCGACCTCCATCCCTGGCAGCCCGAGTCGCAGGTGCAGGGCGCGCTTGGCCTGCTGTGGGAGACCGAGCGGATCCTCGCCGAGCTGACGGGCATGGCGAAGGTCACGTTCCAGCCCGCCGCCGGCGCCCAGGGCGAGATGACCGGCCTGCTGATGATGCGCGCCTTCCACGCCGCCGCGGGCGACCCCCGGTCGGTCGTGCTGATCCCCGACTCCGCCCACGGCACCAATCCGGCCAGCGTCGCCCTTGCCGGCTTCAAGGTCCGCCAGATCCCCTCGGACGAGCGGGGCCTGGTCGACCTCGCTGCCCTCGAGGCGGCCCTCGACGGGCAGGTTGCCGGGCTGATGCTGACCAACCCCAACACGCTGGGGCTGTTCGAGCGCGACATCGAGAAGATCGCGGCGGCGCTGCACGGCGTCGGGGGCCTCCTCTACTTCGACGGGGCCAACCTCAACGCGATCCTCGGCAAGGTCCGCCCGGGCGACATGGGCTTCGACATCGTGCACATCAACACCCACAAGACCTTCACGACCCCCCACGGCGGCGGCGGTCCGGGTGCGGGGCCGGTGGCGGTCACCGAGCGCCTGGCGCGGTTCCTGCCGGCGCCCGTCGTCGGCTACGACGAGGGGGAGGGACGCTGGTTCTGGGACGACGACCGCCCCGACTCCATCGGCCGCATGCATGGCTTCCACGGCAACTTCGGGGTGCTCGTCCGGGCCTACACCTACCTGCGCTCGATCGGCGGCGAGGGCCTGGTGAAGGTGGCGGAGCGGGCGGTGCTGAACGCCAACTACCTCCGAACGCGCATCGAGGACGCCTACCCGATGGCCCACCCCGGCTGGTGCATGCACGAGTTCGTCGCCACGGCCAGGCGCTACCGGGCGCAGGGCGTGCGGGCCATGGACATCGCCAAGCGGCTCATCGACCTCGGCTACCACCCGCCCACGGTGTACTTCCCGCTCGTCGTCGAGGAGGCCATGATGGCGGAGCCGACCGAGACCGAGTCCCGGGAGAGCCTGGACGGGCTTGCGGATGCGCTGCTGCAGATCGCCGGGGAGGCCGTGTCCGATCCGGACCTGCTGCACCGTGCGCCCGTCACGACGCCGGTCGGCCGCCTCGACGAGGCCCGGGCGGCCCGGCGCCTCTACGTGCGCTGGGAGCCCGGTGCTCCCTGGCTCTCGGAGTAACTAGAATCCGGCCCACCGGCCACGTGAGCGCCGGCACCGAGCCAGTGGGGGACGCCAGATGATTCCGCCGTACTCGAGGACGACGTTTGCCCGACGCCGGCGCATCCGGCGCCTCGTGCGCACCGGCATCCTGGCAGTTCTCCTCCTGCTGGTGGTCGTGTTCGTGTTCGTCAAACCCTTCTCCGGATCGAACGGTGGCGGGACGAACGTGGGGACGACCGGCGGACGGCCCGCGGCCAGCGCGACGCCGACCGGGGCGGCCTCGTCCCCGACGCCCAGCGCCACGCCCACGTCGACGCTGTCGACCAACGCCCCGGCGTTGAAGGTCGACGCCCTGGCGAAGGGCCTGCGGACGGCCATGTCGAGGGCCTCCGCGGTGGCCGACGGCCAGACGATCCTCGTCCTCGGTGGCCTGGTGGGGGGGAACTCGTCGGCATCGGTCCAGCGTTTCTTCCCGGTCAGCGGCACCGTCGCGCCGGCCGGGTCGCTCGCGGTCGCCACCCACGACGCCGCTGCGGCGCCGTTCGGCACGAGCGCGATCGTCTTCGGCGGCGGCGAGGCGGTGACCATCGACAAGGTCCAGACGTTCGCCCCGCACGGGTCCCAGGTCATCGGGAAGCTCCCGCAGGCCCGCTCCGACCTCGCGGAGGCGACCGTCGGCGGCCGGATGTACGTCCTCGGCGGCTACGACGGCCACAGCGACCAGCCCGACGTCCTCGTGACCACCGACGGCGTCAGCTACCGGGTCGTCACCCAGCTGCCCACCCCCGTGCGCTATGCGGGCGTGGTCGCCTTCGGGACGACGATCTACCTCATCGGCGGCGAACACAACGGTGCCCAGGTCTCGCAGATCCAGGCGGTCGACGTCGCGGCCGGGACCGCGAAGGTCGTGGCGAACCTGCCGGTCCCGCTGTCGCACGAAAGCGTCTTCATCCTCGGCGGGACGATGTTCATGGCGGGTGGCCGGTCCGGCGGCGCGGCCCGCAAGCAGGTGGACGTCATCGACCCGTCGACCGGGGCCCTCACCCGGGCGGGGCTCCTGCCCCAGCCCGCCGCGGACATGGCGATGGGCCAGATCGGCAACGACGTGTACCTCTTCGGCGGCGAGTCCCCGACGCCCCTGCCGTCGATCGTGCACATCGGCACCGCGTAGGCCTGCTCCGGGCTTGGTCCGGGGATACCCGGGTTGTAGGCTGCCCGGATGAAGAAGCTGATCAACCACCCCGACGACGTCGTCCGGGAGGCCCTCGAGGGCCTGGCGGCCGCCCATCCCGACACCCTGCGGGTCAACCTGCGGCCTGCCTACGTCGTCCGGGTGGACGCGCCGCTGGCCGGCAAGGTCGGCGTCCTGTCCGGCGGCGGCAGCGGCCACGAGCCGCTCCACACTGGGTACGTCGGCAGGGGGATGCTCGACGCGGCGTGCCCGGGCCCGGTGTTCACGTCGCCGACGCCCGACCAGGTGGCCGAGGCCACGGCGGCGGTCAACGGCGGCGCCGGCGTCCTGTACATCGTCAAGAACTACACCGGTGACGTGATGAACATCGAGATGGCGGCCGAGATGGCGACCGACGACGGCATCGAGGTGGCGGCCGTGGTCGTCAACGACGACGTCGCGGTCACGGACAGCCTCTACACCGCCGGGCGTCGGGGCGTCGGGGCGACGGTCCTTGCCGAGAAGATCGCCGGGGCCGCCGCCGAGGAGGGCCGCCCCCTGGCCCAGGTGGCGGCGGTCTGCCGGTTGGTCAACGACAACGCCCGCAGCATGGGGATCGCGCTCACCTCCTGCACGGTGCCGCAGGTGGGGCACCCGACCTTCGACCTGGCCGAGGACGAGATGGAGGTCGGCATCGGCATCCACGGGGAGCCCGGGAGGAGCCGCTCGGTGCTGCGCCAGGCCGACGAGATCGTCGAGATGCTGGCCGACCCCATCCTCGACGACCTCGGCGCCGAGAGCGGCGACCAGGTCCTCGCCTTCGTCAACGGGATGGGGGCGACGCCCCTGCTCGAGCTCTACGTGGTCTACCGGCGGCTGCACGCGCTGCTGGCCGAGCGGGGTCTGCGGGTCGTGCGCCGCCTCGTCGGCTCCTACATCACCTCGCTCGACATGGCCGGCTGCTCCGTGACCCTGCTGAAGATGGACCGGGAGCTGCTCCGCCTCTGGGACGCTCCGGTGTTCACCCCGGCGCTGTCCTGGGGCTGACGTCCCTGCACGGTGGGGATCTCGGCCGGCGATGGGGCGGCCTGGATCCGTGCGTGCGCCCGGGTGCTCGGTGCCAACCGCAACTACCTCACCGCCCTCGACGCCGCCATCGGCGACGCCGACCATGGCGCCAACATGGAGCGGGGCTTCGCGACGGCCGTCGAGAAGCTGGCCGAGACGCCGGCGGGCAACGACACGGGCGCCGTCTTCCGGCTGACGGGCATGGCCCTGCTGTCGACGGTCGGCGGGGCGTCGGGCCCGCTGTACGGCACGTTCTTCGTGCGGATGGGCAAGGCGTGCGAGTCGAAGGCGGACCTGAGCCTCGCCGACTGGGCGGACGCCCTGGACGCCGGGGTGGAGGGCGTCGTCTTCCGGGGCCGAGCCGAGGCGGGCGACAAGACGATGCTCGACGCCCTGCTCCCGGCCCGGGACGCCCTCCGGGAGGCCGCCGGGTCGGGGGCGGAGCTCGCCTCGGGCCTCGCGGCCGCAGCGGCGGCGGCCGAGGAGGGCATGCGGGCCACGACGCCGCTGGTGGCGAAGAAGGGCCGGGCCAGCTACCTCGGTGAGCGCAGCGCCGGGCACCAGGACCCGGGGGCCACCTCCGCCTACCTGCTGCTGAAGGCGGCAGCCGACGTCTGGGGGTAGCGTGGCCTCCTACGTCGGGGCCCTCGACCAGGGCACCACGAGCACCCGGTTCATGGTCTTCGACCACGAGGGCCGGGTCGTGGCGAGCCAGCAGCGTCCCCACGAGCAGATCTTTCCGTCGCCAGGATGGGTCGAGCACGACCCCGTCGAGATCTGGCGGCGCTGCCGGGAGGTCATTGCCGGCGCGCTCGAGCAGGCGGGACTGACGGCCTCCGATCTCGCAGCCGTGGGGGTGGCAAACCAGCGGGAGACGATCGTCGTCTGGGACCGGGACACCGGCGCCCCGCTGTGCCACGCGATCGTATGGCAGGACACGAGGACCCGTGCGATCTGCGAGGAGCTGATCGCCGGGGACGCCGCCGGCATCGACCGCTTCCGGGAGCTGACGGGCCTGCCCGTCGCCACCTACTTCTCGGGGCCGAAGCTGCAGTGGGTCCTCGACGAGCTCGATGTGCGGATGCACGCGGCCCGCGGCGAGGTGCTGTTCGGCACCGTCGACACCTGGCTCATCTGGAACCTCACCGGGGGGCCCGGCGGTGGCGTCCACGTCACCGACGTGACGAACGCCAGCCGCACGATGCTCATGGACCTCGCGTCCCTGCAGTGGGACCCCGGGATGCTGGGCCGGTTCTCGATCCCGAGAGGGATGCTGCCGGAGATCCGGTCGTCGTCCGAGGTGTACGGTCGGGCGACCGGGGTCCTTTCCGGTGTGCCGGTGGCCGCGGCACTGGGGGACCAGCAGGCGGCCCTGTTCGGCCAGTGCTGCTTCGACGAGGGCGAGGCCAAGAACACGTACGGGACCGGGTGCTTCCTCCTGGCGAACACGGGGCAGGGCCGTGTGGCCTCGTCGTCGGGCCTCATCACGACGGCCGGGTACCGGATCGGGGACGCCCCGACCGTCTACTGCCTCGAGGGGTCGGTCGCCATGGCCGGCGCCGTCGTGCAGTGGCTGCGGGACAACCTCGGCATCATCGCCACCTCCGGCGAGGTGGAGGCGCTGGCGGCCAGCGTCCCCGACAACGGCGGGGCGTATCTGGTGCCGGCCTTCTCGGGCCTCTTCGCCCCCTACTGGCGCAGCGATGCCCGGGGCGTCATCGCCGGCCTCACGCGATCGGTCACCAGGGCACACCTCGCCCGGGCAGCGCTGGAGGCGACGGCGTTCCAGACCCGGGAGGTCGTCGATGCGATGGCCGCGGACATGGGCGCCGGCCTGCCGAGCCTCAGGGTCGACGGGGGCATGGTGGTCAACGACCTCCTGATGCAGTTCCAGGCCGACCTGCTCGGGGTCGACGTCGTCCGACCCGCGCTGTCCGAGACGACGTCGCTCGGCGCCGCCTTCGCCGCAGGCCTGGCGGTGGGGTACTGGAGCTCCCTGGACGAGCTGCGCCGGTGCTGGACGGAGGAGCGCCGCTGGGAGCCGGCGATGCCGGGGGCGCAGCGGGACCGGCTGCTGGCCGAGTGGAAGAAGGCGGTCACCCGTTGCTTCGACTGGGTCTCGTAGCCAGGTCTCGCTTGCCAGGACTCGTGACCAGATGAGGACCGAGGTGCTCGTCGTCGGCGGCGGGGCGACGGGGGCCGGCGTGGCCCGGGACTGCGCGATGCGCGGCCTTGCCACCCTACTCGTCGAGCGGGGGCCGCTCGCCTCCGGGACGACGGCCAGGTTCCACGGCCAGCTCCACTCGGGCGCCCGCTACGCGCTTGCGGACCCCGTGTCCGCCCGGGAATGCGTACGT
>DASXNO010000191.1:0-15252 GCA_036495025.1 Actinomycetota bacterium | reverse complement strand
CATCAAGGGAGTCCATCTGGCCTACGAGCTGCTCGAGGGCTACGACACCGTCATCGTCGTCGACGCCGCCCCCTGCGGCGGCAAGCCGGGCGACCTCTACCTCATCGAGCCCAAGCTCGAGGAGATCGCCGAGTCGCCACTGGTCCAGGCGGCGTCGGAGGGGGAATCGGCCCTCGTCGACGCCCACGGCCTCGAGCCCGACGCCATCTTCGGGATGCTGAAGGCCCTCGGCGGGAACGTGGGGAGAGCCCTCGTCGTCGGCTGCGAGCCCGAGAACGTCGAGGATGGCCTCGGCCTCAGCGCCACGGTGGAAGCTGCCGTCGAGCCGGCCGTGCGGCGCCTCGTCGACATCATCCACCGGGTGCAGGAGACCCCGGGGACGGAGCTTTCCGTGTTGGCAGCAAAAAGCCCGATTGAGGCTCCTACAGGGGGCAGAGATGCTCGAAAGGAGGACCAGGCATGAAGCTGATCAAGGCAGTCGTGACGGCTGGGATCGCGGCACTCGTGATCACCTCACTTCCCGATATCAAGCGCTACCTCGAACTCAAGTCCATGTAGGCGACGTCCCACCGAGTTCATCGTTGTCCCGCACCTTTGTCCCGCATCAGGCAGCACCATCGAACGGGAGGAGCAGACGGATGGAGGCACTCATCGGCTTCGCAATCGGCTACTACGTCGGCACGCGTGAGGGACGCGAGGGCCTGCAGAAGGCCATCGGCGCCTTCGACGCCATCACCAAGTCCAACGAGTTCAAGAACCTCCTGGGGCAGGGCATCTCGATGGGCGGGGCGCTGCTCTCGAAGGGTCTTGAGCAGACCGGCGGCATGGGCTTCGCCCAGGGCGTCGTCGGCGTCGTGGCCGAGCGTGCCGGCAAGATCATGTCGGGCGGACTGCGGGCCGCGTAAAGCCGGAACGTAAGGGATCCGCAGCGAGGCCTGCAGCCTCGCTGCGGGTACTGTCGCTACTTGGGCAACAAAGCAGGAACGAGAGGAGAAGGGTATGTGCCTTGGGATCCCAGGTGAGGTGATCGAGCTCCTGGACCGGCAAGACCTCGCGAAGGTGAACGTCAGCGGCGTGCGGAGGGCCATCAACATCGGCCTCCTCGAGAACGAGAACGTCCAGCCCGGCGACTGGATCCTCATCCACGTCGGGTTCGCCCTCTCGAAGATCGACGAGGACGAGGCCGCAGCGGCGCTGGCGTTCCTCGAGGGCGTCGGTCAGGCCTACACCGACGAGCTCGATGCACTGGCGGAGTCGAACATCGAATAAGGCCCGGCTGTCCGGGGCCCCGTGGATCACCGCGACCAGTTTGGAGGTGAGCAGCGTTGCGTTTTGTCGATGAATTCCGCGATGCGGAGAAGGCTCAGGCCCTGTCGGGGCAGATCGCTGCCCTGTGCGAACCTGGTCGCCATTACAGCTTCATGGAGGTCTGTGGGGGTCACACCCACACGATCTACAAGCACGGCCTCGAGGACTACCTGCCAGAGAGCGTGAGCCTTGTCCATGGCCCCGGCTGCCCGGTATGCGTCATCCCGATGGGCCGCCTCGACGACGCCATCTACATCGCCGAGCAGCCCGACGTGATCATGACCTCGTTCGGCGACATGATGCGGGTGCCGGGCGGCAAGGGGTCGTTCTTCGACTCCAAGGCCAAGGGCGCCGACATCCGGATGGTCTACTCCCCCCTCGACTCGCTGAAGATCGCCCGGGAAAACCCGGACAAGCGGGTGGTCTTCATGGCCATCGGCTTCGAGACGACGGCGCCTTCGACCGCCATGACGGTGCTGCGCGCGGCAGCGGACGGCCTCGAGAACTTCTCCATCTTCTGCAACCACGTCACGATCATCCCCGCCATCAAGGCGATCCTCGATTCCCCTGACATGCGCCTCGACGGCTTCCTCGGCCCGGGACACGTCTCGACGGTCATCGGTTGCAAACCCTACGAGTTCATCGCCCGGGACCACAACAAGCCGCTGGTGTGCGCCGGCTTCGAACCCCTCGACATCCTCGCCTCCATCTACCAGCTGATGATCCAGCTCAGGGACGGCCGCTGCGAGGTGGAGAACCAGTACACCCGGGTCGTGCCCTGGGACGGCAACCTCAAGGCCCTCCAGGTCATCAACGAGGTGATGGAACTGCGTCCGTACTTCGAGTGGCGGGGCCTTGGCTTCATCTCCCACTCGGCCCTCAAGGTGCGGCCGGCGTACGCGAAGTTCGACGCCGAGGAGATCTTCAAGATCCCCGGCATCCGTGTCGCCGACCCCAAGGCCTGCCAGTGCGGCGAGGTCCTGAAAGGCGTCATCAAGCCCTGGGAATGCAAGGTCTTCGGCACTGCCTGCACGCCGGAGACCCCGATCGGCACCTGCATGGTGTCGCCGGAGGGGGCCTGCGCCGCCTACTACAACTTCGGCCGGTTCACGCGTGACCGGGTCAAGGAGGCGACCCGGGCTTGAGCGGCGAGCAGGTCACCCACCCACCCGGGACCGAGGGCCGCTCGGCGGACTGGGCCGAGGAGGCCGTCCGCGAGGCGGAGTCGCACGAGGATCCCGAGCTTGCCCAGTACGCCCTGGGGGGACAGACCCTGTCCCTCGAGGAGCAGGTCCTGGCCCGGATCGACCGCCAGCGCCGGCGGAAGGCCAAGATCAAGGAGGAACGGATCACGCTCGCCCACGGGGCGGGTGGCAAGGCCACGCACACCCTGATCGACGCGCTGTTCCTCGAGTCGTTCCGCAACCCCGTCCTCGAGGCGATGGAGGACCAGGCGACGCTCGCAGTCGGCGGGGCTCGCCTCGCGTTCACGACGGACTCCTTCGTCGTCCATCCCCTGTTCTTCCCGGGCGGCAACATCGGGGACCTGGCCGTCAACGGGACGGTCAACGACCTTGCCGTCGGCGGTGCCCGGCCGCTCTACCTGTCGGCGGGCTTCATCCTGGAGGAGGGCTTTCCCGTCGCCGAGCTCCAGAAGATCGCCGACTCCATGGCCGTCGCCGCTGCGGTGGCCGGCGTCCAGATCGTCACCGGGGACACCAAGGTCGTGCCGAAGGGCCTCTGTGACGGCGTCTACATCAACACCGCCGGCATCGGGGTCATCGAACGCGACATCACCCTGGGCGCGGGCACCGTCCGCCCCGGCGACGCCGTGCTCGTGTCCGGCCCGATCGGCGACCACGGCGTGACGGTGATGCTCGCCCGGGGCGAGCTCGACATCGAGAGCGACATCGAGTCCGACACCGCCTCCCTCGCCGAGCTCACCGGCGTCCTCCTCGACGCCACCACCGGCGTCCGCGTGATGCGGGACGCCACCCGCGGCGGGGTGGCCACGATCCTGAACGAGGTGGCCCGGGCGTCCAACGTGGCCATCGTCGTCGACGAGCGTGCGGTGCCCACGCGCGAAGAGGTGCGGGGGGCAAGCGAGATCCTCGGGATCGATCCCCTCTACGTCGCCTGCGAGGGGCGCCTCGTCATCGTCGTGGACGGTGCCGAGGCGCAGGCAGCCCTCGCGGCCCTGCGGTCGCATCCCCTCGGCGAGGGGGCGGCCGTCATCGGCACGGTGAAGGACGACCCACCCACGCTGGTGCTCCTGAAGACTGAGTTTGGCGGGACCCGGATCGTCGACATGCTGGTCGGCGATCCCCTGCCGCGGATCTGCTAGCAAGCCGGGGGAAGCCCCCGAACTCAACCGAGGGTCTGGACCGGAGGTGCCCTCAAGGCGCCGGATGGAGGCCCGAGGCGCCCCTCAAGGCGCCGGATGAAAGCCCGAGGCGCCCCTCAAGGCGCCGGATGAAAGTCGGAACCACCCGCCCAGACCCTCGGGGGGGCAAGGGCCGAGGCGGGGGTTCCGTGAGCCCGAGTCTTGGGCCTCGGGCTGGGACGGCCGGCGATTGTGTGGGGAATGCGCCGGCTGCGTCTTCCTGATAGTAGGTCAGGGCCGGCCCCGCAGTCGATAACCCGAAGAGATCATCTTTCCGAATCGAGAACTACGTAGCCCGGTGTGGGTTGGAGCCACCTAGTGCTGGTCGCGGAGCCAGCCGTACCAGGCCTCGAGGCCGTCGCCGCGGGTCGCCGACACCGAGACGACCTCGAGCTTCGGGTTGACCTGGCGAGCGTAGGTGATGCACTGCTCCGGGTCGAACTGCACGTAGGGCAGCAGGTCGACCTTGTTCAGCACCATCAGCTCGGCGGCCCGGAACATCTGCGGGTACTTGAGCGGCTTGTCCTGGCCCTCCGTGACCGACATGATGACGACCTTCGCCCGCTCCCCCAGGTCGAACATGGCGGGGCACACGAGGTTGCCGACGTTTTCGATCAGCAGGATCGAGCCGGGCCTGGGCTCGAGCACCTTGAGGCCCCGGGCCACCATATCGGCGTCCAGGTGGCAGCCGGCCCCCGTGTTGATCTGGACGACCCTGCATCCCGTCGCCCGGATCCGGTCGGCGTCGAGCAGGGTCTCCTGGTCGCCCTCGACCACGGCCATGGGCAACTCGGCGGAGAGGTCGGTGATCGTGCGCTCGAGCAGCGTCGTCTTGCCGGCCCCCGGGGAGCTCATGAGGTTGACGGCGAGGATCCGTTGCTCGGCGAACCAGGAGCGGTTGGCATCGGCGAGCACGTCGTTGCGGGCGAGCACCGCCTGCTCGAGGACGATGGTGCGAGCGCTGCGGTCGTCGTGGACGTGCACGTGCCCCTCAACTCCATGATGGTCGGGGTCGGTGACCACGACCTCGTCGCTGTCGCATCCGCACGTCGTACACATGTCAGGCCTCCAGCTCGACTTCCTTGATGACCAGCTCCTCGCCGCTCAGGATCTCGAGATCGGCGCTCCCGCACGTGCATAACGCGATCATGTCCTCGAGTTGCACCTCGGCGCCGCAGGACCGGCACCGGGCACGGCCCGGGATGTCGATGATCTCCAGCTTCGACCCCTCGAGCGGCGTGCCCTCGGTGGCAAGGTCGAAATAGAAGTACACGGACTCGGCGACGACACCGGACAGCCGGCCGACCGCCAGTGACACCCGCTGCACCCTCCGGTCGCCGACCTTCTCGGAGACCGCGGCGATGACGCTCTCGGTGATGGCCATCTCGTGCATGCGCTCAGGCTACCCCCTTATCCGCGCCTTGAGGGCGCCTCCTTTTCTTATCCGGCGCCTTGAGGGGCGCCTCGGGCCTGGTTATGACCCGAACTTCGGTGGGCGAGCGCCGCGGTTCATCGACCACGTCACGCCGCCGAGGCGGCCCTCCACGATCTCCTCCGGGCCGCGGTTGCGGTAGTTCGCCTGCAGGATCGCCTGCTCGTCGGTGCCCATATTGAGGGCAATACAGGGCTCCCGGTAGGGACAGGGAGCGCAGTTGGCGACGCTCGGGCTCGGGTAGACGACCAGGCCCGACGACGTCATCTCCAGGGCCTCCTCGGCGACCTGGCGTCCGCAGGCCTCCAGCTCGGCTCTCGTCCGGGTGATCCGGGTGCGGCGGAACGCCTCGTTGCCCGAGACCTGCACCCGCTCGTCGGGGATCCGGACGGCCTCCATGTAGAGGCGGCGCCGTCCGAAGACGTCGTACGCCGGTGCGTCGCCCTCCTGGTCCACCCTGGCGGGCGCACACGCCGCGGGGTCGGGCGCCGCGTCCATGATCTCGGGCGCGTCGAGCCGCAGCTCGTTGTGGATGGTGCCGGCGATCTTCATCCCGTAGTAGAAGATCTCCCATGCCCAGCAGGCGGCGATGCTCTGCTCGTCGAGCAGGAGCTGGTTCAGGTCCTCCCATTGCCCGTCGACGACGAGGCGGTGGTCCATGATCCAGTACGCGTCGAAGGCGTCGACGACGAGGGCGTCGACCCTGCCCTGATAGTGGACGGGCCCGCCGCCGGGGGCCACGAGATCGCTCCCCGCGGTTGCCGGGTCCGGGACGTTGGCATCGAAGTCGGTGTCCACCCGCACCGGCGAGAAGGCATCGGCGCCAGGCGCCCAGGCAAAGTAGCGGTCGAGCAGGCGCTCCCCTGCCCCCACCTGCGCCTCCCACTCCTCTTCCTGGGCCTCGGAGACGTCGGCGACAGCGGCGTAGGCGTCGAGCTGCTTGCGCATCGACTTGTGGAAGCCCTCCATGGCGAAGCCCCGCACCAGTGACCGGTCCCACTCCCACATGCCGGGGAAGTACCAGAGGGCGAGCGCGTCATGGACGGCCTTCTCGAGGTCGAAGGCCCTGGCCGGCACGAGCGGTTCGTAGTTCTGGCGGGACCGTGACCCGAAATCCCAGGCACGCCGGCAACGTTTGAAAGCGGTGCGTTCGGAGGCCCGGATGATCTCAGGCATTCCCCTGGGCAGCCCTCAGCGATCCGTCACGGATCAGTGGCTGTGCGGCCAGGGATCGTCCGGCGACCACCTGCAGCGGTCGGGGGCGGCCCCGGTCATGGACTCGAGTTCCGCCAGGAGATCCTCGAAGAACAGGGGCAGCCTCTCGGGCTCGTCCAGGGGCCACCGGCCCGAGTAGTACATCCAGGCATCGGGGAACCCGCCGGTCTCCGGCATGTCGACGGTGTCGCCGGGGTTGGTCCGGGTCCAGCGGTAGTCCTCGCCGCGGCGCTCGATGTAGATCAGCTCCCCGGCCTCGGGACGGGCGGCAACGATGTCGTCGAGCAACTCGGCACGCTTCACGCTGCCTCTTAGCCTACTACCGGGAGGCCGCCTCATGAGCCGGATTTTCGGGCTGGCGCCACAGTTTCCCGGCCACGGTGGAACGCTCGGGGACCTTGGCGCCCACGAGCAGCGCCCGAAGCGAGGCGGCGTGCACGAGGGTCCAGAAGGGCACGAGGAAGGTGGGGACGAGCACGAGCGGGAGCACGGTCATGATCGAGGTGGACGGCTGGCTGAAGAACAGGCGGAACGGCGACGGCGACGCGAGGAACCCGGTGCCGACCGCAACCACGAAGTCCGCGAGCCCGAGGAGGTTGAAGGCCACCGCCAGGGGTCGGGACCAGGATCGCCCGGCCAGGTAGGCAGCGGCCACGGGCAGGGCCGCGACGCCGATCAGGACGTCGCCCGAGCCCGCCGGCCCGGCGAAGACGGCCGGAAGCCGGTGCTCCGCCAAGAGCACGAGGAAGGTCGCGCCCACGAGCCGGGGCCAGTGCATCGCCAGCAGCCACGCCGGAGGAATCGAATCGACGATCCGGCGCACCTGCGGGGACAGGAAGAAGGCGGCAAACCCCACGACGATCGGTGTCCCGACTCCCAGGGCGATCCAGGGGATCCCCTGGCTGCGTGCCCGAAACGCGCCTGCGCTGCCGAGAGCCAGGACGATGCCGAGCCACCCCACGAGCGCCGCGGCGGCCAGGCTTGCCCGGGTGGCTCCGCCCGGAGCCCCCTGCCTGCGCCGGGCCCCGGCCACCGCCAGGACAGCAGCACCGACCACCACGGCAACGTCCACGTCCACGACCACCGATGCCCACCCAGGGGCGACAGGCACGTCCATCCCTCTCCCCTCCTCAGTAGCTTGACGCAACTGACACTACCAGAGTCAGTCCTATCAAGCAACTGATAGCCTGAGCAGGGTCTCAGGCCGCCCCGGGACCGAGCTCGGGGTGGACGTTGTCGAGGGTGATCTCCTCCCCGCAATGGGAGCACACGAGCATGGGCTCGGCGGGCCGTCCGCAGGGCTCGTGGACCAGAAGCAGGGGCGGCCCCGCCTCGCCGGCGGTCCAGCGATCTCCCCACTGGAGCAGGGACGCCACGATTCCGAACAGCTCGCGGCCCGCCTCGGTCAGACGGTACTCGAAGCGTTCCGGGTGTTCCTGGTACCGGTACCGCTCCATGATCCCTGCCTGCACAAGGGTCGTCAGCCGCTTCGTGAGGACGTTCCGGGCGATGCCGAGGCTGGCCTGGAACTCTTCAAAGCGGGACAGCCCCAGGAAGGCGTCTCGCAGGATGAGGGGGGTCCACCACTCCCCGATGATCTCGAGGGTCCGGGCGATCGAGCAGTTCATCCCGGCAAAACTGGTCCGCTCCATCTCCACAGGCTAGCACTGCGTTGCATGATGCAACTACAGGGTGAGCGCGGAGCGTCAGGACGACGTGCGCAGCCTCAGTTCCACACCCGCCTCGGTGACGAAGGGCCCCGCCCGAAGCTCCCAGAAGACCCGGGCCAGGCCGAGCACGCCCTCCTCGGTGCCGGTGACGCTGGTGAGCTCGCCGGCACGTTCTCCTGCGACCGAGAGCTGCTCGCCCGGTGACACCGGCTCCGAGGTCTCGACGGCCACGACCACGGTGCGCAGCGGGGTCGAGGCGTCGATGGCGGCGAGTGCCTCCCTGCCGAGGAACCGGCCCTTCCCGAAGTCCACTGCGTCCAGGAGCCCCGCCTCCTGCGGCAGGTCGCCCTCGAAGGTGTCGATGCCCATCCGGGGGCGTCCCGCGCCGATGCGCCACGCCTCCAGGTCGTCGGGGCTCGCCAGAGCGAAGGACTTCTGCAGCGACCTCGAGAGGCGGTCGTGGTCCTCGGGCAGGCAGACGATGTCAGACCCCGGACCGAGCGCGGACGGGCTGTACTGGGCCGTGCCGCCGAGATCGGGGCCATTGGGCCGCGAAGGAAAGGCAAAGACCGACAGCTTCCGGGTGCGGTCCTCGAGCTCGACGTCCGTGCCCTCGGTGTAGAAGGAGAGAAGGTCGTCGATGGGCCGGAGCTGGGCGGGATCCTGGAGCACCACGACGCTGGAGCCCTGGACCGCGACCGTGACGTCGGCTCGCAGCCCCCCGCTGTCGTCGAGGAGCAGGCACCGCTGCGCCTTGCCGGGCGACAGCGCCGAGACGGGTGCGGTCAGCAGTTCGTCGAGCCACTGCAGGGAGTCACGCCCGGTCACGCAGATCTTGCGCCAGTCGGCGAGGTCGGCGAAGGCCTTCGCGCGGGTGAGCGCCTCGAGAATCACGTTGTTGATCATACCGGGCGCCCCTCAAGGCGCCCATACAAGAACCGCGGCGCCCCCTCAAGGCGCCCACAGAAAATCGGAGCGGCGCCCCCTCAAGGCGCCCATTTGGGGCGGGTCGGGATAAGCTGGCAACGGCAATGGGCGGCCCCGAGATTCCACCAACCCCGGTCCCCTCCGACCTCCCGCAGGATGTGGCAAAGCGCCTGCTGGAGGCATGGCGGGGCGAGGTCGAGGCGCGAGCCGTCTACGAGGCCCTCGCCGCTCGGGAGAAGGACGAACGCCGGGCCGCGGTCCTCCGGAAGATGGCCAGCGGCGAGAAGGGCCACCTGGAGCGGGTCGAGGCCCGCATGCGTCAGCTCGGCATCCCGGTCCCGGACCCCGCAACGGTGCGGCTCTCCCCCTGGCAGAAGCTGCAGGTCCGTGTTGCCCCCATCGAGCGCATCCTGGCCAACCGGGAGGCGGCCGAGAAAAGCGAGATCGTCAACGGCTACGGCCTGCCCACCGGCGACGCCGACACCGACGCCCTGTTCTCCTCGATCCGTGAGGACGAGCGGTCCCACGCCCGGTCGATCTCGGCCCTGACCGGGCAGGTCCCGCTGGGCACGGGGTTCGGCTCGGGGACCCCGAAGAAGCGCCTCGACCAGATCCTGTCCAGGGAGAGCTGGCACCAGCGGGGGTCGGGCTGGATCTCGGGGGCCATCTACGGCGCCAACGACGGCCTTGCTGCGGTCTTCGGCATCGTCTCGGGCGTCTCCGGCGCGACCGGGGCCTCGAATTTCGTGCTCACCGCCGGCCTCGCCGGCGCCATCGCCTCCGCGCTCTCCATGGCCACCGGGGCCTTCCTCGCCGAGCGGTCGGTCGCCGAGGTGTCCCATGCCAACGTCGAGCAGGAACGCCGGGAGATCGAGGAGAACCCCGAGGAGGAGCGGGAGGAAGTCGCCCTCTACTACCAGCTCAAGGGGCTGAGCGAGCAGGAGGCCAACGAACTCGCCGACAAGCTGTCCCGGAGCCGCGAGAGCCTGCTCCAGGTGCTGGTGTCCGAGGAGCTCGGCGGTGCCCAGGGGGGCGAGAATCCCTTCGAGGCAGCCCTGGCGGCCGGCCTCAGCACCGGCCTGGGCGCCATGGTGCCGGTGCTGCCGTTCTTCTGGCTCCACGGGACGCCAGCGGTGATCTGGGCTGCCGTCGTGTCGTTGGTGGCCCACTTCCTGGTCGGGGCCGCCAAGTCGCTCGTGACCTTGCGCAAGTGGTGGTCGGCTGGCCTCGAGATGACCCTCGCCGGCGTCATCGTGGGCGGGGCAACCTACCTCGCCGGCATCCTGTTCCATGCCTGAACGGGTGAGCTCGGGCGGGATTTTGCTCGCCTGGCGAGCAATATTCCACCACCCCCAGCGGAAGGACTCAGCCCTTCAGCAGCACCACGGCCGCCAGCGCCATCAGCGCCAGGTTGCGGCTTAGCACCCTCCAGCCGATCGTCGCAATGTGCAGGGAACCGAAGCACCTGCAGTCCGGCCGGCGGCCGGCGGCCATGTTCAGGCCGACCGCCAGCGTGAAGGCCCCCATGAGCGCCAGGGCGGCCCAGGCGGCCCACCATGACGTGGGGCCGACCAGGAGGCCCACCGCGACCCCCAGTTCGATGGCCGGCAGCAACGTACCCGTGGGTCGGGCGACAGCGTAGGGCAGCCCGAAGTCCACCATCATCTGACGGGAGTCGTCGAGGTCCTGCAGCTTGCCGATCCCTGAGCCCGCCAGCACGACGGCAAGCACAATGCGGCAGACCAGGGCGAGGCTCACGGACCCAATTCTGCCTCAGGAGCTCCGACGTTGGCGTCCGGCCCTGGGGCGAGCGAACCCTCTACGAGGCGCCGGAGCGGCGCTTCCTCAGCAGGGCTGCTCCCACGGCCACCAGGGCGATCCCGAGAAGGCCAAGGGGACCGATGGGGAGGCTCGGACCGGTCACGGGCAGGGTGGGCTTCTTGTTGATGGAGGCGCCGAGGACCGAGGTCGAAGGCGTGGGCGTCGGGGTCGGAGGCTTGGTGGGCGGCGCATTCACAACGACCGACTCGCCGGTGTCGTTGCACTTCGTCGTCACCGGAGTGTTGGAGGCATTGCCGCTGTAGGAGGCGATGGTCCGGAAGGTGCCGGCCACCGTCGGCGTGTAGGGGGCCGAGGTGTAGCTGCCCGCCCCGTTGACGGCGACAGGTGGGGACGTGAACGCCGGGGGGCCGACACAGTTGGTGTCCGCAGGCAGGAAGAACTTGAACGTGATGGTGCCGGTCGGGCTGACCCCGCCGGTCAGGTTCGCCGTGTCGGTGATCTGGCCTCCGAGCGTGACCGGCGGTGATGTCTGGGTGGTCAGGCCGGGAGCGGCGGGGACGACGGTGGTGTGGCTGGAGCCGCAGCAGGACGCCGTGTTGTTGAGCTCGGTGTGCCAGCCCGCCGTGTTGACGAGCTGGTAGGTCTGGATGCCTGGCGTCAAGGGGTCCCCGTCGATCGATGGAGCCCTCATGACGTCAACGGTCATGTCGATGATGCAGGTGCCTCCGACCCGGGTACTGGGATCGCTGGCGTTGAGCGTGATCGCGGGCCCGATGAGCCGCATCTCTCCGGTGGCCGGGGAGGTCTGCGAAATGGTGTAGGTCTCGCCCTGACAGTTGCTGCCGGCCCGACCGGTGCCCGTCGGACTCACCGAGAAGACCCCGGGGTCGGGGTTCGGGCAGGGCGGCACGGCGCCACCGGGAAGGGAGCCACACGAGGGGGTGAACGTGATGGAGTCCGGGGGGATGATCAGCTTCCCGTCGGTGGGCTCCGAGAGGTTGGTCAGGGAGATGTAGACGGGGACACCCTTCGCGCCGACGGTGGTCGACGTCGGCATCGTCGGTCCGATCGCGAGGCGAGCCCCGTTGACCTGCGCCCCCGCGGAGACCGCCAAGAGAGCCGAGAGGCCCAAGACCGCCACCGTTGCCGTGAAGAGTGGACCTGCCAGGCTGCGTGTTCTCATACAAACCTCCAGCGCTCAGCCCCCCGCGCAGATCCTGTCGGCTCTGCTACTAACTTGTACCCGCGCAGATCCTGTCGGCTCTGCTGGTAAGTAGTAAATACCTCGACGCAAGCATTTCTTCGAGATTCGAGTCGTTCGCGTCTTCTGGCCTCCTTTGCGGCACTGTATCCTTTCGCCCGCAGCGCCGCTTTGGCTGACCGAACCACGGGCAGGTGGAGCGCCAGATAGGATCGAGGTATGGCCGAACCGATTGACTTCGTAGACCGCATCGTCGAAGGATTCCAGTCCCTGAAGGACCGCCCTGCGTACAGGCTCCTGGCCGGCCAGTTCGAAGCCGGTGAGCTCACCTTCATCGTAGACCGCCAAGGTATCCGCATCCAGCTCGACGCCGTCGAGTTGGAGACGGACGACATCGACACCACGGTAGAGGGCCTGGACTGATCGTCCAGGCCCTCCAGGTTTTCCACTCGGGGCGAGGCTTCTCCGGGGCTCCGGGGGGGTGCTAGAGACCGAGCAGGCCGAGGAGTGAGCCGAGCAGGTTGCCGCTGGCGCCGGTGGCCGTGCCCCCGGTGGGCGCCGGCGTCGCCGGGCCACCCACCGCCTTCGACACGTCGAGGAGTCCGGCGCACGACGTACCGCATGCCACCCCCGCGTCGGCCGACGTGAGGATCCGGTCAACGGTGGCCTGCTGGGGCAGGCCCTCGGCGAGCACATCGGCAACTGCGCCGGCGACCTGCGGGGTCGCCATCGACGTGCCTGCAATCGCCAGGTACTGGTTGGCCTTGCCGCTCGCCCACCACGTGGAGATGACGTCGTCGGCGGCCGTCCCGTCGTTGGCACCGCCGGGCGCAACGATGCCCCAGTTGTCGGCCGTCAGGGGGCTCGAGTAGGCGGCCACGGCGCCGCTCGGGCCCGTGGCTCCGGCAATGATGGCGTGCAAGCTCCCGAAGGAGGCGTTGCCGCCCCCCAGAATCCCGCCGAGGAGCCCACCGCCCAGGAGTCCTCCGCCGCTGTTGCCGGCGGCAAGGACAGGGATCGCCCCATGCGACCAGGCGTACTCGATGCCGGCCGTCATCGGCGCCGAGAGGCCGTTGCTCCCCCCCAGGAGCGGCAGCGAACTGCCGTCGCCGAGGCTGAGGTTGACGACCTGGGCGCCATGGTCGACAACCCACATGATGCCCGCCTGCACGTCGGCGTCGGCGCCGGCGCCGTTGGCGTCGAGCGCCTTGGCGACGATGAGCTTCGCCCTGGGCGCCACGCCTGCGATGCCCTTCCCGTTGTCCTTCACCGCGGCGATGATGCCGGCGACGTGCGTGCCGTGGCCGTTGTCGTCCTGCCCCGACCCCGTGCACCGGGACGGATCGGCATTGGCCCCGATGCAGTTCGTGGTCGTCAGGATCTGGCCCGCCAGGTCCTCGTGGTTGAGGTCGACGCCGGTGTCGACGATGCCGACCTTGACGCCGGCTCCGGTGCTGGTGGCCCAGGCCGACGAGGCCCCGATTTGGGCGAGGCTCCACTGTTGGGAGAAGAGTGGGTCGTTCGAGGCAAATGCCGTGCTGGGAAGCGCCATGGCGAGGGCACACCCCACCACGACCGCGCTTGCCGTCAATCGGCGACGTGGCCGGAGCCGAGCCGAAGAGCTCACCGACGACCCAAGACGCGCGACATTACCGGCGCTTGTATTGCGACGCATACGACCCCCTGTCTGGACTTGTTACGTGCTGGTGAATTGTACGAACGCCCTTCCCAAAGCAACTAATCAGGACCTTTTAACTCAGATAACGAAACCGCTGAAAAAAACCCACGGCCCTGACGCGCGAACTTTCGGGCGGACGTTCACACGTGCTGGACGGAGAGGGTCGGCGGCACGGCCAGCGTCTGGTACACGACGCAGTAGCGCTCGGTCAGGCGCAGCAGGCCAGCGATCTGATCGTCGGTGGCGTCGGTGTCCAGGTCGAAACCGAGGCGGATGGCCCGGAAGCCAACCGGTGCCGTGCGGTCGACGGCGAGGGTGCCCCGGAAGTCGAGGTCCCCCTCGGCGCGCACCGTCCCCGCCACCTTCAGCCCCAGCGACGTCGCCACCGCCCGCAGCGTGACCCCGAAGCAGGCGACCAGAGCCTGCAGCAGCATGTCGCCCGAGCAGGCCGACAGCCCGTCCCCACCCGTGGCCGGGTGGAGGCCCGCCTCGACGATGGCACGTCCCGTGGCCACCGAGCAGGTGATCCCCTCCCCCAGGGACCCTTCGGCGGTGAGCGTGACCAGGGCTGCGTCCGGATCAGCCCGGTAGCGGTCCTTGAGCGGCTGTTGCGCGGCCCGAAGCGTGTCGGAGTCCACGTAAGGAAGGTGGCCCGATCGCAGCCCGGTGTCAAGTCCCCCGACCCGGAGCCGCGCGAGACGGGACGGAATCTCGCCGAGGCTCCTCCACGGATGGAGGAGCCTCGGGCGAGAGACCCCCCGGCTCGGCCGTTGTGGGGGTGGCACACGGCCGACCGCCACCCGCTGTCGACCATCACCCTCCGGAGCGCCGGATAGGAGGCGCCGCCGCCCGGGTCATCCCCGTTGACGGCGGCGGGGATCGGTGATCCCCGGAGGTTCTGGCTCCGGTCTTGACTGACGGCGGGTCGGTGATGAGTGGGGGGCCCATCACGGAACAGCTACCGACGCCGCAGGCGCGAGGGGTACGGGTTTGTGGAGGTTCGTCCTCTATCGCGCGTATGGGCGCGATCGCGGACTATCCTCGTGGCCGGCCTTCTCGGCGCCCTATTTCTTCGGGCCGGCGCCCTTCTTGGAGGTCTTCCGGCCAAGGCGAGCCGGCACGTTGCGGACGCCGTTCAGGGGTTCCGGCGCCTCCCTCGCGATGGCGGCAGCGCTCGCCTGCACCTTCGACAGCAACCGGATGAGCTGGGCGCGCTCCGCGGGCGTCAGCACCGACATCATCCTGGTCTCGAACTTGTGGGCTCCGGGCAGGAACTTGTCGATGACCGCCCGCCCCGCATCGGTGAGGTCGATCACGAGCTTCCGGCGATCGTCGGGATGGGGTCGCCGCACGAGCAATTCCCGCTTCTCGAGCGTGTCCAGGACCGAGGTGGCACTCGCGCTGCTCACGATGGCCCGCTCGGCGATGAGGCTGGGGGTGATGGGCTCGGTGGCCCCGTCGACGATGGCGAGGACGGCGCACGCCGAGGCCGACAGGTCGAACGAGGCCTTGGCGCGACGGTTGATCTCGGCCAGCAGGCGATCGCCGGCGCGCAGGATGTTGATGTAGCACTCAACCGAGAGGGCATCGGCACCGGGGAACTCCTCGGCGAAGTCCGCCTCGACGTGCGCCGAGGCGTCGCGCCGGGGCGCGCCG
>DASXNO010000190.1:0-2922 GCA_036495025.1 Actinomycetota bacterium | reverse complement strand
CGGCTTCTGGCTCCAGATGGGTGTGAGCGGCTTCCGCATGGACGCAGCCCCCTTCGTCGTCGAGGACCCCAGACCGGACCGGACCGACGGCCATCGCGAATTCCGCTGGCTCGACGACCTGCGCGAGCTCATCAGCTGGCGGAAGGGAGACCTCGTGGTGCTCGCCGAGGCCAACGTCGACCGCGAGGAGATCCCCGAGTACTTCGGCGACGGCCATCGCCTGCACATGCTGTTCAACTTCGCCCTGAACGAGCGCATCTTCCTCGCCCTCGCCCGCGAGTCCGCCGCCCCCGTTCGAGAGGCGCTGCGCTGGATGCCAACCATCGCCGATTCCTGCAGCTGGGCGACGTTCCTCCGCCTCCACGACGAGATCGACCTCTCCCGGCTCAGCCCCGGTGAGCGGCAGGAGTGCTTCGAGGCGTTCGGTCCCGAGCCGGACATGCGGCTCTACGAACGCGGGATTCGTCGCCGCCTCGCGCCCATGCTCGGTGGGGACCGCAGACGCATCGAGCTCGCCTATGCCCTCCAGTTCTCGCTCCCCGGCACACCGGTGCTCCGCTATGGGGAGGAGATCGGCATGGGCGACGATCTCCGCCTCCCGGAGCGGTACGCCATCCGCACCCCGATGCAGTGGTCCGACAAGCCCAACGGCGGGTTCTCACCGGCACCGGAGGACGGGCTGATTCGCCCGGTGATCACCGGCGGGGACTACGGCTACGAGCAGGTGAACGTTGATGCCGAGCGGGACGACGACGAGTCGCTCCTGGCGTGGTTCGAGCGCATGCTGCGCGCCCTGCGGGAGTGCCCCGAGTCCGGTGACGGCCGGTTCGCGCTCCTCGACTCCGGCCTGGACCAGGTGCTCGCCCTCCGCTTCGACGGCCGCCGCGGCACGACGGTGGCCATCACCAATCTCCGGGACGAGCCCTGCAAGATCGACCTCAGCGCCGACCTCGGCACGCCGGACCTGGTGCTCGAGATGTTTGCCAACCGCCGCTACGGCACCCGCCCGCGTGATGTGGCCTCGCTCGATCTCGACGGATGGGGGTACCGCTGGCTCCGGCTCGAGCTCCCGAGCTGATCCCGCATGCCGCCCTGGTGGCAGACGTCCGTCATCTACCAGATCTACCCCCGCTCCTTCGCCGACGCCAACGGTGACGGCGTCGGGGACCTGGAGGGAATCCGGCAGCGGCTCGAGTACCTCGAATGGCTGGGGGTCGACGCCTTCTGGCTGTCGCCCATCTACCGCTCGCCGATGGCCGATGGCGGGTACGACGTCTCCGACCACTGCGACGTCGACCCCGTGTTCGGCGACCTCGCCGTCGCCGACCGGCTCGTAGCGGACAGCCACGGCCGTGGGCTGCGTTGCCTGCTCGACTGGGTCCCCAACCACACCAGCGACCAGCACCCCTGGTTTCTCGATTCGCGCGCCTCCCGACACTCCGCCAAACGGAACTGGTACCTGTGGCGGGACGGCCGGGATGGACGACCCCCCAACAACTGGTTGGCCACCTTCGGCGGGCTGGCCTGGACGTGCGATGTCAGAACCAACCAGTGGTACCTCCACCTGTTCCTGCCCGAGCAGCCCGATCTCAACTGGGCGAACGCCGAGGTCGAAGGGGCCATGCACGACGTCCTGCGGTTCTGGCTCGACCGCGGTGTGGACGGCTTCCGGGCGGACGTCGTCCACCTCATCGGGAAGGACCAAACCCTTCCGGACCAGCCGGAAGCGTTGGCCCGGGAATGCCTGGTCGGCGTGTACGACAACCCCTCCACCCATGAGCTGCTCCGGCGGATCCGCAAGGTCCTCGACTCCTATCCGGGGGAACGCGCCATGGTGGGCGAGGTCAACCTCGGCTCCGCCGTGCTCCTGGCCCCCTACTACGGGGCCGGCGACGAGCTCCACATGGTCTTCAACTTCTCGCTGCTGCGCTGTGCCTGGCGGGCGGAGTGGTGGGCCGAGCTCGTCCTGGCCTCGGAGGAGGCGTTCGGAGCGATCGGCGCCTGGCCCGTCTGGGTGCTGTCGAACCACGACAACCCCCGGCATCGCACACGCTACGGCGGCTCGGAGGCCCGGGCCCGGGTGGCGGCGCTCGTCCTGCTCACCCTGCGGGGGACGCCGTTTCTGTATGCCGGCGAGGAGCTCGGGCTCGAGGACGCCGTCGTGCCGGCCGCCCACCAGGTCGACGTCGGGGGCCGTGACGGCTGCCGTGCTCCGATCCCGTGGGCCCCCGGGCCCGGGCACGGCTGGCCGGGGAAACATCCGTGGCTGCCGTGGCCGCCCGAGCCGGAGACGAGAAACGTGAGCTCGCTCCAAGCCGACCCCGCGTCGATCCTCCACCTGTACCGGCGGCTCCTGGCGGCCCGACGGGCATCGCCGGCGCTGCACGCCGGCGAGTGGCAGCTCCTCGACGCCCCCAGCGAGGTCCTGGCGTACGACCGCCGATGGGAGGACGACCGCCGCCGCGTGGCAGCGCACTTCGGCGACGGGACCGTCGCCGACCTCGGCTGGGGCGGCGACTGGGTTGTCGAGGTGGCAACGTCCGCCGCGCGGGAGGGCATGCCCTTCGACGGACGGCTCACCGGCCCCGAAGCGGTTGTGCTGCGCGGCGCCCGATCCTGACCGAACCGTGGCGTCGCCCCTGCCGGGAGGGGGCAAGAAATCCCTTCAAAGCCCAACCCGTTTCCTTAATGACGGTACGGGATCCACCGTCAACCGAGGTCAGTCCGCAAACGCGCGCATACGCGCGAAGAGCGCCTCACGTTCGTCGTTCTGGTGGGCTGTTGACTGTAACAGAGCAATAACGTACGCTATTGCATGCTGCCTGAGCAGCGGCAGCACGGGTTCGAATCTCGCTTCTGACTCGTTGGGCGGGATCTGTGCCTGGTCGATGACGAGCAGATCCCTTCGCCGATACCCCGCTC
>DASXNO010000189.1:0-8603 GCA_036495025.1 Actinomycetota bacterium | reverse complement strand
CGGCGCGCCCCGGCGCGACGCCTCGGCGCACGTCGAGGCGGACTTCGCCGAGGAGTTCCCCGGTGCCGATGCCCTCTCGGTTGAGTGCTACATCAACATCCTGCGCGCCGGCGATCGCCTGCTGGCCGAGATCAACCGTCGTGCCAAGGCCTCGTTCGACCTGTCGGCGTCGGCGTGCGCCGTCCTTGCCATCGTCGACGGGGCCACCGAGCCCATCACCCCCAGCCTCATCGCCGAGCGGGCCATCGTGAGCAGCGCGAGTGCCACGTCGGTCCTGGACACGCTCGAGAAGCGGGAATTGCTCGTGCGGCGACCCCATCCCGACGATCGCCGGAAGCTCGTGATCGACCTCACCGATGCGGGGCGGGCGGTCATCGACAAGTTCCTGCCCGGTGCCCACAAGTTCGAGACCAGGATGATGTCGGTGCTGACGCCCGCGGAGCGCGCCCAGCTCATCCGGTTGCTGTCCAAGGTGCAGGCGAGCGCTGCCGCCATCGCGGGGGAGGCGCCGGAACCCCTGAACGGCGTCCGCAACGTGCCGGCCCGCCTTGGCCGGAAGACCTCCAAGAAGGGCGCCGGCCCGAAGAAATAAGGCGCCGAGAAGGCCGGCCACGAGGATAGTCCGCGATCGCGCACATACGCGCGAAGGGGCTATCCACTTAAGTACAGGAGCCCCTAGATGTTGTGCTTGGGATCCAATCGTGCAATCTTCGGATCCACGGCACCGCCCACGATGTGCTTGTAGGGGGCTGGCGCCGTCTCGACGGCCTGCTCGAGCAGCCGGTAGAAGAGCAGGCCTCGGCGGGTCGAGTTGCGCCGGTTGAAGCGGAAGGTGAACTCGTCGAGGTAGTAGTCGAGGTGCTCCGGGCTGACCGCGCCCTGGTGGGTACCAAGTAGCCAGCGCTTGAGCAGGGACGCCACCCGGTGGACGCGAGGCATTTCCTCGTGGGCACGCTTGCCGCTGCGCAACAGAGTGGTCACCTTGTGCTCGTAGCCCAACTTTGCCGCCGACACGTAGCCGCCCCAGCCGTCGGTGTGAACGACTGAGCCCGGCTCGACCATCTCGACGAGGAAGGGACTCAGGCTGAGTGCTGAGGCGTCGGCGATCCGGGCGAGGCGGATCCGTCCGATGCCCCGCCCATTTTCCTCTGCCGCCACTGCTACCAGTGTCTTGGTGTGCGTTTCCCTGCCATCGACACCCGGCTCCACGCCGCCAACGAAGGTCTCGTCGACCTCCACGGTCCCAGAGAGGCGGTCCCGATCCGGACGCACCATCGCCCGCCGCAGCTTGTGCATCATGGTCCACGCTGTCTGGTAGCTGCCGAGACCAAGCACCCGCTGCAGACCGAGGGCACTCACCCCGTGCTTCTGGCTCGTGACGTGCCAGATGGCCGCGAACCAGGTCGTGAGGGGCGTGCGAGTCCTGTCGAAGATCGTTCCAGCGGTCACCGAGCTCTTGCGGGAACACTGGCCGCAGATCCACCGGCCGTCGGCAATCTGCCACCCCGATGCCGAGCACTTGGGGCACACGAAGCCCTTCGGCCAGCGCAGTCGGACCAGGTACGACCGGCAGGCAGCGTCGTCCGGGAACCAGGCGAGGAACTCGTGCCACGTTCCCGGGTAGTCGATGCCCGGAAGAGGGTGCGAACCGTGGGGCGGGACCACAAGATGTGGAGCCTACTGTACTTAAGTGGATAGCCCCTACGCGCGATCTGGGACTACCCTCCGGGGGGCGCCCGGGGCGGCCGGAAAGACCTGGAAAGGAAAGGGCCGGGGGCAAACCCAACCCGGCCCCCGAGGGCCCGCTACCGGCGGGCGGCTTCGACCGCCGCCTTCACCGTGGCGGCACCGGCGGGCGCCGGTGGAGCGGTGGCAAGGTTCGTCTCGCCCGGCGACATGTAAATGACCCCGTAGGCGGGCGCCCCCGGCTCGCAGCGCCAGCTTTCCGCCAGGGGTCCCTGGTCGACCGTGTCGTAGCCGATCGCGTCGAGGAATTCGGCGACGGTCGCCTTGGCGTCGGCATCGTCGCCGGCGATGGGAAGGGCGGTGCGTTCGGGCGACCCCGCCGGCCTCGGGAGGCTCCCGAGGTGCCCGAAGTAGATGTTGTTGAATGCCTTGACGACCTTGGACGTCGGAAGGTGCCGCTGGAGGAGCTCACTTGAGCAGGCAGACTTTTCGTCCAACTCAGGGATATGCCCGTCGCGCTGCGGATAGTAGTTATTGGTATCGATAACGACCTTCCCCGCCAGCGGCTCGACCGGCACATCCAGGTAGGCCCGGAGGGGGATGCTGACAACGACGAGGTCGCCCGCCTCGGCGGCCTCCGCCGGGGTCGCGGCCCGGGCGTGGGGGCCCAACTCCTCGACCAGTCCGGCCAGGGTCTCGGGCTCCCGTGAATTGCTGACGACGACGTCATAGCCGGCGTCCACCGCCAGACGAGCCACGGTGCCGCCGATCCGTCCGCTGCCGATCAATCCAAGCGTTGCCATGCGCCGATCCCTTCGTGGAGCCAGTGGAGCCAGTGCAGGCACCCGAGGCACTGGGGGCCCTTGTGGGCGAGGTCAATTCTCGTCGGTATCCGAGGAAAATCTACCCCACCCCCTGCCGCGGGGCCGAAGCGAGGCTGAACACGAAACCCCGAACCCCGCACACCGAACCCGGGCCCTCAGCTGGCCATTCTCCGCGGTGTCCAGACGACCTCGTCGGTCTCACCCCGGATGACGGCGACGCTCTCAAAGCCGTCGAGGTCGCTCAGCGTACGTTCAAGAAACTCGGCAGCCCGGAGTGGCAGATCGACTTCGGGTGCGTGCTCGACGTCCAGGACAACCGTGATGCGCGTGGAGGCCATGCCGTTTTCTCCTTGGGGTTGGGGGGAAGTTCGGAGAGTCGCACCGCTCCCAGACAGGGCGGGTCATGCGTGGCGTGCCCGGGTTACCGGTCCCCAGGCTGCATGCTACGGCTGCGAATAACCAGCGTCTACTTAGTTACCTGAAAGCCACGATAGCGGCTTAATGTGAACAAATCGGGAACGGAGCGAGTCCGTCTGGTAAAGGCTCCGTCTGATCGGCGTCAGCGCCGCGGCCGAGGCCCCCGGCCGAGCATGGTGGTGCCCCGGCCCCGCCGCCGGCTCCGGTAGACGGGCGCCGGGGCGGCGAGCTTCAGGCCCTCGTGCTCGAACTCGTCCCGCAGCTTCAGGTGGGCGGCGATGCGGCTCACGTCCCGCTCCTGGTCGGGCAGCACGAACGTGATGCCGACGCCCTCCCGCCCTGCCCGGGCGGTCCGCCCGACCCGATGGACGTACGCCTTCTCGTCCTCCGGTGGGTCGAAGTTGATGACGTGCGTGATGCAGTCGAGGTCGAGGCCCCTGGCGGCGACGTCGGTGGCGATGAGCGTCTGCACCCGCCCGGCATCGAACGACGCAAGCGCCCGCTCACGCTGGGACTGGCTGAGGTCGCCGTGCATGGCCGCCGCTCGGATCCCGTGCGTCTTGAGGCGCTGGACCAGCCGGTCGGCTCCCCGCTTCGTCTTGACGAACACCAGCGCCCGCCCGGCCTCCTTCTCGAGGAGTTCGGCGAGCGAGCTGGTCTTTCCTTCCAGGGTGACCGGCACGAAGCGGTGCGCCACCGAGTCCACCGTCTCCTTGGGCGAGATCGTCTCGTGGCGGCGAGGCTCCCGGGTGTACTGGCTGGCGAGCATACCGACCTCGCCGTCGAGCGTGGCGGAGAAGAACATCGTCTGACGCCCGGCAGACGGGATCGTCATGGCGATGCGGTCGACCTGCGGCTTGAAGCCCATATCGAGGAGACGGTCCGCTTCATCCAGCACGAGGATGGTTACCTCTTTGAGGCTGACGCTCCTCCGCTGGATCAGGTCGTACAGGCGACCGGGCGTGGCGACGATGATCTGCGCCCGGGATGCGTTGCGGGCCTGGTCCACGAGCCCGACGCCGCCGTAGACGGAGGCGACCCTGAGGCCCTTGGGCTTGGCAATCACCTGAAACTCCTCGGTGACCTGCGAAGCGAGCTCACGGGTCGGGACCATCACGACCGCCTTCGGCTTGGCGGGCGAACCCTCGAGCCGCTCGACGATCGGGATGGCGAAGGCGAGGGTCTTGCCCGAGCCGGTCCGGCTCTTGGCGAGGACGTCGTGCCCGGCGATGGCGTCGGGGATGACTCGGGCCTGGATCTCGAAGGGCGAGATGACCCCCCGGCCGGCCAGCGCAGCGATCACGGCCTCAGAGGCGCCGAGGTCCGAAAATGTGGGCTCGGACTCGACGGACTCGAGCTCTGAGGCCTCGTCGAACTCGAGGTCGAGCTCTTCGGCGCTCAGGTCGGGTGCGCCGGTACCCGCGACGAACGGTGTTGGCATGATGTGAAGTGACTCCTTCCCGGTCGATCTCGACCGAACGTGTGCCTCGGAGAGATTCGTTCGCCCGAGACTTGCGGAAAGGAGCAGCAGCAAGCGAGAGAATCTCGTGGGGCGACTAGATCATCGTCGTTCCCCTGGCATTCAGAATACCACGCGGTATGTAACAAGGATGCGAATTTTCCACACACGCATCAACCCGGCCAGGCACGACTCAGCCCACGCACGACGTAGGCCACGCAGGCCTCATGTCCGGCCCACAGCCAGGCTGCCGGCGAAGCGAAGGATCTCCGCCGCCGCCCGGTCGTGGCCGCCGCCGGCAAGGGCCGCCTTCTGCATGGCTGCCAGCCGCTCGGCCACGCCGGGCTCGGCCACGCCGGGCTCGGACACCAGCGCGGTCACCGCCTCCAGCAACGACTCCGGGTTGGCGTCGTCCGGGTCGAGATGCCGCCCCAGCCCGAGCTCGGCCACCCGGCCGGCGGTCACCCGCTGTTCCGACTGCTGGGGGACGACCACCAGGGGCACCGCGTGGGCCAGCGCCTCCATCGTCGAGTTCATCCCCCCGTGGCTCACGAAGACGTCCGCCCTCCTGAGCATCTCGAGCTGGGGCACCCATGCCCGCAGGATGACGTTGTCCGGGACCGGTCCCAGGTCCCCGGTGTCCACCCATGTGCCCGTGGCGATGACGACCCGCCAACCGGTGCCCTCGAACGCCCGGAGGACGGTCCGGAAGAAGTCGGGCCGCTCGTTGTAGACCGTGCCGAGCGAGACGTAGGCGACCGGCCCGCCCTCCAGGTGCTCCAGCGGCAGCGCCTCCGCCTCGGGTCGCGGCGCCAGCGAGGGGCCCACGAACACCCAGCGGTCGTCGAAGGTCTCGCCCGCCGGCTGGAACTCCCGGGGCAGGAACGCGATGTTGAGCGGCTCCGGGTGGAACAGGAAGTCGAGCAGACCGAAGGGACCGACGTTGAACCGCTGAACGAGTTCCTGCACCGCCTCCTCGAACCCCGGGAGCTCGAGCTGCCCTGATGAAGAACCCGATGCCGGATCGGCCAGCCGGCGGGACGACACCGCGAGGAGGGCCTGCTCGTTGAAGGCGTAGGTAGCGTAAGTGGCGATCGCCGGCAGACCCGCGAGTTGGGCAACGAGCCGGCCCGCCAGGCAGTACGCGTCGTAGACGACGTACGACGGCCGGTCGCCCTCCACGATCTCGAGCAGCTCGGGAAGGGTCCGGATGGCGCCACGGACCCCGGCCGCCGGGAGCTCGGACAACGACATCGCCCCACCGGTGCGTTGGCGGGCCTCGGGGAAGCTATTGGCCACCGGGCGGAACCTGGCACCCGTGGAACGGATGAGCGACTCGTCCTCCGGGGGAAGGCAATAGGTCACGTCCTCCCCCCGGGCGACCAGGTCGGCGACGACTGGCAGTGTCGGGTTGATGTGGCCCCGGGCCGGGATGTTGACGAAGAGGGCTCCCCCCATGGTCCGAGGATACGAGGGATAGGTGCTTTTGGGGACGAACAAAGAGGAATAAACGTGCGCCGGGTAGCGGGTCCGCTGTAGAACTATGAGGAGAACGACGCTGGGCACATCGACGAGCCAGGACGGAGATGCCAGGTATGCCAAAGAGAAACAAGTACCTCCCCGACGAACCAGCCAAGGCCCCCACACCGAGGGGTCGCTCCCCCAGGAAGGCCGTGCCCGCCCCGCCCCCGGCTCCCGCCGCGGAGGAGGCACCCGCTCCCAAGCCAGCACGAGGACGACCCCGCAGCTCATTGGGGACGGAAGCCGCCCCCACGGAGTCGCCGGCCTCGGCGCCCAAGCCTGCCGTTGCGCCCAAGCCTGCCGTCGCCGCCGACACCCCCAAACCGCGGAAGCGGGCGCAGAGCTCCTTCGCTGCCAAGCCCGACGCCAAGTCGGCGCCAAAGGCGGCACCGCCCGCCCCTGCCCCCGAGCCCGAGCCGGAACCCGCCGACGAACGACCTCCCCTGCGCCCCCGCCGCCGTGGGGCCGCCCCGGCCGCCGAAGCTCCCCCACCGGCACCGACCTCCGAGCCCCAGCAGCCCCCCGAAGAGGAAGCACCTCCGCTGCGCCGGCGCCGGGTCAGGAGCTTCACTGCCCCCGAGCCATCGCCTGCTGCCGAGGCCCCAAGCCCCGCCCCCGAGCCCGAAGCAGCGCCCCAACCCGAACCGGCCCGCGTCGCGCCGCCGGCACCCGCCGCCGCAGCCCCGGAGCGGCCCAGGGAGACGAGGCGCGAGGCCAACGAGAAGCTCGTGCGAGCGCTGCTCGCCGCCCGCCTGGAAGACGACCAGGAGGCACTCCGACGCCTGCTCGCCGACGACATCGCCCTGATCCTCCCCGGCGAGGAGCCCATCATCGGCCGGGCTGATCTGCTGTCGACCTGGGACCGGCAGGCCGAGTTGCTCGACGAGGCGGACGTCTTCGAGACGGAGGTGCGATCGCTGGCCGGCGGCGAGGACCATGTCTTCACGTACATCGAGACGCGGGCAGAGGCGGGGGACGCCGCCGTGACCTACACGACGCTGACCGCCTACCGGGTCCGGTCCGGCCAGATCACCGAGGTCCGCCAGCACGTCGACGACGTCCTGGGCTACCTGGGCTTCTGGCGGGCACTCACCTCCCCGGCGTCCTCACCGCCCCCGGAACCCGAGCCTGCGCCCGAGCCGGAGGCCGAACCGGAACCGGAGCCCACGCCGGAACCGGAGCCCACGCCGGAGCCGCCACGTCGCAAGCTCGGTTTCGCCCGCTTCCGGTAGATCGCGAGGTCGAGCCAGCCGGACCAGCAGGCCAGCCGGGCCAACAGGAGGTCCGGCGACCCATCCGTGTCGAGAGTGTCGAGAGTGTCGAGAGCGGAGAAGTCGCCGGACGGCGGGCGTCAGCCCCCGATGTGCGACATCTCCACCTTCGGCAACTGCGGCAGCTCCGACACCGTGTGGGAGGACCGGATCTCCGAGTACCGGTCGGCCCGCTGGTGCCAGATGCGCCGGAGCACCTCGGCGATCTCCTCGTCGGTCTTGCCGGTCCGCAGGTGGCCGCGCAGGTCGTGGCCCTCGGTGGCGAACAGGCAGGTGTAGAGCCGGCCCTCGGACGAGAGGCGGGCACGCGTGCAACTCCCGCAGAACGGCTGGCTGACCGACGAGATCACGCCGATCTCCCCGCTTCCGTCCCGGTACCGCCACCGGTTGGCGACCTCGCCCTGGTAGTTGGGCTCGATCGGCTCCAGGGGCAGCTCGGCGTCGATCATGGAGACGATCTCCGCCGAGGTGACCACGTCGTCCATCCGCCAGCCGTTGGCGTTGCCCACGTCCATGTACTCGATGAAGCGCACGACGTGGCCCGTGTTCTGGAAGTATCTGGCCAGCGGCAGGATCGAGTCCTCGTTGAGCCCACGCTTCACCACGGTGTTGATCTTGATCGGGCTGAGGCCCGCCGCCGCGGCGGCGTCGATGCCGGCGAGGACCTTGTCGACGGGGAACTCGGCGTCGTTCATGGCCTTGAAGACGTCGTCGTCAAGAGAGTCGAGGCTGATGGTGATGCGCTTCAGCCCGGCGTCGGCCAGCGGCTGGGCCTTGTCGGTGAGCAGGGAGCCGTTCGTCGTGAGCGCCAGGTCGAGGTTCGGGATCGCCGCCAGCATCCGGACGAGGCGCTCGATGTGGCGCCGAACCAGCGGCTCGCCCCCCGTGAGGCGCAGCTTGGTGACGCCGAGCTCCGCGAAGATGCGGGCAAGTCGCTCCATCTCCTCGTACGTCAATAGGTTCTTCATCTTGAGGAACCGATAGCCCGGCCCGAAGACCTCCTTCGGCATGCAGTACACACACCGGAAGTTGCAGCGATCGGTGACGGAGATGCGCAGGTCGCGCACCGGCCGCCCGAGCTTGTCGACCAGCCCGGTGGCCGAGCTGTCCGCTGCCAGCCTGGTCTCTCCCATCGCTCCCATAGTCTTAGGCTACCCCTACTGGAACCTTAGACCGACAAAGCCCGACAAGCCCGCCCGACAAGCCCGCCCCGAGGCCGTGCTAGCCTTCTCCCATGGCCTCGGATTCTGCGAAGCGCATCATCGTACGCCTTCTGAGGTTGTCCGTAGTCGCAGCGGCCGGTGTCTGGGTCGCCCGCCGGCAGCGCTCCCGCCAGACGCCTCCCGAGGGGCAATGGCAGGAAGGGATCTCCGGCAACGGCGTGGGTTCCCGCGATCGCCACTGAGGCGCAGGCGCCGCGGTGCG
>DASXNO010000188.1:0-3282 GCA_036495025.1 Actinomycetota bacterium | reverse complement strand
TCATCGACGCCGTCGCGACCCCGGAGAGGCTTCCGGCGAGTGGCCGGGCCAGCGCGGCGAGCGGGCGGCGGCCCTTCGACAGGACGAGATGGCCGAGCCGCCAGACGAGCAGGGCCCCGCCCACCCAGAACAACAGGGGGGCAAGCAGCGTGAAGTAGGACACCGAGATCGTCGGCACGCCTTCCGGGACGACGACGACCTGGTAGGCGTTGCGGGTCGCCTGCCAGAAGACGGCCCCGCCGAGCGCCAGGGCGATCAGGTCGAGGTGCAGGCGCGCCCAGAGTGGATCCCGGGGCCGACCGACGGCGCCCCGGGCGGCGGCGACCGTGAGCAGGCGGGCATCCCTCCACGCGGGCAGGAGCACCGCCGCACCCGCGAGCGCGAATCCCGCAGCGGCTGCGGCACCGGCCCAGCCCAGGGCCTGGGAGGCCGTCGTTCCCAGACGCCAGGTCCCGAAGGCCAGCCGTGCCGTCAGCACCGCACCGGCAAGTCCGGCGGCGACGCCCAGGGCGCCGGTGAGGATCGCCTCGGCCGCCGCCAGGCGGATGATGGCCGCCGGCGATGCCCCGCGAATCCGCAGGAGGGCCTGCTCCCGCCGGCGGCGGGATCGTCCGGCCGACCCCGCCGCGCCCGCCAGGAGGGCGGCGACCGCCACCCCGGGGACCCCGAGCAGCAGGAACAGGAGTTGCACGTAGACGGCGTCGCTCCGGGCAGCGTCGAGGCGTGCGGCCAGGTTGTTGCCGACGACCGCCTGGCCGCTCAGGCGCACCTCGAGGTTGTGGGCGCGGGCGGTGACCTCGGCGAAGGCGGCGGCAGGGTCCGGCAGGAGTGCCCGGGAAAGGGTGACGTGGATCTGGGTTCGCACCGCCTCGGGATGGGCCGGGGCCACAGGGGCGAACGCCTGGATCCACAGCCCTTCCGGCAGCAGCACGACGTTGTCCGGTGGGGCCTGGGCCGCAGTACCGGCAGGGGCGCCGACCGACTGGAACAGCGAGTCCGCGGCCGGCAGGTCGACCACGCCTGCCACGGTCGTGGAGACGGCGGGCATCCCGGGGCGTCCGATGTCGATGACGGTGCCGGGCGCCGCATGGAGGTTGGCGGCGGTCTGCTGGCTGAGCATCGTTCCCGATTCCGTTCCCAGCAGGAGCCGGATCTCGCCGGGGAACGCGGCGGCGTAGCCTGGCGGCAGGCCCAGCACCTTGCCCGCACCGGTGCTCTGCTGGGTGTCGCCCGTCGTCGCGTGCAGCCCGGTCGTGTCCGCATAGCCGACCCGGGCCTGGGCGATCACGCCAGGCGTGGTGAGAACGGCCCGGTCGGCGGCCGCGGTGTCGCTGCCGGGGGCGAGCAGCACCTGCCAGTCGACGGGGACCGACGCGGCGGCCTGGCGGGTCATCCGGGCCTTGCTCACGCTGAAGAAGGATCCGAGCGTTGCGAGGATCGCCACGGCGACACCGACGGCGAGGGCAGCGCCCGTCAGGCGGAGGGGCCGCCGCCGCACCAGTCCGGACAGCCAGGCCGGCGTCAACAGCTCAGATTCCCGCTATCGATTGACCAGCGCTCCGGCAGGCGGCCTGCGACGGCCGGGTCGTGCGTGGCGAGCACGAGTGCCGAGCCCGACGCCTGGACCCGGGCGAGCAGGGCATCGACGAGCCGGTGGGCCCCCTCCTGGTCCTGCTGACCGGTCGGTTCGTCGGCGAGGATCAGCGCCGGTGCTCCGGCGAGGGCTCGGGCGAGGGCGGCCCGCTGGGCCTGGCCGCCGGACAGCTCCTCGGGCAGCTTGGACGCGGTGTCCTGGAGATCGAAGTGGGCCATGAGGTCCGCCGCCTCCCGGTCGGCGGCCGGGGCCTGCGCCCCGGCGAGGAGGAGCGGCAGGGCCACGTTCTCCGCCACCGTGAGGGGATCGAGCAGGCTCCGGCCCTGGAAGGCGACGCCCACCCGGCCCGGGCGCAGACCCGCGGCGGGGCCGAGGGCTGGCCATTCGATCTTGCCGCCCGTGGGCTGGTCGAGCGCCGCGATGAGGTGGAGGAGGGTGGACTTCCCGCTGCCCGACGGCCCGACGAGCGCCACGAGCTGGCCCCGCTCGATCTCGAAGGAGGCATCGAGGACGGCCGCCTGGCCGCCATTTGTCCGGCGCCTTGCGGGGCGCCTCGGGCCGGGGAACACCCGGGTGAGCCCGATCGCCCGGACAAGGGTGTCACGCATCGGCGATCCGCCCGTCGACGATGCGCACGATCCGCTGCGATGCCGCCGCCACCCGGGTGCTGTGGGTCGCGACGACGACGGCTCGGCCCGCGCCGACCCGGCGGCGGAGCAACTCGAGCACGCGTTCCTCGTTGGCCGTGTCGACCTCGCCGGTGGGCTCGTCGGCCAGCAGGATCTCCGGGTCGTTGGCCAGGGCGACGGCAAGGCCCGCCCGGGCGGCCTCGCCGCCCGAGAGCGTCGAGGGCCGGGCGCCGGCCCGGGCGGCGAGACCCACACCGGCGAGCAGCTCCCCAGGGGTGTCCGGGCGGGAGCCTGCCGGTGGGCCGGCCAACGACTGTGCCAGGGCGATGTTGCCCGCGACGGTCAGGTGCTCGATCAGGTTGCCCGATTGCAGGAGCACCCCGATGTGGCGTGCCCGGAGCGCGGCCCGGTGGGACTCGGGGCGCCGGGTGAGCCGGGTTCCGGCGACGGTCACGTGGCCCCCGTCGGGCTCGTCGAGGCCGGCAAGGCACGCCATCAGCGTCGACTTGCCGCTCCCGGACGGGCCGACGACCGCGACCATCTCGCCGGGGTGCACTGTCAGGGACACGCCCCGCAGCGCCGCCGTCTCCTCGTCACCCATGTGGTAGAAGCGGTAGAGCTCGTGCGCGGTGAGGGCCGGTCCCGTGGCTACAGCCACGAGAAGCTCTTGGAGACCGTGGCCCAGGGGTCGACGTTGTCGGCGCCGGCCGGTGAGGAGAGGGTGATGACGGCCTCCGTGCCCGACTTCCAGAGTTCGTAGCGCACGACGTCGAGCAGGTACTGCTTGCCGGTGACCGGGTTCGGCGCGCTGTTGGCCTGGTAGGTGATCTCGACCGCCGTCCCCGCCGGCAGCGTGACGGTCCCCACCTTTCCGAGCTGGAAGGCCCGCTCCGACTGGCGGAGCGCCGCCACGTCCTGCGACGCGGCGCTCTGGGTGGTCGGGGCAGTTGGGGACGGCATCCAGGCGACGGCGATCGAGTTGACGGTCCCGGTGTAGGTGACCGAGGAGGCGCCCGACTGTTCTGCCCAGCCCTCCGGGGCCTTGATCGTGAAGTGCCC
>DASXNO010000187.1:0-4170 GCA_036495025.1 Actinomycetota bacterium | reverse complement strand
GTGAGGTCGACCTGGATCGCACTCTCTAGCGTCAGGTGGTCTCGCGGCAGGATTCCGCTCGTCTCCCCCAGGCCGCCGGCTCTCGCCGTCCCGGTGCTCGACGCGGCGAACGCGAACGTCCCGAGCACAACCGAGACGGCGATCACCACGGCGGCCGAAGTCAGCCTCCATCCGTGTGGCAGCATCTTCATCTTGCCCTCCTCTCCTCCGGCGACGCCGGAACCCCACGAGCGGCGACCGACTGGCGCCCTGGTGTCTCGTTCGACGTGTTGGCGTCCGCGGCCGGCCAGGTCTTACGTCCTGGGCGGAGAAATGGGGCACTCCCACGAGGTCGTATCAGGAAGGTGGAACTGGGCCGCAAGGGCCCGGGTTCTATGCGCCGAGTTGTCCCCTGAGGAGCGCGAGGAGGGCGGCGTGTTCCTCGCTGCACGGGGCGCAGTTTCGTAGGTGCTCGGCGACCGCCGGCAGCAGGGCCTCGGCGTCCCGCCCTTCGAGCTCGGCCTCCACGTACTGGTCGAGGAGAGCAAACGCCTCCTCGCCCCCCGAGTCTTCGCCGCTACTTGTCTTCAGCAGCTTGATCAGTTCTCTCTTGTTCATAGCGGCCCCGTCCGTACCCGCTCGACCGGATCGATGTACCCCCCGTCCTGCAGGTGGCGCCGCAGTTTGCCGCGCGCGTCGTGCACCGTTTTGTAGATCGCGCCCCGCGTCGATCCCAGCCGCTCGGCAAGGACGTCGCCCGGGACACCGTTGAGTACGACGGCAACGAACACCTCGCGCTGGTGGGGCGTGAGCTCCTCGGCGAGGGCTTCCCGCAGGGCACGCACCAGGTCCAGGCTCTCGAGCTCAGCATCGGCCTCCCTGCACCCTGCGCCAGCCGATCCCAGGTCGGATCGTCGTCCGGCGTGGGGATCGCCCGTCTTCCCCAGGCGTGCCGGCGCAGCTTCACCGAGACGTCAAGGAGCACGAACTTGTAGGCCCAGGTGGTGAACCGGCTTGCCCCCCGGTACGCGTCGAGCCTGCTCATCACGGCCACCAGGCGGTTCATGACACCCCCGCGCCGTCATCGACCTCCCCGGAATGACGTGCTTCTACGCCGGCAACGCCTTCGCTTCGCCGGCGGCGCGCCTCGGCGGCCAGGCAGCTGTCGGACTTGGAGGTTAGTCGTCTACCGCGTGTATGCGCGCGATCGCGGACTATCCTCGTGGCAGCGGATCGCAAGGTCTCACCAATCCGACCTTGACCCAGGCCCCGAAGACACTTCGGTAGACAAAAACGCCCAATCGAACCTTCCCGAGCTGACGTGGAACGAGCCTGAGTCGCAGCAGTCCAGGCACCGAACACGACCCCTGCTTTTCTCCCCTCTCCCCCGAGGCTACCGAGGCCTATTCCATGCTGCAGAAAATCCCTTCCATCTGCCTGGCCAGGGCCCCGCCTCCGCCACAGGCGCTGAATTCATTTGCCATCGATGTGACATTTCGACAGTCACAAAAGGAGAAAAGAATGCAGTATCGAACTGCTCTGCCCAGCGCGCTCAAACGCCCCTTGGCGCTCGGCCTCGCAGCCACGCTCGCGGCCGCCCTGGCGGTCTCGGCGCCCGGCCTGCGAGGTCAGGAGGCGAGCGCCTCCAGTCACCGGGAGGCGCCCCTGATCGCCGCCGATCCCCAGCACGACAACACCGACCTGTACGCCTTCGTGAGCCCGGACAAGCCGGATACGGTCACCTTCGTCGCGAACTGGATCCCGTTCGAAGAGCCCAACGGCGGGCCGAACTTCTATCCGTTCGCCGCCGGGTCGCACTACGACATCAACATCGACAACCGCGGCAAGGGCATGCCCGACATCACCTACCGCTGGACCTTCTCCAACCAGGACAACCGTGGAGCCGACACGTTCCTCTACGACAACGGCCCCGTGCACAGCCTGGGGGACCCGCACCTGCTCTTCAAGCAGACCTACACGCTCCAGGAGATCCAGGGCGACCGGACAACCACGCTGGTGAGCAACGGGATCGCAGCCCCGTCCGACGTGGGACCGGCCTCCATGCCCGACTACGCGTCGCTGCGCAGCCAGGCCGTCTCGACGTTCGAGGGCGGCCAGGCGAGGACCCTGGCGGGACAGGCGGCCGACCCCTTCTTCCTCGACCTCCGGGTCTTCGACCTGCTCTACGGGGCGAACCTGAAGGAAACGGGCCACAACACGCTGGCCGGCTTCAACGTGAACACCGTCGTGCTGCAGGTGCCCACGTCCGACGTCGTGCTCAACGGCGACCGGGGAAGGAATCCCGTGATCGGGGTCTGGAGCTCCACGTCGAAGCGCACCCTCAAGCTGACCCCCGGCAAGGCGACGCCCACCGGGGACTTCGTCCAGGTCTCCCGCCTCGGCAGCCCGCTCGTCAACGAGGTCATCGTGCCGGCGGGGCTCAAGGACGCGTTCAACGCCCTGCCTCCCTCCCAGGACCACACCCTGGCGGCACTCGTCGATCGAGTGAAGAACCCGGAGGTGCCGAAGCTCGTCCAGTCCATCTACGGCATCCCCGCCCCGGCGGCGCCACGCAATGATCTCGCGGAGATCTTCCTCACGGGCATCTGCAAGACCTGCGGTCCCATCGCCGCCGACCTGAACTCACAGAAGATGAACCAGGACGTCGATGCGGCATCCTTCGTGCCCGCCGAAGAGCTGCGGCTCAACGCGTCGATCGCACCGGCCGCGAGTCCCAACCGGTTGGGGCTGCTTGGTGGAGACGCGGCCGGCTACCCGAACGGGCGCCGGCTCAACGACGACGTCGTCGACATCGAGGTCCAGGCTCTGGAGGGAGCCGGGGTCGGCCAGCTCGTGATCGCACTTGCAGGGGGTGACGGCGTCGACGTTCCGGCAAACCCGATCGCGTCCTCGTTCCCCTACGTGGCCCTGCCGAACACCGGGTCGGTCAACGAGGCAGCAAGCGCGGCCGCCGCACAGGGATCCGGCGGTCAATCACCCGCTCTCGGCCCGACGCTCGGCGGGCTGGGTTCGGCCCTCGCCGGGTTGGAGCATCTGCTCTCGCCCTCGTCGGCTCCGGCTTCGCATCCGGCTCCGGCTACACAGCCGGCAAGCCCGAGTCCAGGTCCGAACTCTCCAGCGGCCGCTCACAGCTCCCAGGGTCTCCTGGGCGGCCTCCTGAACATGCTCGGTCTGTGAAGCAGTAAGCAGCTTCCGCACCGGGGGGGCTTCGTCGGCAGAGCCGGCCCCCCCCCGGTGCAGGTCGCACCAGTCACGAGAGGAGGAAAGTGACATGAAACGTCTTCGCTTCGGGCTGCTCGCCGCCGGGCTCGCCTGTGGTCTGGTGATCGTTGCTGGAATCGCCTCTGGCCACGGGGAGCGCGTCTCCGCGCAGCCGGCCCAGAGGCTTCGCCATCCGGGCACCGGCACCGGCCCCCAGCCCGGACTCGCCGCGTCCGGTGACGCGCTCTCCGCCGCCATCAGCGCGGCCCAGGTGCAGCTCCAGGGCGACGACCGGGACTGGAACACCTGGGCAAACCTCGGCGCCGCCTACGTCGAGGAGGGCCGCGTGACGGTCGATCCGTCCTACTACCCGAAGGCCGAGGGAGCCCTGCGCCGGTCGATCGAGCTCAACCCCGACGGCAACTTCGCGGCGGACATCGGCCTGGGGGCGCTGGCGAACGCCCGTCACGAGTTCGGTGACGCAGCCGTCGACGCGCAGCGCGCGCTGGCCGCGGACCCCTACAGCGCCACCGCCAACGGCGTCCTCGCCGACGCCGAGACGCAGCTCGGGGACTACTCCGCCGCGACGGCGGCCGTGCAGCGGATGCTCGACCTCAAACCGGGCATCGACTCGTTCTCCCGGGCCTCCTACGACCGGGAGATCCACGGGGACCCCGCCGGTGCGGTCGCCGCCCTCCAGGATGGCCTGGACAGCGCCTTCACCCCCGCCGACACCGCCTTCTGCCGCTATTACCTGGGTGAGCTGGCCTTCAACTCCGGGGACCTGGCCGAGGCGGCCAGGCAGTACGAGGCCGGGATCGCGGCCGATCCCGGCTATGCCCCACCCCTCGAAGGCAAGGCGAAGGTGGAGGCGGCCCGGGGCGACACTGCCGGAGCGATCCGTGACTACACGGCGGTCGTGAACCGGGTCCCCCAGCCGCAGTACGTCCTCGAGCTCGGCGACCTCCA
>DASXNO010000186.1:0-9453 GCA_036495025.1 Actinomycetota bacterium | reverse complement strand
CGGCCAGATCCCCCACGAGGAGCTGATCCGCATGGAGGACTTCGACGACCCGCTCGAGGCGGTCGACGAGTTCTTCAACTACACGGCCTGGTACGTCCTGCGAGCGGTCGAGGCGGAGTGGGACCAGCTCGGGTACGTGCCGGAGCCCAGCTCCAGGTGGAGTGCCGACCAGGACCGGATCGCCGCCCTGCCCATGGCGCCGGCCATCGAGGAGGGGCTCAAGAAGTCGGACATCATCTGGATCAAGCCCGACACGTCGAACCTCTCGCTGCCCTGCTGGTTCGTGTACCGCAACGGGAAGATCTGGGTACTGTCCGCCGAGCCCCAGCAGATCATCCCCGATGCCCGCAACGTCCGGGAAGCGCAGGTCGCCCTCCGGTGGAAGGGCAGGGACGCCCGGTTGGTCGACTTCGATGCCTCGGTGCGCGTGATCGGTCCCGAGAACACCGCAGAGTTCGAAGAGATCGGAGCGCTGCTGGTGGCCAAGCGGCAGTCCGTCTCCGGTTCGGTCGAGGACATCGTCGCCCGCTGGATGGCGGCGGGTGTGATCCTCGAGCTGACTCCCCGGCTGTGACGGCAGGTTCCGCGGCGCCCTCCACCGGACTGATCGAAGAAGCGGCGCTGCTCCTCTCGCTGGCTGCCCGCCCGGTGATCTGGGCCGGAGGCGGCGCCGTCGCGGCGGGGGCCTGGGACGAGCTTGCGGACGTGGCCGGCCTGCTGGGGGCGCCGGTGGTGACCAGCACGTCGGGCAAGGGGGCACTGGCCGAGAGCCATCCGCTGGCCGTCGGTTCGCTCTTCGGGGCCCCCGAGGTCGCCCGCCTCCTGGGCCAGGCCGATGCCGCCGTCGCCGTTGGCACCTCGTTCTCGGCCCGATCGACCAGGCGGTGGCAGCTCCCTCTCCCCCTCCAGCTGTTCCACATCGATCTCGACGCCGGGGTCTTCGGCCGGAGGTACCCGGTTCGGTCGGGCATGCTCGGCGACGCCAGGGCCGTGCTGGCCGCCCTCGCCGCCGGCCTCGGCGCACGGCCCGCCGGACCGGCCCGGGACGGCGCCGCCGATCGGGTGGCGCCCATCCGGGAGGCGGCACGTGAGCGCCTCCGTGCCTCGGGGCCGCCCGCGGGGTCGATCGAGGCGCTGCGCCGGGCGATCCCCGACGAGATCCCCACGGTCTGGGAGGAAGGGCCGGCCCGCTGGGGCGTGCCGCTGTTCCCGGTCCCGATGCCCGGCACCTTCCACGCTCCGGCTCCCGACGAGACGCCCGGCCGTTCCCCGATGGTGGCGCTTGGCCTCGCCCGACAGCGACGAGGCCCGGCGGTCGCGCTGGCCGGTGCCGGCGAGATCGGCGACCTGGCTCCCTTGGCGCAGGCCCGCGTTCCCGTCGTGGTGCTGGCCTTCGAGGACCAGGCTCCCGTTGCTGTGCCGCCCGCCGGTGGGGCCGCCGGCGATGCCGTGCGGGCGGTCCGGGTCGACGACGAGCCCGGCCTCGCTCTGTCGGTCGCCGAGGCGCTGACCGCGGCTGCCCCCACCGTCATCCGGGTGGGTATCCCGTTCTCATGAAGCCCTCCAGGTTGTTGCTGGCGGGGACCGGCATCACGGCGGCCGCCGGGGCCGCTTGTGTGGGCTGGGGCGTGGTGGAGGCGCACCGCTACTGGATTCGCACCCACCGGCTGGCGGTCCTGCCGCCCGATGCCAGACCACTCCGGATCCTGCAGGTCTCGGATCTCCACTTGCGCCTGTCGAGCACCCGCCTCGCAGCGTTCCTGTCGGGATTGTCGGAGGATTCCTACGACCTCGTGCTCGCCACCGGGGACCTGCTGGGGGAGCCCGCCGCGGTCGAGCGTTGCGCCCGGCTCCTCGGCGGCCTGCAGGGTCGCCTGGGCCGCTACTACGTGCTCGGCTCGTCCGACTACTACGCCCCCCGGTTCAACAGCTACCTCCACTACTTCACCCACCGGCGGAAGCCGCCCAAGAAGGGCAATCGCACCGACGACTTCCTGCGGATCCTCGAAGCGCAAGGCTACGAGGGCCTCACGAACCGGACCATCCACGTGGATCTCAAGGGGACGCCCACCCAGATCACGGGCATGGACGATCCGTTCCTGCACCGAGACGACCGCTCCCTCCTGCGCCGGAACCCCGATGCCGCGTTCGCCATGTGCGTCGTCCACGACCCTTCCCCCTACGAGGACGCGGCCCGGGCCGGCTTCGACCTCGTTGTGGCGGGCCATACGCACGGGGGCCAGATCCGCTTCCCTCTGGTCGGGGCGGTCGTCACCAACTCCACCGTGCCCCGCCGCCTCGCGCTGGGGGCCTCGTGGGTGGGGCGGACGCTGTTGTTCGTGACGCCGGGCCTCGGCACCAGCAAGTTCGCGCCGTACCGTTTCCTCTGCCCGCCCGAAGCCTCGGTGCTCGAGCTCGTCCCGCGGGGGCTCGGCTAAGCCACCGGGTTTCGTCTACGCGACGGACCGATCGAGCATCGTCGCGATCGCCGACGCCAGCCGCTTGCGGTCCGCCGGGGCCAACTCGTCGGCGAGCGCCTCCAGCCGTGCGGTCACGTCCTCGTGGGAGTCCGCGGCGAGCCGGGCACCCTGGCCGGTCAGCGCGACCTGGCTGGCGCGCCGGTCATTCGGGTCGCGCGTCCGGACAACCAGGCCGCGGCGCTCAACCCGGTCGACGAGCCCCGTGAGGCTGGATTTCTCCAGGTGCAGCAGTCGCCCGAGCTCCGTCATGCCGATCGGGCCCTCGAGCAGCGTGCAGAGGAGCTGCGCCTGCTGCGGAGTGAGGTCGCGGCTGCGGCTGACGTCGGCGAACACGTGCGCCACGAGCTGGGACAATCGCGTCAATGCCTCGGCGAGCCCTGTCTGCCCAGTCGTCGTGGTCATGGCATTCCCCTCGCTCCAGTGTAAAGGAGGATCGTTCGAGGTACGAACCAATAAAGTTCGTAATGCTAACCATCTCTCCTCACGAACCGGTGCCACGTCACGACCGCCCGGACCCCCAGCGGTCGTGGTGGATGACCTCCGCGGCGGGCCTGCGGCCCCGGTCCAGAGAGCCGGAGCGCCGGTCGGGGGCCGGCTTGCCGATGGTGACGATGCCGATCGGTTGCACGCCGGCCGGGATGCGCAGGAGCTCTCGCAGACCGTCGTAGCTCTTGAGGGCAAGAAACCCTGCGGTCAGGCCCTCGTCGACGGCGGCGAGGAGGAGCAGCATCAGGGAGCAGCCGGCATCGATGTACCAGAACGGCACCGGCCAATCGAGCTCGCCCCCCGGCCCGAGCTTGTCCGGGGCCCGGTAGCGGTCACGGTAGTCCTGCTCGCTCGTGCAGACGACGACGTGGGCGGGCGCCTCCGACAGCCACGGCTCGAACCCTCTGCTGGTATAGGCACCCTCGCTCGCCAGTCCGGCGACCTCCCGCCGCAGTTCCGGATCGGTGACGACCACAAAAGACTGGCCCTGGGTGAACCCCGCGCTGGGGCCCCGCCGCCCCGTCGCAACGATCCGCTCGAGGACCTCCCGCGGCACCGCCTCCGGCGAATACCGCCGTACCATCCGCCGCCGCCGCACCACCTCCGAAAACTCCACGCCCGAACACCCTGACTCGAGAAGTCTGGTAACAAACCTTCGCCAGGCGAAGAAAAGTTACCAATCCTCTCCCCCGAACGACCCGACGTTCAAGTGAAGGTGGGGTTCAGGCACGAGACGCCAGAGAAGAAGGGGCGGGGGTTGTGGTCCTGGGCCGACTCACGAGGCCCGTACACCTGACGTTCAAGTGAGGTGTGGTTCAGGCACCAGACAGCCGGTCAGGAAGGGCGGAGGTCGTGGTGCCGGGCCGACTCGACCGGCCAACGGGACCAGGACGGATGGAAGCTGTGCCGGTCGGAGGTTTTCGGAGGCCCCGGCACCACGAGCCTCCGCCCGTCCAACACGAAGCGAGTCGGGAAGGGGGGATTTGAACCCCCGGCCTCCACGTCCCGAACGTGGCGCGCTGCCAAGCTGCGCTACTTCCCGTACGGCGAGTCTACCGCTCGCCTGGGGCGCCGGTCAGTCCGCGGCGGAGGTGCCCGTCTGCCACTGGTCCCACTGCAACATCCGGGCGTAGAGCGCCATGTCGAACGTCGGCGGAGGCGGAGGCGGGGGAGGAGAAGGGGACGGAGGAGGCGGTGGGACCGCTGCAGGAGCGCTCGGGAGGGGTGCGGGTGGCGGCTGCACGGGCGCGGCCGGGACCGTCGCCGCGTGCACGACGGCGGGCTTCGGCGCAGCGGGGGGCTTCCAGACGGGGGGCAGTGGCAGCGGGGCGAGGACTCCTCCGGCCGCCGCATCGGCGAAGTTCTCCACGACCATGAGGCCGATCGGCGAGCTGGCGACCGCGAGGCCCACGAGCCGGTAGGCGGACCCGACAATGATCACCTGGTGTTCGGGGCTTGCCACGAACGCGCCGTGCACGCTGTCGATGTCCGGCCCATAGCCGACGTTCTCACCTGTGGCGTTGGCACCGGGGACGTCGCCGGGGAAGGCGGGGTTCTGGTAGATGCGGCGTGCCCCCGCCATGGCGTTGGCCTGGCCCTGTGCGATGGCGTTCAGGCCTCCGTTGAGGGCCACCGGCCCCACGCCGTGCTGGGCGCGGTCCTGGTTGATGAGGTCGAGGAGACGGGAGATGGGAGCCGCCTGGCCGCTGGCGGAAGGCAGTGGCACGGCAATGGTGGTGACGAAGACAAGGGAAGTGAGGCACACCGAGCCCAGGGCTCGGCACCAGACGTTCCGGCGTCGCGTTGGGAACAGCTTCCGGCCTCCCGTCATTCCGCGCCAGACTTCCGGACCCTATTACAGAGCTTCTAGGCCCGCTACCAGGCGCGCTTCGCTCCGGTTCGCCGCGCGATGTCTGGGCGCATTGGCACTGCTTTTGTGGCACACAGGATGTCTGCCACCACAGGTTTTCAGATCCCGCTCCGTGTCACCCCGGTCGAGCCGTCATTGGCCTCCCGAAAAGCGCACACGCAGATACGCTGCTCCACCCTCTGCTGCGTAGGGCTCCGTCAGAATTCAACCACGCCAAAACTACATCGGGGGATCCTAGTGGAGAAACGTTGCCGGATGCAAGCCGGAAAATATGGAGCCAATTTCAGCCCCGTCTGCACGACCGAACGGCGCTAAGCGGGGAGAAGGTGCTCCGCTATCTGAATTGCGTTGAGCGCGGCACCCTTCCGTAGATTATCGCAAGCGCAGAAAAAGCACACTGCGCTTGGATCGTTCAGATCGATCCGAATGCGGCCTACGAAGGAGGGGTCTCGGCCCGCCGACAGCTGCGGCGTCGGGAGATCCGCGAGCTCCACGCCCGGTGCCTGGCCGAGGCAGGCAAGCGCCTCGTCGAGGTCCACCTCGGCCGCGAAGCGTGCCCAGACCGTCGCCCCGTGCCCGACGATGGTCGGGACCCTGACGCAGGTGGCGGTGAGGGCCAACCCGGGCAGCCCCATGATCTTGCGGGTCTCCGCGACCAGCTTCATCTCCTCGCTCGTGTAGCCGTTGTCCCTCAACGACCCTGCCCGCGGCACGACGTTGTAGGCGAGCGGGGCGGGGAAGGCCGAGGGCGGGGGCAGAAGGCCCGCCGCGGTGCCGGCCGCCAGCGCCTCGACGGCGCCCGGCTCCCCTGCGAGCTTGGCCACCTGGTCGCTCAGCTCCTCGACACCGCCCCGGCCGGCGCCCGAGGCGGACTGGTAGGAGGAGACGATGGCCTGCTCCAGCCCGAAGCGCCGGTGCAGTGCCCCGAGGGGAAGCACGACGCCGAGCGTGGTGCAGTTGGGGCTTGCGACGATGCCGTTGACGGCCCCCTGAAGGGCTTCGGCGTTGACCTCGGGACAAACGAGCGGTACGTCGTCGTCCATCCGCCAGGCGGCCGAGTTGTCGACGACGATGGCCCCGGCTGCGGCCGCCACCGGAGCCCATGCCCGGGCGACCTCGTCCGGGGTGTCGAGCAGGACCAGGTCGATGCCGTCGAACACACCGTCCTCCAGGACCTTGACGGGCAACTGCCCCTCCCCGAAGGCGACGAGACGCCCCGCGGAGCGTGCGGATGCGACGGGCACCACCTGCGATGCCGGGAACGCTCGCTCGTGCAGGATGTCGAGCATCACGCGGCCGACGACACCGGTCGCCCCGACGACCGCGACCCTGGGCCGGCCCGGCAGCTTCCTCATCGCTCCTCCAGTCGTATCCGGCGCCTTGAGGGGCGCCTCCCAGGTCTTATCCGGGCGCCTTGAGGGGCGCCTCAGGGTTCGTCGAGGTCGGTCAGGGCCATTTCCGGGACCCCGCCGTGATGCTCCCTCAGGATCGCACCCTCCGGCAGTTCGAAGGCGGCGTGGATCAGGCGCACCGCCCGGTGAACCTCCGAGGCCTGCAGGACGCAGGAGATGCGGATCGAGGACGTGGAGATCATCTCGATGTTGATGCCGGCCTCGGCGAGGGTCTGGAACATCTTCGCCGCCACGCCAGGATGGGACCGCATGCCGGCCCCAACGAGCGAAACCTTCCCGACCTCTGGCTCGGCGGTCCATCCCTCGGCTCCGATCTCCGAGGCGATGCGCCCGAGGGCCTCCTCGGAGCGAGGCAGGTCGGCCTTGGGAAGCGTGAACGTCTGGTCCGTGCGGCCGTCCTCCGAGACGTTCTGCACGATCATGTCGACGTTGATGGACTCGGCCGCCAGCGACCCGAAGACCTTGGCCGCGATGCCGGGGCGGTCGGGCACCCGGCGGATGCGGATCATCGCCTCCGACGTGTCGTGGACGACACCTGAGATCAGTGCCTTCTCCATCCGCTCGTCACCCTCCTGGACGAAAGTTCCCTTCTCGTCGTTGAACGACGAGCGCACGTGCAGCACCACGCGGTAGTTCCGGGCGTACTCGACGGACCGCAGCATGAGGACCCGGGCCCCGCTGGCCGCCATCTCGAGCATTTCCTCGTAGCTGACGACGTGCAGCTTGCGGGCGTCGGGTACGACCCTCGGGTCCGCAGTGTAGACGCCGTCGACGTCGGTGTAGATCTCGCAGACCTCCGCATCGAGCGCGGCGGCGAGGGCGACGGCGGTCGTGTCGGAACCACCCCGGCCGAGCGTCGTCACGTCCTGGCTGATGGTGGAGACGCCCTGGAACCCAGCGACGATCACGATCTTGCCGGCGTCAAGCGCCTCGAGGATCCTGCGGGCACGCACGTCGACGATCCGCGCCTTGGTGTGCGTGGTGTCGGTGACGATCCCGGCCTGCGACCCGGTGAGGCTGACGGCCTCGCGTCCCATCTCGATGATGGCCATCGACAGCAGCGACATCGAGATCCGCTCCCCGGCCGAGAGGAGCATGTCCAGCTCCCGGGCATGGGGCACGGGCGAGATCTCGAGGGCCTGCTCCATGAGCTGGTCCGTGGTGTGGCCCATAGCGGAGACGACGACGACCACGGGGTGGCCCTTCTCCGCAGTGGCGACGATGCGGCGGGCGACGTTGCGGATCCGCTCGGTGCTCGCGACCGACGTGCCCCCGTATTTCTGGACGACGATTCCGTTCACGGGTGGGAGTTTAGTGAGGAAACTCCCGCCTGCCCTCGAGCGCCCGCCCGAGGGTCACCTCGTCGGCGTATTCGAGGTCGCCCCCGACGGGGAGGCCGCTGGCGATGCGCGTGATCCTGACGCCGAGCGGCGAGATCAACCTGGCCAGGTACATCCCCGTGGCTTCGCCCTCCACGTTGGGATTCGTGGCGACGATGATCTCGGTAATGCCCTCGGCGGGGATCCTGGCGAGCAGCTCTGCGATTCGCAGGTCGTCCGGCCCCACGCCGTCGATGGGCGAGATCGCGCCGCCGAGCACGTGGTAGCGGCCCCTGAACTCACCCGTCTTCTCGATGGCCTCGATGTCCCGGGCTTCCTCGACGACACAGACGAGGGTCGGGTCACGCCGGTCGGCCGTGCAGTAGCCGCACAGCTCGGTGGTGGAGATGTTGAAGCAACGGGCGCAGAACCGCGTCTTCTCCTTGACGTCCACGATGGCGCCGGCCAGCCGGCGGGCGTCTGCGTTGTCCGCCTTCAAGATGTGGAAGGCGAGGCGTTGCGCGGTTTTCGGTCCGATGCCGGGCAAGCGCGTCAACTCCTCGACCAGATCCTGGACCGGTCCTGCGAGCACCCGGCCTCAGCGCATCCCCGGCAGGCTCATGCCTCCGGCCAGAGGGCCGAGGCGCTCGTTGGCCAGAGCCTGCTGCGCCCGCAGCCCGTCGTTGAAGGCGGCCCGCAACAGGTCCTCGAGCATGCTCGGGTCCTCGGGGTCCACTGCCTCCGGGTCGATGCTTACCTTGCTGACCTCGGGACCGGTGAACTCGACCTTCACGGCGCCGCCACCCGACGAACCCTCGACCACCGCCTGCGCCAGCTCCTCCTGGGCCTTCGCCAGCTCGGCCTGCATCTTCTGGACCTGCTTCATCATCTTGTTCATGTCCATTTATCGCTTCGCCCTCCTATGGGCTACGCCAGCTTGTTCGCTTCGCCCTCCTATGGGGCTGCGCAGTCTAGTGGTGCGTCTCCTCCACTATCTCGGCGGCAAAGCCCTCCCGGATCAGGTCGATCGGGTCCTTCCGCGGGGGGATGCTGACCGCGGGCTCGTCATCATCTCCCATTTCGTGCGCTGAGGGCGGTATGTCCTGCGGGTTGCTCCTCGACGAGGGAGCCGGCGCGGGAGCCCGCACCGCAGCGGACGACTCGCTCTGACCGAGCACGCAACGCACCGCCGGCCGAACCCCGAATGTCTCGAAAAAGGCTTCGACCAGTGGGGAGAGGTAGCCAGAGCCCGGCTCCGAGACCTTGTCCCGGTGAAACCGGTGGGTCGGCGGGAACTGCAGGACGACCTCGCCATCGGCGAACTGGGCCGGTGTGGCCGAGATCAACATGGCGTGGGCCGTGATCTTGCGTTTCTTCACGAGCTCCATCACCGCCGGCCAGGCACGCTGGATCCGCTCGAGGTCGACGTCGCTCGACGCCCCCGGAACCGGAGCCGGTGGCGGCACCGGGCTCGGCGCTGCCTGCGTCACGGCTGCGGGAGCCGAAGGAGCCGGTGAGGCCGAGGCGGCAGGCTGGCGCAGCGCCGTCACCTGCTCGGCGACCTCCTGCGGCGTCGGCCGCGGCGCGTCGACCTGCTTGTGGGGGGTCGCCGGGGGGGGATCGCCCGACTGGGGCTCGAGGCCCGCCATCCGTTCCAGCCGCTCGATGCGGGCGAGCAGCGAGGCGGGGGAGGCGTGGAGGTCCGGCCTCGCCATCCGGGCGAAGGCGATCTCCAGGGCGAGGCGGTTGTCCACCGCCTGGCGGAGCTGGATATGGGCCTCACCGGCGAGGTCGAGGATGCGGAGCAGCTCGCCGGCTCCGAAGCGGTTCGCCTGCCCGCGGAGACGGTTGAGCCGGTCGTCGGCCACGTCGAGGATCTCCTGGGG
>DASXNO010000185.1:0-4016 GCA_036495025.1 Actinomycetota bacterium | reverse complement strand
GCTTCCAGCAAGCCGGCGGCGATCCGCAGGAGCGTGGTCTTGCCGGAGCCGTTGAGCCCCAGCAGCGCCACCTGATCGCCGCCCTCGACGCTGAGCGAGACGTTGTGCAGCGCCTCGAGGTCCCCATACGACTTCGTCAGCCCCTGGATGTAGATGCTCTTGGACTTCTGCTGGTTCTTCTGGGGGGTCATTTGAGTCCCCGCTGCGAGAGCCACACGACGACGGCGCCCGCCAGCAGGAACGGTAGCCACGCCCACGAGAGGGCGACGTTGATCTGGAGCGACTCGTGCCTGGCGAGGTGCCGGGCCGCCCAGACCGACACGACGCCGGCCGTGGCGATCAGCGGAGGGAGGGCCTCCCGGATGACCAGGCTGAGGCCCGTCGACTCGGGCGAGAAGGCGAACATCCCGCTGCCGGTCCCGTAGACGGACCGGACGGTGCTGACCGCCGCCCCCGCCACCGCCCCGACTGCCGCCGGCACCATCACGACCAAGCCGATCTGGACCGCCCGGAGGCTCCAGCCGCCCACCTGGGCGCCAAGGATGCCGCCCGCCGCTGCGACGAGCGTGACGACGGCCACCGCCGCCGGGAGGTGGTGCAGCAGCAGCGATCCTTCGTCGACCGGCACGGAGCGACCGCGGTCGGCCTGGTCCACTTCCCCGGCCAGGCCCACGTCGGCGTCCATCGCAGCCAGCCACATCGCCATGCCCGCCACCGCCAGCAGCGGCGTGGTCCCGGCCCACACCCCCCGGAGGGCGGCTCCCGCCACAGCACCGAGGGCGAGCACGCGGACGAGACGCGAGAGCGGCCACCGCAGGACGCCCTGCCAGTCCCGCTTCCAGACCGCAAGCGCCGGCCCGTGCCCGGGCCGCAGGCGGATCAGGGGCCGGCGCCGAGGCCGCTCCTCGGCGAGCAGGCGGGACAGCACGACGACGGTGCGGAGGTCCCGCACCGTCAGGGCGAAACGGAGCTGGCCGACGAGCGAGGCCCTCCGCATCGCCGACTCCAGCGAGATGCGGCCGACCCCGGAGAGCCCCAGGGCCAGGAGACCCGCCACCGGCAGGGCCACGAGCCAGGCCCAGGCGCCACCGGCGATCGGGGAGAGGGCGACCCGCCCGATCAGGGTGAAGGGCGAGGTGACGACCCCGTAGACGGCATCCGCCAGCGCCCACGCGATCAGCAGGATGGCGATGAGCGAGGCCCAGGGCGGCCGCAGGCGACGCCCGGAGGCGACCAGCCCCGCCCCCACGATGAAGGCCCCGGTCAGCGCCCCGGCCGCCACACAGCTCGCCAGCCACGAGGCAACCGTTCCCGGAAAGCGCTTGGAGGCGAGCAGGCCCGCCACGGCCCCCACGCCGGCCCAGCCGAGGATCGTGCTGCGCACCTTCTGCAGGGCAGGCTGGCGCAGCGCCCGGCCCCGGGAGTAGGGCGACAGGAGGACGTGCTGGATGTCGGGCGCTTCCAGCACGAGCGGACCACCCCGGGCCCCCGACCGGACCGCCAGCGCCACGAGCACCGCCACCCCGACGCCGATCAGTGCCGGCCCATGGTGGGCGACCGACGCGATCTGGGCTGCCGTGACCCTGCGGTCCTTCGGGAGATTGGAGAGCGCGTAGACCGCGACGCCCACGCCGAGCGCGGTCAGGTAGCCCCGGTAGAGCAGCTCGGAGATGTCGACCTTCTGCAGCCTCCGGCGTCGCCGGGCGCGGCGAAGATCGAGAACGACGGTTGCATCCACGGCCGGAGTCTACCGGCGGTGGGCGGCGTGCCCGCTCGAGCCGGGCGCTGCAGAACGGGCGCAACGGGGCGGTCCCTGCATCCTGGTGGCCCGACCGGGCCGAGGCGTCCCTGTTATCAGGCGAAACCCGATCGGGGAAGGTTCTGCGGCAGCGGCGGTGCGGGGACCGGCTCGGGAAGCCGCACGCCGGCGTTGTCCACCGCCTTGACGAGCAGGTGCGGAGCCTCGCCGGACGCGTGGGCGAGGTAGAGGTCCGCCGGGCCTCCGCACCCGCCGGCGGCCACGATGAAGCGGTCGGCGTCGAGGCGGCCGACGACCGAGGTGGGCCCGGACAGCCCGCTCGCCAGCGGCGTGCCCGCGGTCCCGTCGAGGGCACTGAAGACGGCCTTGTGCTGGGCGCAGCTCGCCCCGACCGTGAGGCCAACGCCCGGCACGCCGGCGAGTTCGACGATGTCGCCGCCGATCGGCCCGCCGCCGGTCCACAGGTTCTGCGCGGGGGTGCCGGTGGGCAGGTCCAGCCGGGCGAGGCTGTGCGTCCCGTCCGCCTTGTCGACGCTGTAGTAGAGACCCTTGCCGTCATGGGCGAAGACGATGTGCCCGAACGTCGTGCCCGGCGGCGCCGCGACCAACTGCTGTGGATTGGCACCGGTGTTGGTCGACATCCACAGCCCCGTGCCCCGGGCGTCGGTGCCGACGAAACCGACGGCGAGGCCCGACGGGTGGTACGCCATGTCGCCATAGGTCACGTTCGGCAGGGGCGTGATCTCCGTGGCCGAGGCGCCGCCGATGTCGGCCCGGAACACGCTGGTGTCGGACCCGGCCGTGAACCAGATCGTCGTGCCCGACGGGCGGCTCCACGTGAAGTACGTGGGGTGGAAGTCGCCCGCGGGCCGGGTGGCGGTGGACCCGACGCCTTTCACCTGCAACCCGGCCAGGATGACCCGGTCGCCGCGCGGCCCCCAGGAGAAGGCCCCGGCATCGGCCTGGGCGAACAGGCAGTGGAGGTTCGTCGGGTCGTCCGGAGAGAACGCCCACACCCGGCCACCCGCGGCGAAGGACACCGAGGTCGACGTGGGCGCGGGGGTGGCACCGTCGCAGCCCGCCGGAAGGGACGCAATCGCTGCCGAGCCGGCCCCCGATGTCCCGGCCGAGGAGGTTGGCGGGGCGCTCGACGTCGCCGTCGAGCCGCCCTTCGTGCAGGCGGTGAGGAGCGCCATCGCAGCGACGAAGCCGAATATCGCCCGACTACCGCCAAGCGTCCGATTCGTCACAGAAGCATTGTGGACCAATCGGACGCCGCTCGCCAACCGGGCAGGAACTTACGGTGCGTTGATCGGGTCACCGGGACACTTCTCGGCCCGGCTCGCCGGCATGGAGAAGCCCGACACCGTCCTGGAGAAGCGCAGGGGCAGGCAGCCCACCGTGGCACCGGAGCGGTCGATGAGGTAGTAGCGGGTCACCGTGCCCCCCGCCGATACGTTGACCTGCGCCGACGCCCCCGGGAGGATCGACACCTTCGGCACGGTGGGGAGGCAGTGGTCGCAGAGCTTGGCGTCGAGCGGCGCTGCGGTGTCGTTGTCAATCCTCACCTGGAACACCTTGGCCGTGTCGAGGCCAGCCCCGGAGTGGCTGGCGAAGATGTTGGCGACGAAGGGGGCGACGACCCCGGCCACCGTGAGGATCATCAGGACGAGGATCCCGCGGGTCACATGCCGCCGGCGCGCCGGCGCGGGCGCCGGGGGATCGTTCGGAACTTCCCGGGGGATGGGAGCGGCGGGCTCCTCCTCAATCGCCATCGCACGGCATGGTACCGCCGCTTAGCCGGGGTTCCCGAGGCCGCCCTTTCGATCGGTCCGGCGGACCCAAACGATGGCTCGCAGGGTGAGCGCCAGGGCGACGACGACGAGCACCAGCGGGAACGCCAGCCCGACCAGCCCGACCAGCAGCGCCACGAGTCCCCAGCCGACGCCCGAACCGGTGCCGGGCCGGAATCCGTATCTCATGGTGGCCCCCTCTCGCTGTTCCGTACCTCGACTACCCCGAGCTTCGGCCCCGGACCTGTGGGGCATCTGGGAAAAACCTGGGGTCCGCCTGCGAGGTCACCTCAGACCAGCCCGATCTCCTGGATCCTGTCCGGGGGGGCGGACCCGACGGGGAGCCGGACGGTGAAGGTGGTGCCCCGGCCCGACTCGGTGCGGAAGCCGATGGAGCCGCCGTGGCGGTCGTGGACGAGGGAGTAGGCGAGGCTGAGCCCCTGGCCGGTGCCCTCGCCGACCTC
>DASXNO010000184.1:0-3090 GCA_036495025.1 Actinomycetota bacterium | reverse complement strand
GAGGAAGCGGACGTTGTCCCCCACAAACTGCACGGGGGTGTTGATCTCGTGCGCGATCCCTGCGGCGAGCTGGCCCACCGACTCGAGCTTCTGGGCGTGGCGCAGCTCGGTCTCCAGCCGGTGGCGGTCGGTGACGTCCCGCAGGTTGAGGACGAGGCCGCGCACCTCGGTGTCGTCCAGCAGGTTGGTGACCGTCGCCTCCACCCAGCGGAACGAGCTGTCCGCATGGCACACCCGGCACCGCAGCGTCCCGCCTGCCCCGGCGTGCCCCACCGTGGCCGCGAGCCGCTCCTCCAGGGCCGCGCGGTCGTCAGGATGGACGAGCTCGGCCACCCGCTGGCCGGTCAGCCAGGCGTCGTCGATCCCGAGGATCCGCTCCGACGCCGGGCTCACGTAGGTGAGGACCCCACCGGCATCGCAGGCCAGCGTGAGGTCGGAGGAGTTCTGCACGAACGAACGGAACCGCTTCTCGCTGTCACGAAGGGCAGCTTCGGCCCGCCGGCGCTCCGTGACGTCCTGGCAGGTCGCCAGAAACCGGGCAGGCGTCCTCCTCTCGTCGGCGATCACCTCGCAGCGCAGCAGGAGGGCCCGCTCCTCGCCGTCGGGACGGACGACGGGGACGTCCATCTCGAAGGTCCGGCCCTCCCGGAGCGCAACGACGAAGCGTCGCCGGAACTTCTGCCGGTGGCGCGGGTGGATGCACTCGAGCAGCGTCTCCCTGCCCGGGGGACCGTCCTCCGGCTGCAACCCGAGGATCCGGTACAGCTCGTCGCTCACCGTGGCGCGATTGGTCTGCAGGTCCCATTGCAGGCTTCCGATGTGGGCGAGGCGCTGGGCGCGAGCGAGCTGTTTCTGGCTCACCCGCAGCGCCTCCTCGTCGCGTTTCCGCTGGGTGATGTCGTTGACGAAGACACCGACCAGCCCTCCGTCCTCCGAGGGCATCGCCCACAGCGTCAGCTCGACGGGGAACTCGTGACCATCGCGGTGCAGCATCCTGCCCTCGACCCGGCGGCTCGGCACCTGTGCCTCGGCGGTGCGAGACGGGCCCTCGCCGGTGGAAAGCAGACCGGCCATGACCTGCTCGTAGGTCGCATGCCTCCACACGGGTATGGCCACCTCCTTCAGGAGCCTGCCCACCACCTCGTCGCGGGACCAGCCGAAGGTTCGTTCCGCCTGTGCGTTCCACTCGTTCACCCTGCCGGCCTCGTCCATCAGGACGAACGCCTGACCGGCAGCCTCGATGACCTGGCGCGCACGCTCCGTCGTCTGGCGCAGCGCTGCGGCAGCCCGGCTTCGTTCCACCACCCGACCCAGCTGGATCCCGATCTGCCCCATCGCTTCGAGCAGTCCCTCGGTGGGCTTGAGGGCCTCGGTCGAGAAGAACTCCATCACGGCGGCGACCTCCCTCCCCGCCAGGATGGGCACGCCCATCGCTCCCTTCAGGGCCGCCTTCGCGGCGCTCCCGACCCGGGAGAAGTGAGGATCCCGGGTGACGTCCGGGATCCACACCGGCCGCCCGCTGGCCAGGACCTCGCCGGGAAGCCCGATGCCGGAGGCGAACCGGATGTTGTCGGTGAGCTCCTGGAAGCCCCCCAACCGCTCCGGCTCCGCCAGGTACCAGAATCGGGAGGACGCCAGCTCGGGGCCCTGGACGTCGGTGCGGTAGTAGACGTGGCCGACCGGCCAGCCTGTATGGACGCAGATCGGCTCCAGGCACGCCTCGAGGGCCTCCTCCAGGCTGTCGGCCTCGTTGGCCGACACGGCAACCGACTGCAGCAGCCTGGTCAGCGCTGCCTGCTCGGCCATTGCCACGGCCTTGCGGCTGTCGGCGATCAGCAGGCCGGCGCACTCCGCGAAGGCCTGCAGGGCCGCCTGCTCGTTTCGGGTGAAGGACCGGCCCCCCATCCGCAGGCCGACGTTGAGGCTTCCTGCGACCTTGCCCTCCAGGCGGATCGGCGAGGCCATCGCGGCGCGAATCCCGTCGGCTACCAGCGCCGGGATCATGCCCGGCAACGATGCATAGTCCTCGACGACGACCAGCCGTTCCTTCTCCAGCGCCATGGCCCCGATGCCCTGCCGCCTCGGAACGCGCCGGATCTCCTCGGCGACTCCGGGGGTCAACCCGCTGGTGGACGACGTGATCAAGAACGATGGATCGTCGGGATCGATCAGTCGCACCGATGCGACGGCCCCGTCGCCGAGGAGCTCTGCGGCTCCGGCGGTGACCGCATCGAGGGCTTCCTCCAGCGAGTCCCGCCCTGCCCATCCCCGTTGGATCTTCGTCAGCCGCTCGAGCAGCCGGTGGCGCTCGGACAGCGATTCGCGATCGTCGTCGACCGCCGCGAGCATCCGGGCGGCCAGGGTCAGGGCTTCGGCCATCGCGGTCAGCAGGCCGGTGTCCTCGTCCGTGAAGGCAGCGTCTCCCGAGCGAATCACCAGCAGCCTCCCCGCCGCGTTGCCCGTGGGCACGACCGCAGTTCGGTAGGCACCGGCCCCCGGCAGGAGCACCGGGCCGGCCGTGGGATCTGCGAGCGCCAGGAGCACACCGGACTCGGGAACGGCTCCCGGCGGCACCCGGACAGCCGCAAAGACGGAGCGGCCTCCCAGCAGGGCAGCGACCTCCGCACCCACCGCTTCGGCCGCGCACGCCAACCCTCGACGAAGGGCCGTCGCCTCGCCCCGCGAGCGAGAGACCTCCCGCATGACCCGGATCAGCTTCCCGTAGGGGCCTTCCGCCACGGGAGGCACCTCACGCGGCACGGTCGACGCCCGAGGTTGCGAAGTTCTCGCGTGTCGCCGCGCAAGTGCTGGCTCCTCGCGGCCGCGGCGTCGGTCGCCCGGGCTGCTGGGCGCCTGCCCGCCGGCAGCGGGCGCCTCGGAGCCCCCGTTCTACGATCTTCTCAGGCCCTCGTCATCGACCCGATCGATCCGGCGCCCCTCCGGGGGGTCGGGGGCGGACCCGACGGGGAGCCGGACGGTGAAGGTGGTGCCCCGGCCCGACTCGGTGCGGAAGCCGATGGAGCCGCCGTGGCGGTCGTGGACGAGGGAGTAGGCGAGGCTGAGCCCCTGGCCGGTGCCCTCGCCGACCTC
>DASXNO010000183.1:0-15312 GCA_036495025.1 Actinomycetota bacterium | reverse complement strand
CGGCCCCGGCGGTCTCGGCGCCGGGAGGTGGAGGGCGAATGCGGTCCCCCGGCCCGGCTCGCTGGCGACGTCGATCCGCCCCCCGAGGGCGACCGCGAGCTCGCGGACGATCGCAAGACCCAGCCCGGTCCCCACGGGCAGGACCTTCTGCGACTTGCCCCACAGGTAGGACCGCTCGAAGACATGCGGCAGGTCCGCAGCGGAGATCCCGGGCCCCGTGTCGGCGACCTCCACGACGAACTCGCCGCCGTTGCGCCGTCGTCCCACGCGCACCGTGCCGCCCGCCGGGGTGACGCGGAGGGCGTTGTCGACGAGATTGCTCACGATCTGCCGGACCCGAAGCGGGTCGGTGACCACCGTCATCCCGCCGGGGCCTGCTTCCGGAGGGCCGCGCTGGTCGAGCGGGGGGTCGCTGCCGTCGACGAGGGCGACGCCTGCCTGGGCAGCCCGGCCTGCGTGTGCCGCCAGCGCCTCGCTCAGGATGGCGTCGAGCGCCACCGCACGGGGTTCGAGCCGGAACTCCTTCGCCCCGAGCCGGGCCAGGTCCATGATGTCGCCCAGGAGCAGCTCTAGGCGGGCCGCCTCGTCGCCGATGACCCGGACGGCGTCGGCCCGGGCGGCCTCGTCGGCAATGGCGCCGTCCCCGAGCGCCTCGACGTAGCCCCGGATGGCGGTGAGTGGTGTGCGGAGCTCGTGCGAGACGTTGGCGAGGAACTCGTGTTCCCGCCGCCGGGCCTCGGCGAGAGCCCCGGCCATGTCGTTGAACTGGCGGGCCAGGTCGGCGACCTCGTCCTCACCCTCGACCGGCACCCGGTGGGCAAGGTCGCCGGCGGCCAGGTTGTGGGTGGCCTGCGCCATCTTCCGAAGGGGTTGGGCGAGCCGGCGGGCGATCCACAGCGATACCGCCACGGCGACGAGCACCGCGACCGCACCCGCGAGCAGCACCCGCCCGATCACGGGGCGCCAGACCGTCGCCGCCAGACCGACCGGCCGCGCGAGCACGACCCCTGCCACCCCGTTGGGGCGGCGCCCCGGGACGGGCTGGGCGACGTAGACGAAGGTGCCCGCCGGGATGGCGACGGTGCCCTGCACCGTGCTGCCGTTGAGGACGAGCTGCAGGTCGACGGCCGTGGCCACCGAGGTGGCGACGGGGTCGTTGCTGATGATCCGCCCGGTCGGTCCGACGTAGACCACCCGGTCCCCCGATCCCTGGAGGAGCTGGCGGAGGGCAGCGGTCATCGCGCTGCTGGGGGCGGCTCCGCTGGACTCCCGGGCGATGGCGTCGGCGGCCGCAGCCGACGCCTGCCGCTGGAGCTGGGCGAGGGCCTGCTGCTCGGCGTACTGCCGCACGAGACCGAAGGTGATCAAGGCGGTGCCGGCGACCGAGAGCGCCGCGGTCAGGCCGAGCGCGGAGGCCAGGCGTCCCGAGAGGCTCCGGCCCCTCACCAAGGGCGCATCAGGCTTCGGCCTTGTAGCCAACGCCGCGCAGCGTTTTGACGATGCCTGCGGCGTCGCCCAGCTTGGCCCGCAGGGATCGGACATGGGAGTCGACCGTGCGCGAGTCCACCGGCTGGACATAGCCCCAGACCCGCTCGAGGAGCCGGTCCCGGGAGAACACGATGCCGCGGTTTCGGATCAGGAAGGTGAGCAGGTCGAACTCCTTGGCCGTGAGCTCCACCGGGCGATCCCCGGCTCTCGCCTCCCGCCGGGCGGGGTCGACGACGACGGCCCCGAGCGACAGGACGGCGAGATCGGCGTCGGCCTTGCCGGCACCACTCGCCTCCTCGGTGCGGCGCAGGACCGCTTTGACCCGGGCCACGAGCTCCCGCGGGCTGAAGGGTTTGGTGATGTAGTCGTCCGCGCCCAGCTCGAGACCGACGATCCGGTCGATCTCGGAGTCGCGGGCGGTCAGCATGATGACGGGTACCCGGCTGCGGGACCGCAGGCGGCGGCAGATCTCGAGGCCGTCGAGGCCCGGCAGCATGAGGTCGAGGATCACGAGCGCCGGGTCCAGCCGGTCGGCCTCGTCCAACGCCTTTGCCCCGTCGGCGACCCACGCAACGGAAAACCCCTCGTTGCCCAGGTACAGCTTCAGCAGCGAGGCGATGTTGTGCTCGTCTTCGACGACGAGGATCGGCTTCCCAGCCGCAGCGCTGCACATGGGTCCGATGATAGATCCCGACGTTGCCTGCCTTCGGCCTCGGTAGGTAAGCTGCCGGGGTCCCCAGAGCCGGAGGGTTGGTCCCTCGGTTGCAGCCGCACGTGCCCGGCGCCCGGAGTGCCGAAGTGCCGGAGCACGACGGACGTCTCAGGGGCACAACGTCCAACCGGAAGGAATGTGCTCATGAACGGAAGGTCCTTTCGAGCGCGGGGCATCCGCCTCGCCGCCGTCGCCGGAGCAACTGCCCTTGTGATGTCGGGGTGCTCGCACAAGACCACGGCGACCAAGCCGTCAGCCACCTCGACCCCCGCAGCCTCCGCAGCCCCCCCGGTCTGCCCCCTGACCGGCCTGCCGGCTCCCGGTGGCACGGTGCCCAACCGGCCTGCGCTCGCCATCAAGGTGGAGAACTCGCCGGAATCCCGGCCGCCGACCGGCCTCGACGCCGCCGACATCGTCTACGAGGAGGCGGTCGAGGGAGGCATCACGAGGTTCGTCGTCGTGTACCAGTGCCAGGACGCGGCCCGTGTCGAGCCGGTGCGCAGCGCCCGCCTCCAGGACATCGACATCCTCTCCCAGTTCGGCAAGCCGCTGTTCGGCGACGCCGGGGGCAGCCCCCCCACCGAGCAAGCCCTGGCCGCAGCGGTCAAGGCCGGCACCCTGGTCCGGGTGAGCTCGTTCGGTCCCGCCGGGGGCGCCTACCACCGCGATCCGGCCAGGCACAACGACGAGCACAGCCTTTACACGAGCACCCAGGAGCTGTACAGCCGGCCCGAGGCCAAGGGCCTCCCGGCACCGAAGCCCGTGTTCACCTACTCCGCTTCCCCCCCGGCGGGCGGTATCCCTGGCGCCACGGTCCACGTGGGCTTCTCCCAGTTTTCCGACGTGTTCTGGCGATGGGACGCCGGGTCGAGCACCTACAAGCGCTACTACGGGACCACCCCAGCCAATGACTCCGCCGGCAAGCAGATCTCGACCACCAACGTCGTCGTGCAGTCGGTGGCGGTCACGATGAGCTCCTTCATCGAAGACCCGAGCGGCTCCCACCAGCCGATCGCGACCCTCGTCGGGTCGGGCGCCTCGATGGTGTGCCGAAATGGGACGTGCGTGCCGGGGACCTGGCACCGGCCATCCCCCTCGGACATCACGAGCTACGTCGACGCCTCGGGGGCGCCGGTCCCGCTGGCGCCCGGTCAGACCTGGGTCGAGCTGGCACCCGCCTCCGTGACGGGACCCGGGCCGATCCCGGTTGCCCAGGTGACGGCCACCGCCCACTAGCGCCTGCTCCCCGATGCGCGGCGTTGCCGCCGTGCGTCTTCTTTGTATGACTAGGGGCCATAATTACCCCTCAGCGTACAAAGAAGCCCATGAAGCGCGGGCCGAGCGCCCGCCCTTACAGCCCGAGCAGGTCCGGGAGGTCGGCCCACCGGTAGAGGACGGCGTCGGCCTCGACGTCGGGCTTGCAGTCCTCGGGCATCCATCCGTCGTCGTGCACACCGGCGAAGCGGACCGCGGCCATGCCCGCAGCCCGGGCGCCGGCCACGTCGGTGCGGCGCAGGTCGCCGATGTGGACCGCTTCGGCCGGGTCGGCCCCCGTGGCCTCGAGGGCGGCGAGGAAGATCGGGGGGTACGGCTTCGGCATGCCGACCTCGTCCGAGAAGAAGGAGTGGTCGAGCGTGAGGTTGTGCAGGCGCAGCGCCTCACGGACGACCCGGCTCGGCGTGAAGCCGGTGTCACAGATCAGGGCGGTGGGGATGCCGGCACGGTGCAGCGTCGCCAGTGCCTCGGCCGCCCCGTCGACGGCCGCCGTGCCCACCGCCAGGGAGCCGGTGGCGATCGCGTCGGCCAGCTCGTCGAGGTCCGGGGCCGTTGCGGCGAGGCCGAGCTTGTCGAGGCACCAGCGGGCGGCGCCCTCGGGCCCGAAGGCCCGCCCGCCCCGCCACTCGTCCAGATGGAGGGCCCAGGACCGGTCGATCAGCTCGATCGCGGCCTCCGGGGTGATCTCCCGGCCCCGCCTTCGTGCCAGGTCCGCCAGCGCCGCGCCGCGCCGGCGCAGCGCACCATCCGAATCGAGCGTCCGAAGCAGCGTCGACCAGCAGTCGACGGTGACGGCCCTGGGGGGCCGCGGGATGGCGGGCACATCCGCAGTGTCGCACGGTCCCTGAGAACGGGTCAGTCGATGATCAAGAGCACTCTTCTACGAGTCTTGAGTATATTCTGTCGTAGAACAGCAGGATTTACTCACAGACTGCGCACAGATCTTCTTTTTTTCGGGCCCGCAGCAAAATGGGCGGATTTTTGTCGGTACCTCTCCGTACGATCGTTCCCGTACCTATTCGGAGGAACGGAGGAGGCGGCATGGACGGAGGACTGCTGGTGCTGGCGGCAGCGATCGTCGTTGCCGCGCTCCTGCTGCGCCGGCGGGGAGGCCCCGAGGCCGACGAGGCGGCGAGGACGCTGCAGGCGCGGGTCGACCAGACAGCTTCGTCGCTGTCCGAGCTCCTCGGCAAGTTCGAGGAGCGCCGCCGGCTCGAGGAGGAGGCCACCGGGGCGGTGGGTCGCATCGAGCGGCTTGTGGCCGGGTCGTGGTCCCGCGGCCGGGCAGGGGAGAACCTGCTCGCCGCCGCCCTCGCCGAGTTCCCACCCGACATGGTCCTGCGGGACTTCACCCTCGGTGGGCGCGTCTGCGAGTTCGCCCTCGCCCTTCCCGACGGCAAGTTCCTCCCGATCGACTCCAAGTGGCCGGGCGTCGAGATGGCCGCCCGTCTCGAGGGGGAGCTCGATCCCGCCACCCGCGACGAGCTCCGCCGCCGGGTCGAGAAGGTGGTCTGCGGCCGCCTCCGGGAGGTGGCCGGCTATGTCGACGCCTCTCTCACGGCACCCCTCGCCGTCATGGCGGTGCCCGATGCCGTGTACGCGTGCTGCCGCAAGGCCCACCGGCTGGCCAAGGATGCCCGCGTGCTCATCGTCGCCTACTCGCTGGCGGTGCCGGTGCTTCTGGCGGTCTGGAACCTCTACGGCACCTACACGCGTGAGGTCGACGAGGCCCAGGCGCTTGCCCGGATCCACGAGGTTTCGTTCCATCTGCAGGAGCTGGGGGACCGGATCGAGGGCCAGCTCTCCCGTGGCCTCAAGATGGCAGGCAACGCGGCTGGCGAAATGCGCACACTGGTGACGAGCGCGCGCACCTCTCTCGACGCCATCTCGGTGCCGGCGCCGGGCCCGCGTGCGCAGGACCGGGCTCGGTTGACCTGGGAGGAAGCCGACTCTATGGTCGGGTCGCCGACGCTGGCCGAGGCCGATGGGCCCGCGACATGAGCGTCCGGAAATGGGAGATCGTGAGCGAGGACATCGGCGGGCAGCAGGCCGGGGACGGTGCCCCTCTTGAGCCCGCGCCGCCGCCTGCCGCCCCCCCCGCTCCTGGCCCTGCCCCCGCTCCGGCCCCCGTGGCCCGCAACGGCCTGGAGGTTGCGGACTGGCTGGTCGAGCCCCTGTTCGACGCCGCCGTGAACGGTTTGGAGACCATGGTCCGCTCCGACGTCCCGCCCCGGCTGATCCCGATGACCGGCCGGCGGCATCCGAAGATCTCGCGCGCCCAGCGGGAGTCAATCCTCACCGCCCTCGGCCGCCACGAGAAGTTCACCGATGCCGCCTTCGACCGCCTGTTCGAGGACCACGAGGCCGAGGCCAGGTCCCTCGAGGGCGCCTCCGTCGAGAAGGTCATCGAGATGATCGAGCAGGCCGAGGCGGACGCGGCCCTGACGGTCTGCCTGCTGTTCGCCGCCGGCCGGCCGGACGAGGCACAGCAGGTGGCGGCATGGGCCACCCAGAAGGACGAGGCCTCCGGCACGCTGGCGGGCATCATCGACGCCCTGTCCCGCGAGAACGCGGAGGCGCAGGAACGGCTGCGGCGCGCCGACCAGGAGCTGGCGCAGGAACGGCGGGCGCGCCGGGCCCTCGAACGCAAGATCCGTTCCGCCGCGACCACCGCGGAGACGGCACGCGCGCAGGCGACGAAGGCCGAGTCGCGGGCGGGCTGGACCCGGGTCGAGGCCAACGCCGAGGCCGCCCGCTCCGAGGCCCTGATGCACGAGCTGGCGACGGCCCAGGCTGCCCTCGAGGCGGGCCGCAGGGAGCGACGCGACCTCCTCGCTGAGCTCCGTGACTCCGAGGACCGCTACCAGCGAGCCCGTCGGGAGCTGCGGGAGGTGCGCGCACGGCTGCCCGTCGAGACGGCCGCGCCCAAGCTGGAGCTTCGGTCCGAGGAACGGGCCCCGACGACGGCGGACCTGCGGGAGCGCTTCGTCGCGTCCGGCGTCCGCGGGGTCCTCGATTCCAAGCGGCTTCTGCTGCTCGTCGACGGCTGGAACGTGAGCCTCGGCCACATCGGGGCGGCGAAGCTGGAGGACAAGCGCCGGGTGCTCGAGCAGGCGCTGGAACGCTACAAGTCACGGACCGGCAACAAGGTCATGGTCGTCTACGACGGGCGCAAGGTCTCGTGGTTCTGGATGCCCCGGGCCGAGGGCCGGACGATCGCCCGTGTCTTCACCGAGGGCGAGACCGCCGACGACTTCATCGTCGCGGAGCTGGAGGCGGACTGGGGCAGGCCCGACGCGCCCGTCGTCGTCACCTCCGACCGGGAGCTGCGCAAGCGGTGCATCGCCCAGGGGGCGTTCGTGGTCTCCTCGGAAGACCTGGCAAGCGTGCTGGGGCTGTGACGGTCGCACTCGATCTCCCGGCCGGGCTGAGCCCTGCGCAGGAAGACGTCGTGGCGCACGAGGGCGGCCCACTGCTGGTGCTTGGCGGTCCGGGCACGGGCAAGACGCACGCCCTCGAGCAGCGGTACCTCCGGCTTGCGTCCTCCCCGGGTCTGGCGCCGCACCGGGTCCTCTACCTGTGCACGAACCGTCGTTACTCGATGGAGGCCAAGGACCGGCTCTTCGGGGAGCTGGCGCAGACGGTGGTCGTGGACGTCCCCGTCTACACCTGGCACGCACTGGCCTACCACCTCGTCTCCCGCAACTACCCGGCCCTCGGATACCGTGAGTCCCCGGTGCTGCTGACCGCCGCCGAGCAGTGGGGCAAGGTCCGGGAGATGCTGGCCGCGGAACGCCCCGCCGATTGGGGCATCTGGGGCGACCGACTCCGGGACCGGGCGTTCGTCGACGAGGTGGCCGACTTCTGCCTGCGGGTCACGCAGCGGCTGATGAGCCTCGACGACCTGGAGGCCGTCGCCCGCCACCGTGCGGAGTGGCTGCCGGTCGCGAGGTTCTACGAGACCTACCGGGCCGCGCTCCAGAAGGACAGCCGGCTCGACTACGCGGGCCTCATCGCCGCGGCGGTTCGGATGCTGGCGGAGCAGCCCGACCTCGCCGAGACGCTGCGGCACCGGTTTCCCCACGTCCTGGTCGACGAGGCGGAGGAGATGAGCCGCGCGCAGCGGGAGCTGCTGATGCTGCTGGAGCGGGACAACCTGTGCGTGGCGGCAGACCCCGACTCGGGCGTCGAAGGGTTCCGGGGGGCCGAGCCCGAGTGGGTCCTCGGCTTCGAGCGGGTCGCCGGCCCGACCCGGACGGTCGTCCTCGAGGAGGGCCACCGCCTGGGCGAGCCGTTGTCGGCTGCGGCAGCGGGGCTGGCGGCCCGCAACGACCCGGCCGTAGCTCGGACCCCACCGGCCGTACCCGGGCACGCCACCACCTTCGAGGCCCACCAGTTCGGGTCGCCGGCGGAGGAGGTGGACCACATCGCCCGGGAGCTGCGGCGTACGCACCTGTTCGAGGGGGTGGCCTGGGACGAGATGGCGGTGCTCGTGTCGCAGCCTGCCTACCTGCTCGGGTCGCTCCAGCGGGCGCTTGCCCGATGGGAGGTGCCGCACCGCCAGCTCGCCGGGGAACGACCCCTCGGCTCGGAGCCGGCCGTGGCCGTGTTCCTCGACCTTGTGCGCGTCGCCCTGGGGGACGAGGGCTGGGAGGCCGTCCTCCCGGGTTTGCTGACCAGCCCACTCGTCGGCCTCGGCTATGCGGGGCGCCGCCGGTTGGAGCGCCTCGCCTGGCAGACCGGGCGGTCCCTCGCCAGGGTGCTGGACGATTCGCCGGACATCCCCGAGGTCGCGGCGCTGGCCCGGCTGCGGGACCTCGTCGTGCTGCACGCCGGCGACGCCCAGGAGTGCTTCTGGGAGGTCTTCAACGCCGCGGCCTACTATCGCCGGCTCCGCGAGGCCGACAGCGCCGAAGCGTCACTGCAGCTCGATTCCCTGGTTGCGTTCGACCATGCGCTCGGGCGCTTCGTCGAGCGCCGTCATGGAGTGGCGACGATCCGGGACTACCTGAACGAGGCGGCCCGGGCCGACTTCGGCGGGGACCCATGGTTGCCCTCCACGCCGACCGGGTCCGGGCGCGTCGCCATCCTGTCGTTCCACGCGTCGAAGGGCAGGGAGTGGGACACGGTCGTGGTTGCGGGCTGCCTTGACGCATGGATCCCCAAGGGCCGGCGCGCCCAGGGGCTGTTCGACCCCTATGCCCTCGAGATCGCCGATGCCGCCGACCGGGAGGTCGAGGCGATCGCGGCTGACCGGCGCACCTTCTACCTCGCGGCCACCCGGGCCCGGCGGCGAGTTCTGTTCACCGTCTCCCACGTTGTCTCCGGCCGTGGGCGGCCGAGCCGTTTCCTCGGCGAGTTCGGCTGCGACCCGGTGGCGCCCCCCGTCGGGGACCTGCCCGCCCTCACCGAGTCGGAGCAGCGGGCGCGACTGCGCCGCATGCTGGAGGGGGATCCCACCTCCGGGTTGACCGAGTCGCCAGAGGCCCGCGTGGCGGCGCTCCTGGCCCTCGCCGAGCTGCCCGGCACCGATCCCGGAAAATGGTACGGGCGGTGGGAATGGACCGAAGGCGCGGTCCCCGTCGAGGGCGAGGTGCTGAGGACCTCGTACTCCCGCCTCAGCTACTACGACAACTGCGGCCTGCAGTACCTGCTCGTGTCGGTGCTCGGCCTGGACCCGAGCTCCACCCACTCGATGAGGTTCGGGACCTGGATGCACGCGCTGTTCGAGGCCGTGCACCGGGGTGAGCTCACGACCCCGCCGGCCCTGCTGGAGCGGTACCGGCAGTACTTCGACGAATCCGTCTTCCCCAACCTCACGATCGCCCGCCAGTTCCGGCGGGACGGCGAGAAGATGCTGCGGGCCTTCTGGGACTACGAGCGGCGCTCGAAGACGGTCGCGGTCGAGCACAAGTTCGAGTTGGAATACGGGAGCACCTGCCTGCGGGGCCGCATCGACCGCGTCGACCAGATCGGCGACAACAAGCTGCGCCTCACGGACTACAAGACCGCCAAGTGGGCGGCAGGGGTGACCGAGGCGCAGGAGTCCCTCCAGCTCGCCCTCTACTACAAGGCCGCCAGGGAAGACCCCGAACTGGCGGCGTTCGGGACGCCGATCGCGGCCCGCCTCGTCTATCCCGGCGCCACGTTCTCCGACGGCAAGCCGTTGGAGCGGGTCCAGAACCCGGAGCAGGCCGACAAGGTGCTGAAGCGCCTTCCGGGCCTGGTCGCCGACATCCGGAACGAGAAGTTCGCCCCCTCGCCGGTGGCCGACTGCATGTGGTGCGCGGTGAAGCCGATGTGCCCGCTGTGGCCGCAGGGCAGTGAGCTCAAATGAAGCGGCGCGCGAGCGAGGCAGTGCGGGCGGCCCTTCGGGGCCACGACCCCAGCGACGAGCAGTGGGCGGCGATCTTCCACCCCGCGGTGCCCCTGGCCATCATCGCCGGGGCCGGGACAGGCAAGACCGCGGTCATGGCTGCCCGCGTCGTCTGGCTGACGGAGGAGGCCCGGTTCACGGCCTCGCAGATCCTCGGGCTCACCTTCACCAACAAGGCGGCGGGGGAGCTGGAGGCCCGCATCGAGGAGGCATTCGGCGAGCTGGACCCGGTGCCTCTTGAGCGCCCGCACATCGCCACCTACAACGCGTTCGCGGACAGCCTGCTGCGCGAGCACGGCGTCCGGATCGGCATCGACCCCGAGGTCGGGCTGCTGTCCGAGGCGCAGCGCTGGCAGCTCCTCCTGTCCTGCTTCGACACCCTGCCGCCCTTCGACGCCGTCGACTCCCGGTCGCCGGCCTCGATCTGCCGCAGCGTCCTCGGCCTCGCCGATTCCTGCGGCAACCATCTCGTCACCCCGGAGCGGGTCATCGAGGAGGACGAACGGGTCCTGCGCGACGCCGGCCAGTTCCCGGATGACGTCGTGGCGTGCTCCCGGAAACGCATCGAGCTGGCGAGGGTGGTCCGCGCCTATACCGACGCCAAGCTCCGCGCCCGCCGCATCGACTTCGGGGACCAGGTGACGCGGGCCGTCGAGATCATGGAGGACCCGGCGGTGGCGGCCGAGCTCCGGGCGCGCTACCCGGCGATCCTGCTGGACGAGTACCAGGACACCAACGTCGCGCAGCGCCGTCTCATCCAGCTCCTGGCCCCGACCGGCCACAACGTCACGGCGGTCGGCGACGCCCGGCAGAACATCTTCCAGTGGCGGGGCTCGACGCTGTTCAACCTCCTCGACTTCCCCACGAAACACTTCCTGCGGGCGGGCGGCGAGACCCACGAGTACCTGACCCTGTCCGAGAACTTCCGCAGCGGCCGGCGGATCCTCGAGGTGGCGAACCGGGTCATCGACCGGGTTCCCGCCGGGCGGCGGCCTGGCGCCGCGTTGCGCGCACACGCCGCCAATGGCGACGGATGGGTCGGCGTCAAGCTGGCCGCTGACCAGGAGGAGGAGGCGTCGTTCATCGCGTCCGAGGTTGAGCGGCTCCATGCCCCCGGTGAGACGGGCACCGAGACCCCGTGGTCCGAGTTCGCGGTCCTGGTGCGGCGCAAGTCCCATATCCGCCTCATCCACGATGCGCTGCGGGAGCGGGGGATCCCCGTCGACGTCGTCGGCCTGGCCGGGCTGCTCGAGGTCCCGGAGGTCCTCGACACCATCGCCTGGCTCAGGGTGCTGGCCGACCCGGGTCCCATGGCCAACCGGTGGCTCGCCAGGATCCTGCTCGGCCCCCGCTTCCGCATCCACTACCGCGACCTGACCCGATTGGCCAGATGGGCGGCCGTGCGGACCAAGGAGCTGACCGAGGGCCGTCAACTGCATGCACCGGAGGAGGACGCGCCGGCGGAGCTGGAGGCCGAGCCCGACGAGGTCGCCTACTCGCTGTCCGAGGCCCTCGACCACCTGGCCGAGATCGACGGCCTCGGGCCGCTGGCACTCGCTCGCCTCGACCGGGCCAGCAATGAGATTGCCGCCCTGCGCTCCCGCAGCGGGGAGCCGCTGGCCGACCTGGTGCAGGCGGTGATGCGCGAGTCGGGGATCGCCGAGGCGATGGAGACGGCGGGGCCCGGCGCATCGGTCAACCTGACCGGCTTCCTCGGCGTCGTTGCGGGCTTCGCCCCGGTGGCCGGCGACCCGTCGCTGCCGGCGTTCCTCGCCTATCTCGACGCTGCCGAGGAGGTCGAGGAGACCCTCGAGGTCGGTGCCCCCAGCAGCGTCGACTCGGTCAAGCTCATGACCGTGCACCAGGCGAAGGGTCTTGAGTTCGACGTGGTCTTCGTCCCGGGGGTCGCGGCGCGCGCCAACGAACGAAACGAGCGCGTGGACTCCATCTTCCCGGACGAACGGACGTCCAACCCCATGACGTCGCACGGTCAGCTTCCGCACCTCGTTCGGGAGGACGCCGCCCATCTCCCCAACCCATGGCAGCCCGACGGCCGGCCCCGCAAGAAGCCCGAGCTGCAGCGCGAGCTCACGCAGCGCGCGGTCGAGGACGAGCGCCGGCTGTTCTACGTGGCGCTCACCCGTGCCCGCAAGCGGTTGTACGTCACGGCCGCCTGGTGGTACCACCGCCAGAGCAAACCCCGGGGGCCGTCGGCGTTCTTCGAGGAGGTCAGGAACGACCCCGCCAGCGAGGAGCTCACGCCGGCGGCAATGCCGCAGGAGAGCCCGCTCCTCGCACGCCTGACCGAGCTGGCCGTCTGGCCGCCGGAGCCGCCGAACCGGTTGAGGCGGGACGGGCTGTTCCCGGACGGGTACCCGGCGGCCCTCGAGGAGCTGCTCGCCGGAGCGGTGGCGCCCGAGGAGCACCTCGCTCGCCTCGACCCCGCTGCCCGGCTCCGGGCGGAGGAACTGCTGGCGGTCCACCGGGGAGTCGCGGCCGCGCTCGTGCGCTCGGCGGAGGATGCCCGACCGGTCGTGGCACCGGAGGTCTCCCTGCCGCGGTCGGTCTCGGCCACCCAGGTGGCGGGCCTGCTGTCGAAGCGGATCACTCCGGGCGAGCTGGCCCGGCCCCTTCCCCGCAAGCCGTCGGAGGCCGCCCGCATCGGCGTCGAGGTTCACCGATGGGTCGAGGAGCAGGCTCGGGGGCTGACCGGCCTGGCGGACGAGGAGGCGTTCGACGTCCCGTCGGCCCCGCTGGCCGCCGGTCGGATCCGGGACCTGCGGGAGAGCTGGTTGGCGATGGGCTACGGGCAGCGCCGGATCGCCCGCCTCGACTCGGGAGAGCCGATGGCGGAGCTGCCGTTCGTCCTCAAGGTGGGACGCAAGCTGGTCCGCGGAAGGATCGACGCCGTCTATGAGACCGACAACGGTGGCTTGGAGGTGGTCGACTTCAAGACCGGCAGCCCCGAGGACGTCGACGGCGTGGACCAGCTCGACCTCTATGCCGTTGCGCTCAGCCGTCTCGGCGTGAAGTTCCAGGGTCCGCTCACCCTGACCCACTGCTACCTGGCCCTTCGTACCTCCACGTCGCGCACCATCACGCGGTCCGAGGCCGACGCCGCGCTGGCGGCGGTGCAGGCTCGGCTGGCCCAGGTTGGGTAGCCGCCGCCCGGTCGGCCTGGGGCCGCAGCATCCGGTCGGGATGCTCTGCCCAGTAATGGCGCCGTGCCGCCGAGCCCGCCGTCCAGCCCTCCGGCACCTCGATGTCCGCCCCGCAGGTTTTGCAGATTGGCACTGACCTCCTCCTTCCTCTCGCCCGGCGCCTTGAGGGGCGCCTCGGACCGTAGAAGATGGTAAAAGCATAGAGAGATGTGCAGAATTGTCAAGGCACGGCAGGTCTACCGTGATAGTCTGCGGCGATGCTGATCGGTGCCCACGTTCCTCAGGAGGACCCCCTCGGCGAGGCCCGGGCGATTGGCGCCGAGGCAATCCAGATGTTCCTCGGCAACCCCCAGAGCTTCGAGAAACCGACGCCGCGCGCCGATGTGGATGCCCTGCGGTCGGGTGGCATACCCATCTACGTCCACGCCCCCTACCGGCTGAACGTCTCGCATCCCTCGCCGCGCATCCGCGTGCCGTCGCGCAAGACGCTCGGGCAGACCGTCGATGCGGCCGCCGAGATCGGGGCGGCGGGCGTGATCGTGCACGGTGGCCACGCCGAGGACGACCCCGCGCAGGGGCCGACCCGCTGGTGGAAGGTCTTCGAGGAGCGGGAGTTCCCCGTCAAGATCCTCATCGAGAACACCGCGGGAGGAGACAACGCGGTGGCGCGCTACGTCGACCAGCTCGAGCGGCTGTGGGAGCGACTCGCCGGCTTCGACGTCGGGTTCTGCTTCGACACGTGCCATGCGCATGCGGCGGGAGAGGAGCTCGGGGACGTGGTGGAAAGAGTGCTGAAGGTCACCGGCAGGATCGACCTCCTGCACTGCAACAACTCCAGGGACGCAGCGGGCACCGGGGCGGATCGCCACGCCAATATTGCCGCCGGCCAGATCGACCCGGGAGTCATCCTCGATATGGTCCGGGCCTCGCGGGCTCCCGTGGTGATCTTCGAGACCCCCTGGGCCGGCATCGGCGATGACCTGGCCTGGCTACGGCAGGGGCTCTGACGCCGACGTCAACTTCCTGTCGTTGGCTGGGATACCCCTGGGTATGCTCCCCTACATATGGGTGTTCCTCTCATCCGGCTGGAGCGCAAGCTCCCTGCCAGCCCCGAGGCTGCCCGGGAGGCCCGTGTGGCCCTCGGCGAACTGGCTGCCCATGTCCCCACTCCCGAGTTCGACGACCTCCGGCTGCTCGTCACCGAGTTGGTGACCAACAGCCTCCGCCACGGGGAGCTCGGTGCGGGCGACGCTATTCACCTGGTCGTCCAGATCGAGCCGCAGACCCTGCGCGTCGAGGTCCACGACCCGGGCACGGGCTTCGATGTCCCCGTCGCTCCGGAGAGTGCGGACCTCAGTGCCGGCTGGGGCCTGTACCTGCTCGGTCGCATTGCAGACCGCTGGGGAGTCGAGAGCGGGCCCTCCACCTGCGTGTGGTTCGAGATGGATCTCTCGCTCTCCTGTGATACGGAGGCAGGGTCCGATGCTGCCTCCGACTCGTGACGGAGCTGAGCCTGGTGAGGGCGGATATTGAGAATCCGTGATACCGCCGACGCGGGAGGATATTGGCGGTAAGCTGCGCGAAAGAGTTACCGAGGTACCTCACACATCGAACCTCGAGCGTGGCCTTCCGGTCCCGCTACCTCACTCGGACAGAGGACGAACGATGCTCGCCCAACGCCATCCCACCCGGCGCATCCGCCTCGGCACCGTCGACATCGGCGACGGTGCGCCCATCTCGATCCAGTCGATGACCACGACCAAGACCGAGGACGTCTCGTCCACCCTGATCCAGGTCCACGCCCTCGCCACCCAGGGGGCGGACATCGTCCGGGTGGCCGTCCCCCACGAGGCCGACGCCAGGGCGCTTCCTGTCATCGTCGCCCAGGCCGGGGTGCCGATCGTCGCCGACGTCCACTTCTCCTACCGCCTCGCCCTGATGGCGCTCGAGGCCGGGGTGGCGGGGCTTCGCCTGAACCCCGGCAACATCACAGACGCCGCCCAGATCCGCACCGTCGTGCGTGAGGCCGCCGCCTCGAAGGTGGCGATCCGCGTCGGGGCCAACGCCGGGTCCCTCGACCGGGGCGTCGTCGCCCGCCACGGCGGCCCCACCCCCGAGGCCCTCGTCGAGAGCGCCCTGGCCGAGGTGGCGATCCTCGAGGACGAGGGCTTCTGCGACATCAAGATCTCGGTCAAGCACCAAAACGTCGCCCAGATGATCGCCGCCTACCGCCTGCTCGCCGCCGCCACCCCCTACCCCCTGCACCTCGGGGTGACCGAGGCGGGGCCTCCCCCCACGGG
>DASXNO010000182.1:0-8308 GCA_036495025.1 Actinomycetota bacterium | reverse complement strand
CGGTCTGCGCTGCGAGCGGATTCCGGGCCGCGGGGGTGGCCGCCGGGCTCAAGCGCTCCGGCGGTCTCGACCTTGCCCTGATCGTGTCCGGCGTACCTGCCGCCGCCGCCGGCGTGTTCACGTCGCACCGGGCCGCGGCGGCGCCGGTGCACCTCTGCCGGGAGCGGATCGCCGGGGGGACGGCGCAGGTCATCGTCGTGAACGCCGGGTGCGCCAATGCGGTGACTGGCCCCCGCGGCCGCCGGGATGCCGAGGCGATGGCCGCCGAGGCCGCAGCCGCCACCGGCCTCGATCCCGCACTGGCGCTGGTCTGCTCCACCGGCAAGATCGGCAACTTCCTGGCCATGGACGCAGTGTCGAGGGGCATCGCCGAGGCTGCAGGCGCGCTGGGCACCGATGACAGCGCCGCGGCGGACGCCATCCTCACCACCGACACCCGCCGCAAGACGGCAGCGGTGTCGCACGCGGACGGCTGGCGCCTCGGCGGGATGGCCAAGGGGGCGGGGATGATCGCGCCCGACATGGCGACGATGCTCGCCTTCATCACCACGGATGCGGCCGTCGCCCCGGACCTGCTCCAGAAGGCGCTGGCTGCTGCGGTCAACGACTCGTTCAACGCCATCACCGTCGACGGCGAACCCAGCACGAACGACACCGTGCTCGTGCTGGCGAACGGCGCGTCGGGGGTCACGCCGCCGGCGGACGACGTGGCGGCGGCGCTCGCTTCTGTCTGCGGCAGCCTCGCTCGGGCGATCGTGGCGGACGGCGAGGGGGCCACGAAGTTCGTCCGCGTCGTCGTCAGGGGTGCCCGGACACCGGAGGAGGCGAGGCGAGCTGCCCGGTCGGTTGCCGAGTCGCCGCTGCTCAAGTGCGCGCTGTTCGGCGAGGACGCGAACTGGGGCCGGGTGGCGGCGGCCCTCGGCAAGGCCGATGCCGGCCTCGACCTCGGCACGCTCTGTATCGCCATGGGCGGCGTGACGCTCTTCGACCGCGGCGAGCCGGTCGGTGGGGAGGCCGAGGCCCGGGCCCACGACGGCCTGACCGCTCACGAGGTCTCGATCGACTGCGACCTGGGGGTCGGCGACGCGAGCGGCGAGATCCTGACGACCGACTTCTCCCACGGTTACGTCGACATCAACGCCGCATACGAGCCATGAGCCGTTCCACTCCCCTGGGCCCGCTCGGGCCGCTCGGCCCCCTTGGCCCGCTTGGCGGCGAACCCGGCGGTGGGCGAGCCGGGGCGACGCTCCGGGCACAGGCCCAGGCCAAGGCCAGCGTGCTGACCGAGGCCCTCCCGTACATCCGGCGATGGGCCGGCAAGCGGGTGGTCGTCAAGGCCGGCGGTGAGACCGTCGACAAGCCGGGCATGCTCGACTCCCTGGCCCGCGACGTCGCCCTGATGCGGGCGGTCGGGCTGCACCCGATCCTCGTCCACGGTGGCGGACGCCAGATCTCCCAGGCGATGGAGGCGAGCGGTGTCCAACCGGTCTTCATCGGCGGTCGTCGGGTCACCGATGGCGCAACCATCGGCGTCGTGCGCAGCGTGCTGCTGGACATCAACGGCCGCCTTGTGCATGCGTTGCAGCGCCACGGCGCGCATGCCTTCGGCGTGTCCGGCGAGGAGGGCGGCCTGCTCACCACCCGCAAGGCGACGGGACCGAACGGGGAGGACCTCGGGTTCGTCGGGGAGGTCGAGCGCGTCGACACCTCGGTCCTCGACTTCTCGCTGGGCCGGGACCTGATCCCGGTGATCGCACCGGTGGGGGCGGGCCCCGACGGCCCCTACAACATCAACGCCGACCTGGCGGCATCGGCCCTCGCCGCCGCGGTGCGCGCCGAGAAGATCGTGTTGCTCACCAACATCGAGGGCCTCTACCGGGACCTGGGTGACCGGGACAGCCTCATCTCGGAGACGACGGTCCCCCAACTCGAGAAACTGCTCGCCGAAGGGATCCTCACCGAAGGGATGATCCCGAAGATCACCGCCGTCATCGAGGCGATGCGCGCCGGGGTGCCGCAGGCGCACATCCTCGACGGCCGGATCTCCCATGCGCTGCTGCTGGAGGTCTTCACGGAGGAAGGCGTCGGGACGATGGTGCTGCCGTGAGCGCGACGCAACGGGAGCGGGCCGACGCCGTGGTCATGCCGACCTACCGGCGCTACCCGGTGACGTTTGCCCGCGGCAAGGGCTTCTACCTCTACGACGAGACCGGCCGCCCCTACCTCGACTTCGTCGCCGGCGTCGCGGTCACCGCGCTCGGTCATGCCCACCCGGCGGTGACGGAGGCGGTGGCCCGGCAGGCGGGGCGCCTCGTCCACACATCGAACCTCTACTACACGGAGCCGATGGCGGACCTGGCCGCGCGGTTGACGGCGCTGCTCGGCTGGCCCGACGGACGCGTCTTCTTCGCCAACTCCGGTGCCGAGGCCAACGAGTGCGCCCTGAAGGTGGTCCGCAAGGCGCTTCCTGGCCGGCCCGAGACCATCGCCGCCTGGGGATCGTTCCACGGCAGGACGATGCAGACCCTGGCGGCCACGGGCCAGCCGGCGAAATGGGAGGCGTTCCGGCCGCTGCCGCCGGGCTTCGTCCACGTCCCCTACGACGACGCAGCTGCGATCGGGGCCGCGGTCTCGGGCGCCACCGCGGCGGTCCTGCTGGAGCCGGTCCAGGGCGAAGGCGGCGTCGTCGTGCCGGGCGAGGGCTACCTCCCCGAGGTCCGTTCCCTCTGCGACGAGCACGGCCTGGCGCTCGTGCTGGACGAGGTGCAGACGGGCCTCGGGCGCACGGGCGAGTGGTTCGGGTTCCAGGCCTACGGGCAGCGTGCCGTGCCCGACGTCATCTCCCTCGCCAAGGCCCTGGGCAACGGCTTCCCCATCGGGGCCTGCGTCGCCCGTGGCCGGTACGCCACCGCCTTCGGTCCCGGTGACCACGCCACCACGATGGGCGGGGGCCCGGTGGTGTGTGCGGCGGCCCTGGCGGTGCTGGACACGATCGAGCGGGACGGGCTCGTCGAGCGGGCGCGCAAGGTGGGCGACTACCTGCGGGAGGGCCTGGCCGGGCTGGTCGAGCGCCACGGGCTGGCCGTGGCCGTGCGGGGCAGGGGGCTCCTGCTGGCGCTGCAGCTCGGGTCGGACTCGGCCCGTGACGTGGCGATGGCGGCGCTGTCCGAAGGCCTACTGATCAACGACGTCGCACCGTCGGTCCTGCGCCTCTGCCCGCCGCTCACGATCGGGGAGGCGGCCTGCGACGAGGCGCTCGACATCCTGGCGAAGGTGCTCCGGGGGATCCCATCGTGACCCGGCACCTCCTCTCCTCCGACGACCTCACCGTGGCCGAGCAGGCGGCCGTGATCCGGCGAGCCGGCGACCTGAAGAAGCTGCGCCGGGAGCACGCCCGCAGCCTGGACGGCCTTTCGGTGGCGATGATCTTCGAGAAGCCGTCGACCCGGACCCGGGTCTCGTTCGAGGTTGCGGTCGGCGAGCTCGGCGGCCACCCCGTCGTGCTGAAGCCCGACGAGGTGCAGTTGGGTCGCGGCGAGACGATCGCCGACACCGCCCGGATCCTCTCCCGGTTCTGCAACGCGATCGTGATCCGGACCTTCGGCCAGGAGCGCCTGATCGAGCTTGCCGCGGCGGCCTCCGTCCCCGTCGTCAACGCCCTGTCCGACGAGGAGCACCCGTGCCAGGCCCTCGCCGACGTCATGACCATCGGGGAGCGCTTCGGGGACCTGGCGGCGGTACGGCTCTGCTATCTCGGCGACGGCAACAACGTCTGCCACTCGCTGCTGCTCGCGGGGGCCAAGGCGGGCCTGGCACGGGTCGATGTCGCCTCGCCTCCGGGCTACGAGCCGGACCCGGCCGTGGTGGCGAGGGCGCGGTCCATCGGCGAGGAGACCGGCACGTCGATCTCCGTGTCGAACGAACCCGCCGTCGCTGCGAGGGGGGCCGACGTCCTCTACACCGATGTCTGGGCGAGCATGGGAAGGGAGGCCGAGCGGGCGGAGCGGCTGGCGCGCTTCCGGGGCTTCGCCGTCAGCTCGGCGATCATGGCCGAGGCCGCCCCGGGCGCCATCGCCATGCACTGCCTCCCGGCGCACCGTGGCGAGGAGATCGATGCCGAGGTCATCGACGGCCCTGCCGCTGCCGTATGGGACCAGGCCGAGAACCGCCTCCACACGGCGAAGGCCGTGCTGGAGTGGGTGCTGTCGTCGTGAGGTCCGTACGGGAGCGGGGATTGAAAACGACGAAGCCCGAGCGCCAGCGGCGGATCGCCAGGCTCATTGCGGAGCGGGCGGTCACGAGCCAGCAGGAGCTGGTCGAGCTGCTGGCTGCCACCGGGCACCCGGCCACGCAGGCGACGGTCTCCAGGGACCTCGAGGAGCTGGGCGCCTACAAGGTGCGGCGCAACGGGCATGTCGTGTACGCGCTCCCGCCCACGAGCGTGCCCGGCTCGGTCCCCGGGCCGGGGGGCGACAGCCTTCGGCGGCTGCTCGGCGACTCCGTCGGCGACACCGAGGCATCGGGCAACATCGTCGTCGTCCATACCCCGCCCGGTTTTGCCGGGATGGTGGCGGCGGCCGTCGACCGGGCCGGCCTCGACGGCATCGCCGGCACGCTCGCCGGGGATGACACGATCCTCGTGGTCTGCCGGCAGGGCGTACCGGCCCGGACCGTGGAACTGCGGCTCCGCCAGATGGCGGGCCTGGAAACCAAGGAAGTGCAGAGCGGAGGAGGAAAGCGGTGAAGGAGCGAGTGGTACTGGCGTATTCGGGGGGCCTGGACACGACCGTGGCGGTGGCGTGGCTGACAGAGGCCAAGGGCCTGGAGGTGGTCGCGGTCGCCGCCGACGTGGGCCAGGGGGGCGATCCCGAGGCGCTGCGCGAGCGAGCCATCACTGCCGGCGCGCTCGACGCGGTCGTCGTCGATGCCCGCGACGAGTACGCGGAGGGCTACCTTCTCCCGACCCTGCAGGCGAATGCCCGCTACCAGGGCAAGTACCCCCTCGTGTCCGCCCTGTCCCGGCCGCTGATCTGCGACCACCTGGTGCGTGCCGCCCGTCGCTTCGGCGCTCGCTACGTCGCCCACGGCTGCACCGGCAAGGGCAACGACCAGGTGCGCTTCGAGGTGTCCCTCGGGGCGCTGGCCCCCGATCTCGAGGTGCTGGCTCCTGTCCGCGACTGGGGCTGGACCCGCGAGCAGACCGCCGCCTACGGGGAGGCCCGGGGCCTGCCGGTTCGCTCCGGCGCCAGGCCGCTGTACTCGATCGACGAGAACCTCTGGGGCCGCGCGATCGAGTGCGGGGCGCTCGAGGACCCCATGACGGAGGCGCCCGAGGACGTCTGGGAGCGCACCGTCGATCCTCGCAAGGCGCCGACGGACCCCGACTACGTGGAGATTGTGTTCGAGAACGGGGCGCCGGTTGCTCTTGACGGCGAGGCGCTCAGGTTCGCCGAGATCGTCCGCCGGCTCGACCAGCGGGCCGGGAGCTTCGGCGTCGGGCGGCTCGACATGATCGAGGACCGCGTCGTGGGCATCAAGTCCCGGGAGGTCTACGAGGTGCCCGCGGCGGCGGTGCTGATCATGGCCCACGCCGACCTCGAGGAGCTGACCCTCGAGCGCGACCTGCTGCGGGCCAAGCGGGACCTCGAGGTGCGGTACGGGGAGCTCGTGTACGAGGGGCTGTGGTTCTCGCCGCTGCGGGAGGCCCTCGACGCCTTCAACGGGTCGACCCAGCGCCACGTCAACGGCACGGTGCGGGTGAAGCTCGAGCCGGGGTCCGCTCGGGTGGTGGGGCGGCAGTCGCCGGGGTCGCTCTACGACATGTCGCTCGCCACCTACGATGCGGGCGACGCCTTCGAGCACACCGCTGCCGAGGGCTTCGTGAAGCTCTGGGGCCTCCGTACGAAGACCTGGGCCCGGGCGCATGTCCCCGCCGCGGCCGGGGAGCCGCCGGCGGACGGGGCGTGACGGGCGGGCCGGGCGTGACCGGCGCCAAGCCGCTGTGGGCGGGCCGGTTCTCCCGTGGTCCGGCCCCCGCGATGCAGGACTTCGGCAACTCACGTCCGTTCGACCAGCGGATGTGGCGCGAGGACATCGCTGCCACGGGGGCCCACGCCCGGGCGCTGGAGCGGGCTGGCATCCTGGCGCCAGAGGAGCGGGCGCTGATCGAGGAGGCATTGGCCTCGGCCGCAGCGTTGTTTGCGGCGGGGACGTTCGTGTTCGACGTCGCCGACGAGGACATCCACTCGGCGGTGGAGCGCTACGTCACGGACTGCCTCGGCGACGTGGGGGCCAAGATCCATGCCGGGCGCTCCCGCAACGACCTCGTCGCCACGGACCTCCGGCTCTGGCTGAAGGCGGCAACGCTGCGCATCGCTGCCGGCATCCACGAGCTGGTGGTGGCGTTGACGAGTCAGGCGCAGACCCACCGCGACACGCTCGCCCCGGGCTACACCCACCTGCAGCGGGCACAGCCGATCCTCTTCGCCCACCACCTCCTTGCGCATGCCTTTTCCCTCGCGCGGGACTTCGACCGGGCACTTGCCGCCCACCAGGCCGCCGACGTGTCGCCGCTGGGCGCTGCGGCGTTTGCCGGCACCTCGCTGCCGCTGGACCCGGTGGCCACCGCCGGAGATCTGGGCTTCGGCCGGGTCTTCGACAACGCCGCCGACGCCGTGTCGGACCGGGACTTCGCCCTGGAGTTCCTGGCCGCCGGGGCGATCCTGGGCGTGCACCTCTCGCGGCTCGGCGAGGAGATCGTTCTGTGGACGACGAGCGAGTTCGGCTTCGCCGTGCTCGACGACGCCTACGCCCAGGGCTCGAGCATCATGCCGCAGAAGAAGAACCCCGACGTCGCCGAGCTGGCCCGGGCGAAGGGGGCGAGGATGACCGCCAACCTCGTGCACCTGCTGGGCGTGATGAAGGGGCTGCCGCTGGCCTACGACAAGGACCTGCAGGAGGACAAGGAGCCCGTGTTCGACACCGCCGACACGCTCGAGGGTGCCCTGCCCGTGCTGACCGGCCTGGTCGCCACGATGACCTTCGACCCCGATCGCCTGGCGGCGGCGGTCGGGACCGCCAGCGCCGCCACCGATCTCGCCGAGTGGCTCGTGGGGGCCGGGGTGCCGTTCCGGGAGGCGCACCACGCCGTGGGCTCGCTGGTGGGGCGCCTGGCTGCGGAGGGCCGGGATCTCTCCGGGGCGACGGCGGAGGACCTCGCCGCCGCCCATCCCGCCTTCCGCCCGGAGGCCCTGGAGCGCCTGGACCCCCGCCGCTGCGTTGAGGCCCGCCGTTCCCATGGGGGCACCGCCCCCGAGCGGATCGCCGACCAGCTGGCGACCATCGAGGCGATCCTGCAGGCGCAGAAGGCGGCCCTCCGGAACTGAGGAAGAAATGACGTGTATACGCGTCATTTCTTCCTCAGTTTGTGGCGCCTCGGCTTCGCCTTCGTCGGTTTTGCCTATCCTCGTGCTCATGGAGCCAGTGATGGCCACCGCAGCCGAGCGCCCCGACCTCCTTCGGCGCGGCAGTGAGCTGACGGCGGACATCTGGCCGGTCTACAACACGCACGGCGAGGTGCTGTCGGTGTACTGGCGACGCCTCGCCGAGGAGTTCGCCGAGTTCCAGTTCGTGGTCTACGACCCTGAGACCGAGGAGGTCCTCGCCCAGGGCCATTCGATCCCGTGCGCCTGGGACGGCACGCTCGAGGGGCTCCCGGCGGGGATCGACGAGGTCGTCCGGCGGGGGTTCGATCCGGGTGCGCCGGGACGGCGGGGGACGCTGTCGGGCCTGGCCGTCGAGGTGCCGCGGCGAAACCAGGGCCGGGGGCTCAGCCGACACGTCATCGTAGGGATGCGCACGGTCGCGGCCCGCCACGGCCTGGACGCCGTGATCGTGCCGTTGCGCCCGATCTGGAAGGAGCGGTACCCGTTGGTTCCCATCGAGCGCTACGTGCAGTGGACACGGCCCGACGGCTCCCCGTTCGACCCGTGGATCCGGGTCCACACCGGGCTGGGGGCCGAGATCCTGAAGCCGGCGCCCCGCTCGCTGAAAATCGTCGGGCGGGTCGAGGAATGGGAGGCCTGGACGGGGATGGATTTCCCGGAGAGCGGGGACTACGTCATTCCTCAGGGTCTCGCCCTTCTGTCGGTCGACCGGGCCGCGGGCATCGGGACCTACTTCGAACCGAACGTCTGGATCCGCCACCAGGTCTGACCGACGCTCATGAGGTCTGCCGCCGCAAGGGTTCTAGCACGAGACTTCATGATTCGTGCAACACGCTTTTCTTCGCACCCGTCCGTGTGGCAGC
>DASXNO010000181.1:0-20328 GCA_036495025.1 Actinomycetota bacterium | reverse complement strand
CCGGCTCACCATCGGAGGCGAGGACGCCCGCCATCTCGCCGTCGTCCGCCGGGCTTGCGCCGGCGACCTCGTCCGCATCTCCGACGGCCGGGGCACGATCGCCGATGCCCGGCTCACGTCGGTGACGCCCGCTGCCGTCGGGGCTGAGGTCCTCGCGCGCACCGTGACCCCGGCCCCCAGCCCTCGGATCGCAGTCCATCAGGGCCTGGCGAAGGGCGACAAGGTGGACGGTGTGATCCGCCACCTCGTGGAGATGGGCGTCGACGAGATCGTGGTGTTCGCGGCCGGCCGCAGTGTGGCTCGCTGGGACGCTCCCCGCCAGGCTGCGGCGGGACGCCGGTGGGCAACGATCGCCCGGGAGGCCGCCAAGCAGTCCCACCGGCCCTGGCTGCCGGTCCTCGAGGGACCGCTCCCGGGGGCCGAGGCCGCCGCGGCAGCCACCGCAGGCCGGGGGTTGGGCCTGGTGGCACACCCGGTTGCCGGGTCACGCCTCGGCGACGTCCTCGCGGACCGAGCCGCCACTCACCGTGGTCCGGAATCCGTGTGGGTGGTGGTCGGCCCGGAAGGGGGCCTCTCCGAAGACGAGGTCGCCACGTTCGCGGCCGCGGGGGCCGTCCCGGTCTCCCTGGGCCCGCAGATCCTCCGCACCGAGACGGCGTCCGTCGTCGCCGCCGCGCTCGTCCTGCATCACTTTGGGAGGCTCGGGTGAGACGAAAGTTTCAAGTATTTAAGCGATCCCAAACGTGGCATTCCGGGCTTTTGTGCCCACTCTCTGTGATGAAAGGGGGTAGAATTGGCTCCGCAGCGTGACCATTGTGGTCGATCGCGCGGTCAAAGCTGGGGGCCGGTATGACGACGCCGAAGTATGCGCAGGCAGTGGGCGAGCGGCTGCGCAACGTGCGCTTCCAGAAGGCCCTGTCACTCCACGACGTGGAGATGACCTCCCAGGAGGAGTTCAAAGCCTCGGTGCTCGGTGCCTACGAGCGGGGGGAACGGAGCATCTCGGTGCCACGCCTGCAGCGGCTCGCCCGTTTCTACGGCGTCCCGGTCGACCAGTTGCTTCCCCGCGATGCCGACGATGAGCCCGGGGGCGACGGCCACAGCCCTGTCGCCTCGCCCGGGAAGGTCCGCATCGACCTCGTCCGCCTCTCCGAGACCGATTGTCCCGAGTCCACCGTGCTGCAGCGCTACGTCAGCATGGTGCAGATGCGGCGTGGGGACTTCAACGGCAAGGTCCTGACGATCCGCTCCGAAGACATCCGGGCGCTCGCCAGCGTCCTCGAGCAATCGCCAGAAGCCCTGGTGGGCCGCCTCGAAGGACTCGGCCTGAAGGCGACGATCGTCCACTGAGCAGGGGGAATCCTGCGGGCACGTGCCGCGATAGGGCAGAATCGTTGCATGGTCCCTCGGATGGGGGACGAAGCCAGCGTTGGCTAAGCGCGGCGAGCAACCTGGCCATGGATGGGCCCCCGGGCCCCCTCAAGGGCGCGATGAGGGCAGAGAGGACGCCTGCGTGAAGGTACTCATCCTGACGGCATCCGTCGGGGAAGGTCACAACGCCGCGGCACGGGCGGTCAGCGAGGAGATCCGCGAGCTGTACCCCAACGCGGAGATCCAGGTGGAGAACGGTCTCGCGCGCGTGGGGGCCTTCTGGGAGCGCTTCGTGGTCGACGGCTACAAGATCCAGCTCAACAAGGCCCAGTGGTCATATTCCTGGCTCTACTGGTCCATCGTGAAGTCGAAGCGCGTGACCCACTTCTACAAGGGCCTCTGCTCGGTCATCGGCTGCCGGAAGATCAACCGTCTGATCGACTACTCGTCGCCCGACATCATCCTCTCCACCTACCCGCTCACCTCCGCGATGCTGGCCTCGCTGAAGCGCCGCGGGAAGGTGAAGCTGCCCTGCGCCAACCTGGTGACCGACTTCGCTCCGCATCCGATGTGGATGTATCCGGACCTGGACGACAACTACGTCATGCACATCTCGACGATCGAGATGGTGTCGACGATGATGGAGCCGTCGCCGACGACCGTCGTCGCCCCCCTGGTCTCCAAGCGGTTCCTCGGCCCCTCCCGCCGGGCCGAGGCCCGCGAAGCGTTGGGGGTGCCGGAAGGCGCCTTCGTCGTGATGGTCATCGGCGGTGGGTGGGGCGTCGGCAACATCGAGCGCTCGGCTCGCTCCGTCGCCTCGGTGGACGGGGTCTGGACGCTGGTCGTCTGCGGGCGCAATGCGGAGCTCCAGAAAAAGTTGCTGGACGACCCGCCGCCGCGCTCGATCATCCTTGGCTTCGTCGACAACATGCCCGACCTCATCGACGCCTGCGACCTCGCCGTCCAGAACGCCGGCGGCCTGACCTCGCTCGAGGCCCTCCGCAGAGGATGCCCCCTGCTGATCACCGATGCCATCCCGGGCCACGGGGTGGCCAACGGCGAGTTGATGGATCGGGTGGGGGTGGCCCGGTACGTGCGCAACGCTGCCGAACTCCCCGAGGCCGTCGCCGCCTGCCGGGACGACCCGGAGCTCCGGCCCCGGGCGGCTCGCTTGGCAGAGGGTTTCGCCACGCTGCCGTCGGCGGGTGCGTGCCTGGTCGAGCTCTACGAGGGCGCCCGGACCCGGGCTGCGATCGGCCTTCCCGAACCCGTGCTCGCCGGCGGCGGGACCGGAGGCTCCGGGGCACACCGCCACGTCGCGGCCGCTCGGGCCAGGTCCCGGAGCCGGCGGCTTCGGCTGCCCGCCGTGGCAGCAGCCGCGCTCATCGCCTTTGCCCTCGTCACGAGCGGCACCTCGGTGTCCTTCGCCGCCGGCCACCTCGGCCTCCCCGTGGCCCGAAAGGCGGCTGCCAACGTCACGTCCCAGTCCGTCGTGCTGTGCATCCGCGCCTCGGACCCCGCCGTCGTCGCGGCCCTCCCGGACGTGCTCGCCGCGCACGGCGCCGCCGCCAGCTTCTTCATTCCCGCCGACGTGCTCGAGGCCCACGGCGAGCTCCTGCCGGCGATGCAGTCGGTCGGCGACATCCAGAACGGCGGGACGGCCCAGGCGGTCTCCCGGCTCTCGACGCCGTTCGATGTCCGGCGAGCCGTGACCGAGGGAAGCGAGGAGATCCGGGGGGCCACGGGTCATGTGCCTGCCTTCTACCTGCCATCCCGGGGCCCGCTCAACCCAGCCGCGTACCTGGCTGCCACATCCGCCCACGAGCGGGGGGTCGTGGGGACGCACTGGATCCGGACGGACCGGGTCCCGAGGCACCTCGCGTCGGGGGACGTCGTGGTCCTCGACCTGAGCCACACCACCCCGGACCGGGCGCCGGCCATGCTCTCGACGTTCCTCGACGGCGCCGCCGCCGGCGGCCTCAAGGTTGTGGACCTCACGTCCGCCCGCGTCCGTACCGACTAGACGTCCGTGAACGTTTCCCGAGTCAGGGTGGCAACGGCCACCGCCGCAGCCCTCGCCGTCGGTCATGCCCTGCCGGCGCTCGCCGCGGTGCCGGGAGGGCGCAGCATCTTCCGGACGACCCGCCGGCTCGGCGGCCCGGGCGGCGGTCAGGGCGGCGGCCCGGGTGCCGGCCCCGGGCGCGTGGGGCTCACCTTCGACGACGGCCCCGAGACGGACGCGGTCGACCACTTCCTCGAGGCGCTCCGGGAGCTGGACGTGAAGGCCACCTTCTTCGTCGTCGGCGAGCAGGTCCGCCGTTCGCCGGATGCAGCGCGCCGCATCGTCGAGGCGGGCCACGAGATCGCCTGCCACGGCTACCGCCACCTCAACCATCTGCGGCTGACGCCGCCGGCGACGATCCGGGACCTCCGGGCCGCCCGGGACACCATCACCGGCGAGACGGGAGCCGAGATCCGCCACTTCCGGCCGCCCTACGGCGTGTTCAACGCCGCCTCGTGGGTCACCGCGGCCAGATTCGGGTGGGAGCGCGTGCTCTGGACCCGATGGGGAAGGGACTGGGAGGAGGGCGCCACCGCCGAGCGCATCCGCCAGCGTGTGATGTCGGGCGTCCGTGACGGCGACATCATCCTGTTGCACGATGCCGAGGCATACTCCTCCTCGGGGTCGTGGCGCCGTACGCTCGGGGCGCTCGAGCCCATCGTGAGCGAGCTGAGGGGGCTGGGCTTCGAGCCGGGCCCCGTCGGTCTGGTCTCCTCGAACGGGCATCCTCTGAGCGGTCCCAGTGGGGCCGGGGCGGCGACCAACGGAGCGGCACCGAACGCCAACGGAGCGGCACCGAACGCCAACGGGGGGAGGTTGGCCGAGGGCGGAGGCCAGAGGGCGAGAGGAACGACCAGGTGAGCACCGGCACGCAGTGGTCCCAACCGCCGCCGGGCCCTCCAGACGTCGAACCCCCCGCCCGGACCCACGTGGGCAGGAAGCTGGCCGAGCTGGCCGACCGCCTCCCCCTCGCTCAGCACTGGGACCTCCGCCGAGCGCACATCGTGCTCGGGATCCTCTGGGTGGCGACGGTGGGGGCCCTCCTCACCAGGCAGGGCCAGGCGTTCCCGCTGCTGCTCGTCGCCTCGGCGGCATTCGCCTTCCTTCTCGTCATGGAGGCCCGCCGCTCCCTGCTGGATCGGAGGCTCATCCTCTGGTCGAGCATCGCGCTCATCGCCATCGCCATCGTCGTCCCACCCCGGGAGTCGGCCGACGTCTGGTCCTACGCCATGTACGGCCGCATGGTCGACCACTTCCACGCCAATCCGTACCGGGTGTCCCCGCTCAACTTCTCGGGGGATCCCTGGTTCTGGCGGGTCTCGGTGTGGTGGCAGGACACCCGCACGGTGTACGGCCCGGCGTTCACCGGGGTGTCGGCCCTCGGGATGCACCTGGCGGGGAGCTCGCCGCTGCGCGCCCGCCTCTTCTTCCAGCTCCTCACGGGCGCCTCGGTGGTGGCGGCCCTCGTGCTGCTCTACCGGCGCCGGGTCGAGCCGGCGGCCCTCGTGTTCCTGGGGCTGTCACCGGTCATGGTGATCAGCGTCGTCAACGGCGCCCACAACGACGCCCTCGTCGGCCTGGCGGCCCTGGGAGCGGTGGTGGCACTCTCCGGGCGATGGCGGGTGGTCGCCGGTGTTGCGCTCGGTCTGGCGGCGCTGGTCAAGCTGATCGCACTCCTGCCCGCGGCGGCTCTGATCGTCTGGCTCTGGCGGCGGGAGGGCAGGACGGCCGCCCTGCGGATGGGGGCCGTCATCGGGGGAATCGTCGGAGTGGGTTACCTGCTCATCGGCGGCCTGCCGGCCCTCGGCCCCCTCCAGGAGGCCTCCCGCCTCGTCGACCGCTTCTCGCTGTGGGGCCCGTTCGGGCAGCCGAAGCCCGTCTCGCCCCTGGGCCAGGGGCCGCTCGGGGGTCTCCTCATCTCGCCCGTCCCCCAGCAGTGGCTCACCGGGGGCATCCGTTTCGTCGCCATGCTGCTCCTCGCCGGCGTGGCGACCCTCGTCCTGTTCGGCGGTTCGTCCGAATCCCGGCCCTCCGCGGGGGCCGGAGCGGTCGTCCTTGCCTTCGTGCTGGTGACCTCCTACATCCAGCCCTGGTACCTGGCCGCGATCCTCCCCCTGGTGGCGCTCCAGTGGCGTTCCCGGCTGGCTTTCCTGGCGGCGGGGTACTCGGTGCTGCTGCTGCTGGGGGACGAGTGGCTCACGTCCGGCGGCCTCCTGAAGACCGTCCTGCGGTTCCCCCTGTCCACGGCATTCCCCGTGTTCCAGCTCCTCGCCCTCGGAGCGCTCGTCGGCCTCGCCGTGAGCCAACTCCGCCAGGAGCCGCTGCACCTCCCGCCTTCGCTGCGCCTGTTCTCCGCGAAGAGCCCCAGGGTCTGATCCCGGAGCCGCCGGGACGCCCACCCAATTTGTGCTCCGCTCTCCCGTGGAGCTCCGCGGTGCATCCTGCGTCTACTGCTGCAGAAGGCCTGCCAGTTCGAAGTGCATCGGGTCCGGGGGCGACCACAAGCCTCCCCAGCGGAAGCCCCAGTGCTCGAACGCTGCGATCACTCTTGGGTCCTGGTGACTCGCTCCATACTCCGGGTTGGCCAGCCGGTTGATGTCGATCGCGATGCCCCAGGCGTGGTACGAGAGGCCCCTGCTCGGGTCGCTGTCGACGAAACGGGCCTGGTAGCAGTTTCCGGGATGGAGCCGGTACTCGGTCACATCGATCAGCCCGGCCAGGCCCTGCTGCTGGATCTCGGTCATCGCCCCGGTGAGCTGGGGGATCATGAGCTTGTTGCAGGTCACCGGCCCGAGGATCGGGACCGTGCGGGTCACGATGTTGTTCCGGACCCAGGTGGGGTCCTCCGTGACCGAGCCGTCCGGATTCGGCTTGTAGGTGAACGACCCGAGCAGCTTGGCGGCCGCCGGACCGGAGATGAGGGCGTGCTCGACGAGGTTCACGAGCGGGTGGACCTGGATCTGCGGGAGCAGCTGGGTGATCCTCGCCGACACGTTGTCGAGCGAGACCCCGTTGGTGATGCCGATGAGCAGCATCGTCGGAGCGGGGAGGCCGAGGCCCTTCGCTTTCAGAGACGAGATCAGGCCGCCGGCGATGTTGGGGACGCCGTTGGCTGCCAGGCCCCCGATCCTGGGGGACTCGCTACCCTTGGGGCCCTTGAGCGGCAGGTCGGCGCCGAGGTTCACGCCGAGGACCGGTTGCTCCTCGTGGGCGAGGAAGATGTCGCCCCGGTTGAGGCCCTGCCAGACGAACGAGGCGTCCGCGCTGGGGGCCGGGGCGAGGGGGCGGAACTCCGTCGGGTCCACGGCGGCGACCGAGAGCTGGCGGGCGCCGCCCCCGACCTCGGCGGTGATGAGCCCGATGGTCACCCGCGCCACCGCCGTGACACCGGGGACGCCCCGCACCGCCTGCGCCTGTTCGGGCGTGAAGCCGGAGGTCGAGACCGCCTGGAGGGCCGGGGTGACGGGCGTGACGGGCGGCAGCGGGGAGTCGGTCGCGCTGGCGGCAGGCGCCGGGCCGTCCGCGGTGCCGGTCACGCCGGGGGAGGAACCTGGGGGGAGAAAGGTGTCGCTTGCGACGGGGCGCCCGGCCGGGGAACAGGCACCCATGACCAGCAGCAGCAACAGGCCGTGGCGCCAGCGGCTCGCGAAACCCACCGAGAGAGGATACCGGTGAAAGGCTCCCAGGTGGCAGGGACCCGGCAGGGGCCCGTCCGGAGGACTTGCTCGGCGGTGAGCGGGCGTGGCACGCTGGTATCCTCGAAACAGGACCTTGATTCAAGAGCCTGGTTCAAGAACAGGGGCATCGCATCGGAGTGCAGGCAACCACACAAGTGAAGATCCTCGTTCCCGGGGATCTGCAGATGGTCAATCTCGTCGGGACGAGAGATGAGCTGCTCAAGCTCGTCGAGGCGGGGTTCGACACCTCGATCCTCGTGCGCGGCAACGAGATCACCGTGTCGGGTGAGCCCCGTGAGGTGGGGCTGGTCTCGTACCTCTTCGAAGAGCTCATGGAGCTGGTCGCGCACGACCATCTCCTGACACCCGATTCCGTCTCCCGGTCGATCGACATGGTGAAGACCGGGGCCTTCCGCCCCTCCGAGGTCTTCTCCGACGCGTTGACCGTGTCCCGGACCAAGTCGATCCGGCCCAAGACCGGGGGCCAGAAGCGCTACGTCGATGCCATGCGGACCCACACGATCGTCTTCGCGATCGGCCCCGCCGGGACGGGCAAGACGTACCTCGCCGTGGCGTCGGCTGTGCAGGCCCTCGCCCGCAAGGAGGTCCGGCGCATCATCCTCACCCGCCCGGCCGTGGAGGCCGGGGAGAAGCTCGGCTTTCTGCCCGGCGACATCGCCGCCAAGGTCGACCCGTACCTCAAGCCGCTGTACGACGCCCTCTACGAGATGCTCGAGCCCGAGGCCTACGCCCGGGCGATGGAGCGTGGGGAGATCGAGGTGGCGCCGCTGGCGTTCATGCGCGGTCGCACCCTGAACGACTCGTTCATCATCCTCGACGAGGCCCAGAACACCTCGCCGGAGCAGATGAAGATGTTCCTGACTCGCATCGGCTTCGGCTCCCGGGCGGTGGTGACCGGCGACATCACCCAGATCGACCGTCCCCAGGGCCAGTCCGGCCTCGTCAGCGTGCAGGAGATCCTGGACGGGATCGAGGGCGTCGCCTTCTCGTACCTCGACGCCAACGACGTCGTCCGCCACAAGATCGTGCAGCAGATCGTCGAGGCGTACCGCAGGTTCGCCGAGAACGATCACGCCAACGGGGAGCGCTGGGAGCGGGGACGGAATGGGGGACCCGAGGTGACGGGTCAGAGCCAGGAGGGCAACGGGGCCCTTCGGCGCCTGGAGCGTGACAACTCTCCAGGCCATCCTGGATGACCGAGCATTTACCGATCTCCCTGAGCCTGCACAACGAGCAGAACCTCGTCGTCGATACCGACCGGCTCAGGGACGTGGCACGCCGGGCTGCAGCCGGCGAGGGGGCGACCGGCGAGATCTCCATCACCCTGGTCGACGCCCACCGCATTGCGGAGCTGAACGCCGAGTACCTCGGCGGCGACGGCCCCACCGACGTCCTGTCGTTCCCCGTCGACGGCCTGGTGACGTCACCGCCGGGCGACGGTGAGCCTCCGGTGCTGGTCGGCGACATCGTGCTCTGCCCCGAGGTCGCCATCGCCCAGGCCCCCCCCGGCCCCGACGGCGTCGCGTCCGAGCTCGACCTCCTCGTCACGCACGGCGTCCTCCACCTGCTGGGCTACGACCACGACTCCGAGGCGGCCGCCGCGGCCATGCGCAGCCGCGAGGAGGCGGCCTGCGGACGGTCGGGGGCGCGGGCGTCGTGAGCCTGACCGCCTGGGAGCTCGTGGTGAGCGCCCTCGCCATGGGGTTTGCCTTCTTCGCCTCGGTCTGGGTGAACGCGGTCAGCCGCCTGTCCCACGCCCGGGCACGCCGCCTCCAGGAACTGAGCCCCGGCCGGGGGGCCATCCTCGTGGCGCTGGCTGACAATCCCCGGCCCTACCTTGCCGCAACGCTGCTGGCGATGCTGCTGGCCAGGGTGACCGCCACCGTGCTGGTCGCCGATGTCGCGTTCCGGAGCAGAGTGCCGTTCGCCGCGGTGGTGGTGATCGCGGTGATGACGTTCCTCCTGTTCCAGTTCGCCGAAATCGCTCCCCGGAGCTGGGTCCTGGAACGTCCCGACCAGGTGATGCTGCTCGCCGCCCGCCCCGTCTGGGCCCTCGGGATCGCCCTCCGGCCGCTGGTGTCGGCCCTCATCGCCATCAACCGCATCTTCCTGCTGATCCTGCCCGGCCGTGGCGTCCCACGGGGGCCGGTCGCCTCCGAGGAGGAGATCATGTCGATGCTCGAGGTCGCCGAATCCGAGGACGTCATCGAGACGCAGGAGCGCAAGATGATCAGCTCGATCTTCGAGTTCGGCGACACGGTGGTCCGGGCGGTGATGGTGCCGCGGCCCGACATGGTCTGCGTCGACGCCAACGCCGACCTCAACGCCGTGCTCGATGTCATGCTCAACCGGGGCTTCACCCGGGTGCCGGTGATCCGGGGCAACATCGACGAACTGATCGGCATCGCCCACGCCCGCGACGTGATGGCTGCCGTCCGTGCGGACGGCGCCCTGCAGAGCCGCCGGGCCTCCGACGTGATGCGCGACGCCATGTTTGTGCCCGAGTTCAAGAAGACCGCCGAGCTGCTGCGAGAGCTCCAGGCGGGCAAGACGCAGATGGCCGTGGTCGTCGACGAGTACGGCGGCGTCGCCGGCCTCGTGACGATGGAGGACCTCCTCGAGGAGATCGTTGGCGAGATCGTCGACGAGCACGACCACGACGAGCCGCCGCTCGAGCGCCTGGACGACGGGTCGCTGCGCGTCATCGCCCGCTTCGGGGTCGACGAGCTCTCGGAGCTGCTCGACATCGAGCTCCCGAACACGGACTGGGACTCGGTCGGGGGCCTCGTGGTCGGCACGCTCGGGCGGGTGCCCTCCGAGGGGGACCGGGTGACGGTCCACGGGGTGGAGCTGGAGGTCGAGCGGATGAACGGGCGGCGGATCGGCAAGGTCCTCGTGCACGCCCACGCCGGCGGCGAGGCGTCCGCGGCACCCGCCATCGGTTCGTGATGGACGTCTCGACGGACCTGACGTCCGGAGTCCCGGCGAACCGGGAGCCCGGGTTCCGGTCCGGGTTCGTCTGCCTGGTCGGGCGCCCGAACGTCGGCAAGTCGACCCTGCTCAACCGTCTGGTCGACTCCAAGGTGGCGATTGTCTCCGACAAGCCGCAGACCACCCGCCATGCGGTCCGGGGCATCCTCACGTTGCCGGAGGCCCAGATCGTCTTCGTCGACACGCCGGGACTGCACCGGCCGAAGGACGCCCTCGGGCGGCGCCTCAACGACATCGCCCACCAGAACCTCCGGGACGTCGACGAGATCGTGTTCGTCCTCGACGCCTCGGCACGGATCGGCGCGGGGGACGCCTACATCGCCCGGGCGCTCGCCGGCACGGGCACGCCGGTGGTCTGCGTCGTGACAAAGGCCGACCTCGTCCTGCCCCCGAAGCTCCTGTCCCAGATCGAGGCGGCGAGGGCGCTGGGTGACTGGAAGGACGTGCTCACCACGTCGTCGCCACGGGGGACCGGGATCTCGGACCTCGTCCGGGCGCTGGTCGACGGGCTGCCCGAGGGGCCGCAGTACTACCCGCCGGAATCGGTAAGCGACCAGCCCCAGGCCCTTGCGATCTCGGAGATGATCCGGGAGAAGGTCCTCGAGCTGCTGTCGGAGGAGGTCCCGCACTCGGTCGCCGTCGTCGTCGACGAGATCGAGCCCGGAGACTCCCCGGATGTCCTCCTCGTCAGCGCATCGATCTACGTCGAGCGGGATTCCCAGAAGGGGATCGTCATCGGCAGGGGCGGTAGGATGCTGAGGGAGATTGGCACCCGGGCGCGGCCGGAGGCGGAGGAGCTGCTCGGGAGCCGGGTGTTCCTGGACCTCCGGGTGAAGGTAGAGCCGAACTGGCCCCGCCGGGAAGGCCTGGTGGAGCGCTTCGGGTACTGAGCTCGAAGTCGCAGGAAGGGGCGTCCGTTGCCGCAGGGGTCAGTGAAGGAGTACGACGTCAACGCCAGGACGGGCACGATTGTCTCCGACGACGGAGCGACCTCCTGGCACATCGACCCGGGCGCCATGGACCAGGGCATGTTTCGCTTCTTCCGTACCGGCCAGCGGGTGACCTTCGACGTCGTCGAGCGGGACGGCGAGACCCTCATCCGCAACCTTCGCATCGGCCTGGCATAGCCCCCTTCGTGCTGCATGCCGAGCTGGCGGCCCGGATCGACTCGACCATCCTCCGTCCCGAGGCCACCCCCGACGAGGTCGCCGCGGTGTGCGAGCAGGCCGTGTCCCTGCGGTGCGCCGCCGCGGTGGTGCTGCCCCTGCACCTGGAGCTCTGCGTCGAGATCGCCGGCACGTCGCCGACGGCGCCCTGTACCGTGGCCGCCTTCCCGACGGGGGGCCTGACGAGGGACCTCCTCGCCGCCGAGACGTCGGACGCCATGGACCGGGGCGCGCGGGAGGTCGACATGGTCCTGCCCGTGGGCCTCGTGCGGGCCCTGCGCTACGGCGATGTCGTCGAGCACGTCAACGCCGCCGCGGAGGTCGTCCACGACGGCGGCGGGCTCCTGAAGGTGATCGTCGAGGCCGGCCTGTTGTCCCCCGGCCAGATCGAGCGGGCCGCATCCCTGGCGGCCGACGGCGGCGCCGACTTCGTGAAGACGTCCACCGGCGTCTACGGCGGCGGCGCCACCGCCGACCAGGTGCGCCTCCTCCGGTCGTCGGTCCCCCCGATGGTCGGGGTGAAGGCCTCGGGCGGCATCGCGACGCTGGCGTCGGCCCTGGCGATGCTGGAGGCGGGGGCCGACCGCCTCGGCACCTCCTCGGCGGCCGCCATCCTGGCCGAACTGGGTGCGTAGCCGCCCCCGAGTCCACGGGGTGGATGGATCTTGCTCGCTCAGCGAGCAAAATCCGACCAGCTCCCGGGCCGGAGACCGGGCCGCCCATATAGTGGTCCACTCATGCTCTATAAGGACGAGGCGGTGGTCCTGCGCACGATGCGCCTCGGCGAGGCCGACCGCATCGTCACCTTCGTCGGCCGCGGGCAGGGCAAGATCCGGGCAGTCGCCAAGGGCGTCCGCAAGACCAAGAGCCGCTTCGGCGGCCGCCTCGAGCCGTTCACCCAGGTGTCCCTCGTGATGTGGCGGGGCCGCTCCGACCTCGACATCGTGACCCAGGTCGACGCGGTGGAGTCCAACCGTCCGGTACGGGAAGACCTGGACCGGTTCGCGCTCGGCCAGGTGATGCTGGAGGCGGTCGACCGGGTCGTCCAGGAGAAGGAGGGGTCCCCGAGGGTTTTCAACCTCCTCGTCGAGGGCCTGAGGGGTCTCGGGGCCAGCGGGTCCCCGCTGGTGCTGGCCTGGTTCCTGTTGCGCCTCTCGAGCGTGGCGGGCTTCGCCCCCTCGCTCACCGACTGCACCGAGTGCGGGGCAGGCCCGGCCGTCTGGTTCTCGCCGGGGCAGGGCGGGGCGGTCTGCGCGCAGTGCCGAACGCCAGACGCCGCCCCCGTGGCCCCGGGTGTGCTGAAGCTCCTGAACGACCTGCTCGTGGAAGGGGCGTGGATGAAGACCGACCCCGAGGTCATGGCGGCCGCGGCCAGGCTGGCCCGCTCCTACGCCGAGTACCACCTCGAGCGCCGCCTGCGCTCCGCGGGCGCCAGCGAGGTCCTCGCCCGCAGGCCGTAGCGCCAGCCCGCTACACGCCGACGGGGCGCTCCATCCCTGCGCCTTCGGTATCCGGCGTGGCGTTGAAGTCGAGGTTCGCCTCATGATCGTGGCTGTGCGCAGTGTTGGCGTGCTCGTAGGCGAAGTTCTCGTGCTGGGCGTGGCGGTGCGACACCGGACCATGGTCGTGCGTGTGGACATGGACCGAGCTGGTGATGCCCCACCCCCGCTCCGGTCCGAGGTAGAAGTGCTCGACATGGTAGTGCTCGTGGACGTGGTGCATGGGCTCGTGCTCGTGCTCCTCCCAGGCTGCCGGGACGTGATGGCTCATGGAGCGCCTCCTTCGGGCGGTTGTCTGGCGGCCGAACGACAACCATGTCCTATCCCACCGCGACCCTCCCGAGCCTCACGCGTTTGCGGGGACTTCAGCCGGGTACGGATCGTGGCTCCGCTCCCGGCCCGGCCCCGGTCCCCGCCCCTCCGGGCTTCGCCGGTTGGGGCGGAGGCTTCACGTCGACGGAGAGGATGCGGTGCTTCTCGACATTGGCCACCCGCAGCGTCCAGTCCTTTGCCTTCACGACGTCCCCCCGCCGGGCCAGGCGGCCGAGCTTCTGCAGGATGTAGCCGGCGACGGTCTCGTAGTCGCCATCCGGCAGCTCCAGGCCGGTGGCGTCCGCCAGCTCGTCGGGTCGCATCGTGGCCGGCACCCGGAAGCCGCCCGGCACCTTCCGCAGGGCCGCCCGCTCCTGGCGGTCCGACTCGTCCCGGATCTCGCCGACGAGCTCCTCGAGGATGTCCTCCAGGGTGATGATGCCGGCGGTGGCGCCGAACTCGTCGAGGACAATGGCCAGGTGGGTCCGGTTGCGCTGCATCTGCACCAGCAGCTCGTCGAGGGGCAGGGACTCGGGGACGTAGAGCGCCTCCCGCATCACCTCGCCGACGGTGACGCCGGGGCGCCGCCGGGCGGCCCGGATCATGTCCTTGAGATGGATCCAGCCGACGTACTCGTCCGGGCGCTCCCGCCATACGGGGAACCGCGAGTAGCCGGTGCGCTCGGCGACGTCCAGGAACTCGTCGTAGTTGGCTCGCGCCGGGATCGCCACCACGGACACCCTCGGCACCATCGCCTCGACCGCGCGGCGCTCCGGGAACTCCAGGCTTCGCGTGAGCAGCTCGCTCTGGCCCGGCTCGATCGAACCTCCGCGCCGGGACTCCTCGACGATCAGAGCCAGCTCCCCCGGTGTGTGCGCGCTCGAAACGGTGAGCGACTTGACCCCGAGACGGTGGAGCACGGCCTGCGAGCTCCGCTCGATCAGCCAGATCAGCGGGCGGAGGACGGCGATGAAGGTCCGGAGCGGGGCCGCCACGGCCAGGGCAATCCCCTCGGGCCGGGTGAGGGCGAGGTTCTTCGGCACCATCTCGCCGATCACCACTTCGAGGAACGTGATCAGGATGAAGGCCACGATGGTGGCGACCGCATGGGTGGCGATCACGTGCAGCGGGTGGGGCAGGCCCGCGAACAGATGGGACAGCTCGTGCGCCAGGGTCGGCTCCCCGAGGGCGCCGAGGCCGAGGGCGGTGAGGGTCACGCCGAGCTGGGTGCCCGAGAGCGTGAGGTTGAGCTGGGAGACGGCTTTCTGCACGCTGACCGCTCGGCGGCTGCCGCGCTGGACCATCTCCTTTATGCGGGTCCGCCGCAGGCTCACCAGGGCGAATTCGCCGGCGACGAAGAAGGCGTTGGCGAGGATCAGCAGGAGGATGCCGGCGAGTTTCCAGGCGATCGTCATGGCTCTATCCTCCCCCAGCGGTGGAAAGCGGATCGCCCTCCGCGCCCGCATGGCATGATGGCCCAGCTGATGAACGGACCGAGCCTCGACACAATCGTGAACCTCGAGATCGGCAGGCGGGCGCAGCATCGCAGCCCGATTTCTGCATTGGTGGCGTAGCTCAACGAAAGGCTGGTGGGACATGAGCTCGGAGGCCCAGATCGTCAATGGCAGCGTGGTCCGCGCAGGCGCCCCGATGGAGGGTGCGTACGTGCGAGTACTGGGGCCCTCGGGCGAGTTCGTGAATGAACGGCGCACCGGGCCCGAGGGCACCTTCAAGCTCCACCTGACCCCTGCCACGTGGACATTCATCGCCTTCGGCCCGGGGACTCCCCGCGTCGAGCGGGCGGTCACCGTCGAGGCCGGGGCGGACCAAGAGATCTCATTCGACCTGGGAGGGCCCGCAAGCGATGGCTAAGGCAACCAAGACGGCGACGAAGTCGACGACCAAGCCGGCGTCGAAAGCGGAGACGAAAGCGGAGACGAAGGACAAGAAACCCCGCAGCCCGAAGTATGTCTACGACTTCGAGCAGGGCAACCGGAACATGAAGGACCTGCTCGGGGGCAAGGGCGCCAACCTCGGGGAGATGACCAACCTCGGCCTGCCGGTGCCCCCCGGCTTCACGATCACCACCGAGGCCTGCAACGAGTACCTGCGCCAGGGCGGCCTGCCCGAGGGCGTCATGGACCAGGTTGCCCGGCACATGAAGACGCTCGAGAAGAAGATGGGCCGCCGGTTCGGCGACGCGAAGAATCCCCTGCTCGTCTCGGTGCGCTCGGGGGCCAAGTTCTCGATGCCCGGCATGATGGACACCGTCCTCAACCTGGGGCTCAACGACACCACGGTCGCCGGCCTGGCGGAGCAGTACGGCGACGATCGCTTCGCCGCCGACGCCTATCGCCGTTTCGTCCAGATGTTCGGCAAGATCGTGATGGGCGTCCCCGGCGAACGCTTCGAGCACGAGATCGACGTGGTGAAGGAGACGAACGCCTTCACCTCCGACACCGAGCTCGGGGTCGGAGAGCTCACCGGCCTCGTGACCCGCTTCAAGGAGATCGCTGCGGAAGCTGGCGTCGCCTTCCCGGACGACCCCATGACCCAGCTCGAGATGGCCATCCGTGCGGTCTTCGAGTCCTGGAACGGCGAGCGGGCCCGCATCTATCGCCGCAAGAACAAGATCCCAGACGACCTCGGTACCGCCGTCAACGTCGTCGCCATGGTGTTCGGCAACGTCGGCGAGAACTCCGGCACGGGCGTCGCCTTCACCCGCGACGCCTCGACCGGGGACCGCAAGTACCTCGCCGAGTACCTGACGCAGGCCCAGGGCGAGGATGTCGTCTCCGGTGCCCGGACCCCGCTGTCGCTCGACGAGCTGAAGCACCGCGACCCCGCCTCGTACAAGGAGCTCGTCAAGGTCATGCACACCCTGGAGCAGCACTACCGGGACATGTGCGACATCGAGTTCACCGTCGAGCAGGGCAAGCTCTGGATGCTGCAGACCCGCATCGGCAAACGGACGGCGGCCTCCGCGGTGAAGATCGCCGTGGACCTGGTGAAGGAGCGGCAGATCTCCAGGCAGGAGGCGGTCCTACGGGTTGACCCGGCCTCCCTCGACCAGCTCCTGCACCCCCAGTGGGACCCCGAGGCCGAGATCCGCGTCGTCGCCAAGGGCCTCAACGCATCCCCCGGTGCCGCCGCGGGCAAGGCGGTCTTCGACGCTCGGACCGCCCAGGAATGGGCGGCTGCCGGCGACCGCGTCATCCTGGTGCGCCCGATGACCGAACCCGACGACGTCGGCGGGATGTATGCCTCCCGGGGGATCCTCACATCCCGCGGTGGGAAGACCTCCCACGCCGCCGTCGTGGCCCGGGGCGCCGGCAAGCCCTGCGTCTGCGGGGCGGAGGAGCTCCACATCGACCTCGCCGAGCGCCGCTTCACGGTGAACGGTACGACCGTCGTGGAGGGCGATGTCATCGCGATCGACGGCTCGACGGGCCGGGTCGCGGTCGGCGACGTCCCGCTGGTCCAGCCCCAGCTCTCCGGCGACCTCGAGCGGATCCTCAAGTGGGCCGACGAGGTCCGCCGCCTCAAGGTCCGCACCAACGCCGACACCCCCGAGGATGCCGCCAAGGCCCGGACGTTCGGGGCCGAGGGCATCGGCCTGGCCCGCACCGAGCACATGTTCCTCGGTGACCGGCTCCCGGTGGTCCAGCGGATGATCCTCGCCCGGACCCCGGAGGAGGAGCGGGCGGCGCTCTCGGAGCTGCTGGAGCTCCAGCGGGGCGACTTCGCCGGGATCTTCCAGGCGATGAGCGGCCTGCCGGTGACGATCCGCCTCCTCGACCCGCCGCTGCACGAGTTCCTGCCCTCCTCCAAGGAGCTGGAGCTTGCCATCAAGCAGCTCGAGTTCGACCTCACGTCCGCCCCCGGCGACGAGCGGGCCCGCCTCGAGAAGGAGCTTGCCGAGAAGGTCGACCTGCTGGGGGCGGTGGAGCGCCTGGAGGAGTCCAACCCGATGCTCGGCATGCGCGGCGTGCGCCTCGGGGTCGCGCGGCCCGGCCTCTACGCCATGCAGGTTCGGGCGATCATGGAGGCCGCCTGTGACGTGAAGGAGAAGGGCGGACGCCCGGTCGTCGAGATCATGATCCCCCTCGTCGCCGTGCGCGAGGAGCTCGAGATGATGCGGGCGGAGGCGGAGGCCGTGATCGCCGATGTCCTCAAGTCCCGCCGCAAGAAGATCGACGTCCTCATCGGGACGATGATCGAGCTGCCGCGGGCGGCCCTGGTCGCGGCCGAGATCGCCGAGTCGGCGCAGTTCTTCTCCTTCGGCACCAACGACCTCACGCAGACCACCTATGGCTTCTCCCGGGACGACGTCGAGGGCAAATTCCTGTCGAAGTACCTGGAGCTCGGCCTCCTCAAGGCCAATCCCTTCGAGACCCTCGACCAGTCCGGGGTTGGCCGGCTCATCAGGATCGCCGTCTCCGAGGGGCGGGCGGCTCGCCCTGGTCTCAAGGTCGGCATCTGCGGGGAGCACGGGGGAGATCCGGCCTCGGTGGAGTTCTGCCATGCGGCAGGCCTCGACTATGTGTCCTGCTCGCCCTTTCGGGTCCCGGTGGCCCGCCTGGCGGCGGCCCACGCAGCCCTCAAGGACTCGGGGGTGGGGGGCTCGGAGACGCGCTGAGCGGCAACCCTCGACGGGGAGAGCCGGCCGGGCCCATCGGACGTGACGTCTCCCTCGACGTCACCCTGGCCCGGCCGGTCGAGATCGCCTGGATGATGGCGGCGCTGTCCCACGCGCTCGTCGAAATGCTGGGCATCCCCATGGCGCCGCAGCTCTCGCTGGCCGAGTTGAACGATGCGGTGCTGCGGGTGCCCTGGCTCGGCCGTATCCGCAACACCGACGCCCCGGCGTTCTCCCTGGGGCTCGAGGGCCTCGAGGAGGATGCGGTGGAGATTTTCCTCTCGGAGGAGAACGAGCCGTTCCCGGGCGAGCCGGGGGCCTTCCGGGTCCCCCACCTCGACGAGGGTGGCTTCCGGCCGGGCATGCACGCGTTGGTCCGGCCCGGGGGCTCCACGCTCGGCCACGCCGTGGCCGCCGCCGCGGCCGTGGCGCTGGCCCAGGAGGCGGGGGGGGTCATCACCGACCTGACCGAGAGCTGGGTGGCGGCCTCGGACGGCTCGGCCACCCATCTCCCGAGCGAGTTCCTCACGGCGCTGCACTCGAAACGGAACTACGCCAGCATCACCGACGGCGCAACCGCCCTGCTGGCCCGCTGCCCGGGCAAGAGACCCAGGCCGGCGACGACCCGCTGACCGGCGGTGTGGCGCTGGAAGGTTCGGTCTTCCCCCGGCGAGACATCTATGCCTTAATGGACGAATGAGCGGCGGGGGCGCTCCGGACCGGTCCGTCGGGCGCCGGCAGTTCCTTCAGGGCGCGGGGGCCCTCGGTCTCCTGGCCTTCGTGCCTCCCGCCCGCTTTGGCACGTTGATGGCCGCAGCGCCGGGACCGGGTGGCGCCGGGCGGTTCCTGAGCGGCCCCGAGCTCGACACCCTCCGGGCCCTCTGCCGTCGCCTCATTCCCGGCCCCCCCGACGACCTCGACCCGGGCGCAGGTGAGGCAATGGTCGCGGAGGCCATCGACCTCCTCCTCGGTGCCTTCCTGGTGACGCCCCCGCTGATCCATGCCGGCGGGCCGTTCTCGGACCGGGCCGGAGCACGGGAGGACGACTTCGCCGAGTTCGTGGAGCTGGATCGTCACGCCGAGCTGGGCTGGCGCATCCGGCTCGAGGGGTCGTTGGGCCTCCCCGAACGGGAATTCGCCGGGCCGGTCGTGGGCCTCCAGCAGATCTACCGCGAGGGCCTGGCGCACCTGGATGCCCAGGCCCGATCCCGGTACGGGGTCGCGTTCGCCAATGCTCCCCCGCAGGCCCAGGACGGCCTCCTCGCGGACCCGAACGACGCCGCCACCCAGGCCTTCGTCCCGGTTGCCTTCGCCAACAGTCTCGAGGCGATGTACGGGCCTCCCGAGTACGGGGGCAACCGTGGGCTGGCCGGCTGGGGCTACACCCGCTGGCCCGGCGACGTCCAGCCCCGCGGCTACCGCAACGACGAGGTGACCGGCCCGGACCCGGCCCCCGCCGCCGCGGCCCCCAGGGTCGTCTCCCTGCGTGCGATCCCGCCGGACAGCCCCAAGCGGGCGTCCCGGGAACAGTTCTGGCTGGGGCGGCAGGGCATGCTCAGGGGGCGTTGATGACCTCCGCCATCGTGATCGGGTCCGGCGCGGGAGGCAGTGTCGCCGCCCTGGAGCTCATCCGTGCCGGCTTCGACGTGGTGGTCCTCGAGAAGGGCCGCAACCTGCTCCCCGGGCTCGGTGGCCCGGGGGCGGTCGGGTCGTTGTTCGGCAACGACGAGGTGAAGGCCGGCCGCTACTTCGAGGACCAGGACATCGTGCTCGAGCCGCGGACGTTGCGCACGCAGGCCGAGGCGAGCCAGGGGGTGGCGCGGTCGTTCATCGGCGACGTGAACACCCTCCCGACGACCGTCGGGGGCGGCACGATCCACTGGGACGCCAAGACCCCGAGGTTCTGGAAGCAGGACTTCGCCGGCCTGAGCCTCTTTGGTCCCGTGCCGGGGGCCAACGTCGCCGACTGGCCCCTGTCCTATGACGATCTCGCACCGTTCTACGACGAGATCGAGCACCGGCTCGGCGTGCAGGGAGACGTCGCCGCCATGCCGGCAGCGACGCTGGCCCAGGCTCCCCGGCGCAACCAGTTCGTGATGCCGCCCAACCCGCCCATGTACGCCGGCAGCCTCTTCGCCGAGGGCGCGGCGACGCTCGGCTACCACGCCTACCCCTTCCCGATGGCGATCAACTCGGCCGAGTTCGACGGGCGTCCCCGTTGCAACTCCTGTGGGTTCTGCTCGGGATTCGGGTGCCCCATCAACGCGAGGGGCTCCGCAGCCCTCAACTTCCTGCACCCGGCGATCAGGGCCGGCGCCGAGCTGCGGCCCCGGGCCTTCGCGTTCCGGATCGACCTCAACCCCACGGGGACCGCCGCCCGGGGCGTCAGCTATGTCGACGAGGGCGGAAAGGTCCGCAACGAGGAAGCGGACGTCGTCATCGTCGCCGCCTCCGCCGTCGAGACGGCTCGGCTCCTCCTGCTCTCCGCGACCGGTCATGCCCCCCACCAGGCGGGCCTCGGGAACCGGTCGGGGCAGGTCGGGGCGAACCTGATGTTCCACTTCTTCACCCTGGCCGCCGCCGCCTTCGC
>DASXNO010000180.1:0-5703 GCA_036495025.1 Actinomycetota bacterium | reverse complement strand
TTCTTCCGGCGCTACCCCCGCGAGCTGTCCGGAGGCCAGCGCCAGCGCGTCGTCATCGCGGGCGCCCTGGTGCTCGATCCCGAGGTGATCGTCGCCGACGAGCCCGTGGCCTCCCTCGACGTCTCGGTGCGCGGCGAGATCCTCAAGCTCCTGCTGGCCCTCCGGGACGGCTCCGGCCTCTCGGCCCTGGTCGTGACCCACGATCTCGGACTGGCGTGGAACATCGCCGACCGGGTGGCGGTGATGTACCTGGGCCGGATCGTGGAGACGGGCCCGGTGGAGGCGATCCTGCGCTCCCCCCGGCACCCGTACACGCAGGCCCTCCTCTCGGTGGCGTCCGCCGGTGCCGGGAGCCCGCCGGTGATCCTCGGCGGGGAGCCGCCCGATCCGAGCCGGATCCCGGAAGGGTGCAGGTTCCATCCCCGTTGCCCGGCGCTGGGCTCCGGCGTGGCGGCGGCCGCGGGCGTCGAGCCGGCGTGCCGGGGAGTCGATCCCGGCGCCCTGCCGGGCGGCCCCGAGGCGGCGGTGGCGTGCCACCTGGCAGCCGTTGGACCTGAAGGTTAGTCGTCCATCGCGCGTATCTGCGCGATCGCGGACTACCCTCGTGGCCCGATCGAGGCGGTTGACGTCACAATCGTCGGGTGCAGAAGCGAACACGACTACCGGTGGCGGGGATGGCTTTTCTGGCTGCTTGCCTGCCTTCGCCGCTTGCCCTCGGCGCACGCCTGCATGCGCAGACGCCGGCCGGTCCTCAGGTTGTCGTCTCGCCGTCCAGCGATCTGCACGATCAGCAGGAGGTGCACGTCGTGCTCAGCGGATTCGGCCAGGACGACAGGGTGCACCTGTCCGAGTGCCCGACCGCCTCCGACGTCGCGGTCGCCGGCTGCGGGAAGCAACTTGCCCAGCAACCCTTCGTCGATCTCGACCATAGCGGCAACGGCACGACAGCATTCGTCGTTGCGAGCTTCGCGTCAGGCACGCTGGGAGCTACACCAGCCACCCCGTGCGCCAGCCGGTGCGTTCTGCTGGCGGTCGGAGAAAGCCGGCTCGCCTACGCCCCTCTGAGGTTTGCGAGGCCGGCAACGCTTCCGGTCACCGGAGTCCCGGCCGGCCTGGCAACGGCGGTGGCGGCGGCGGTGTTCCTCGTGGCAGCCGGCTCGATCATCCTCGGTGCGATGCGCCGCCGTAGACCTACGGAGCAGGCCGCCGGGACTCCTGGTCCGGTGCGAACTCGCCCGCCTCGGGGGTCAGGGCAGAAACGTGGCGATGGATCTCCTCGAGCAGGTCCGTGTTCCGCTTCACCTGCTCCGTCAGGGCCGTGTTCTCGTTCACCAGGTCTTTGAGGTCGTCGGTGTTCTTCTCGGTGTGCACCGCAATCTCCGAGGCGATCGCATCGGCGCGTTTGGCGGCAATCAGGAGGGCGGCGGCCTGGACGCCGGCGAGCATGGACAGGAACAGGTTCAGCAGGATGTAGGGATAGGGGTCGAACCCGTGCCTTCCGTTGGTTCCGCCCAGATAGAAGATCGAGTTGGCGACCGCCCACAGGATCATCACGGCGAAGAAGCCGAACACGAAGGGCCACGAGCCCATCACGCTGCGCATGCGGTCCGCCGCCCGCTCACCCACGGTGAGCTGCTCGCCGGAGCGCACGCCTGGGTGTCGATGCCAGTGCGTCTGCCAACCCTGCGGCGTGCTCATGGCGACATGATCGCGTAGGGACGCGGGGCCTGCCTGGATTTTGGGCCGGCTCGTGGCGTGCGTCCGGATCATCCTGACCCGGGTGGCCGGCGGACCACATCGAGGACCCAGGCGCAGACTTCCGCCTCGTAGGCGAGGGAGCCCGACCGCCCGGAAGGCCCACGGTGGGCCGCGGCCCCCAGTTCGGCCCGGAACAGGATGTCGTTGCCGTGGGTGTCGGCGGCCCGCAGTGCCGCCACCCAACGGGCCGGAACGTAGACCATCACCCGTGGGTCCCGCAGGACCCCGGTCACGAGCAGGGGGGGCCTGGGCGCGTCGGTGACGTTCTCGTACGGGGTGTAGGCACGCATCCAGGCGAACTGCTCCGGGTCCGCGGGGTTTCCCCACTCGTCGTACTCGTTCACGGTCAACGGCACGGACGGGTCGAGCATCTGGTTCAGGAGATCGACCGCCGGTGCCTCGGCGACGACGCCGGCCCAACGCTCCGGCCAGAACGTGTAGGCGGCCCCCGTCAGGAGGCCTCCCGCAGAGAGGCCCCGGCACACCACCTTGCCGGCGGCCACCCGGCGCTCGGCGACGAGGAAGTCGCGCACGGCGACGAAATCGGTGAAGGTGTGGTGCTTCGCCGACAGCCGGCCATCGAGCCACCACCGGCGGCCACACTCGCCGCCACCCCGGACGTGGGCCACGGCGTAGACGAAGCCGCGGTCCAGCAGGCTCGGCACGGCGGCCGAAAAGCCACGGGCGGCGCAGGTCTCGTACGCGCCGTAGCCGGCGAGCAGGCAGGGCTGCGTACCGTCCGCCGGCAGTCCGCAGCGGTAGGCGATGGTCACCGGCACCAGGGCACCGTCGGGTGCTCGGACCCGGGCCTGCTCCAGCGTGTAGTCGCCGGGCCGGTGGTCCGGGGCGGCGTCGTCACGGATCAGCCGCCGCTCGCCGCCGGCAAGCTCCAGCGCCCACCAGCGGCGGGGCATCACCAGGGACTCGGTGACCACGACCGGCTGCGTCGTCCCCTCGGGGTCGCGGCAGTCGACCTCGATGGTGCCGCCCGGCGTGTCCGCCGGCACCTCGTACGAGGTGTGGTCCGGTCGGACGACCGTCAGGAACTCGGCTCCCTCCTGGCGGCAGTGCACGACCAGGTGCCCGGCGAAGACGTCGAGCCTGCCCAGGCGCGTGTCGCCCGTCCCCGCGACGACCTCGGTCCAGGATGCCGCCTCGGGGTGGTCGACCGGCGCCACCACCACCCGGTACTCGGGTGCGCCGTCGTTGGTGAGGATCGCGAAGCCCTCCTGGCGAACGGGCCCGGCCGGGACGAGGTGCTCCAGGAAGTACTCCACGCCGGGGCGGCGGCCCTCCACGCAGCGGGCCGCGGCGGTCGGGTCGCCCGCAGGAATGAGCCACTGCTCGTTCGTGTCGCGGCTGGCGGTGGAGACAACGATCCAGGCCCCGCTGCGCGTCGCCCCGACCGTGACGTGGAACCGCTCGTCGGCCTCGTCGAACACGAGGGCATCGCCGCCGGGATCGGTCCCGACGACGTGGCGCAGGACACGGCACGGGCGGTAGGCGGCGTCGGGCACGACGTAGAAGAAGTCCGACGAGCCGCTGGCCCATGCGCAGCCGTACGAGGTGCCCGGGATGCGGTCCGGGAGGTCGGCGCCTCGCACGGCGTCACGGAAACGGAGCTCGTACAGCTCGCCGCCGGTGAGATCGACCGAGTACGCGACGAGCCTGCCGTTCGGGCTGGGTTCGCAGACGCCGTAGCGGAAATAGGGGCTCGAGGCCGCCAGCGCGCCCGTGTCGAGCACGACCTCGACGCCGGTCACGGGCACGGGCGCAGTGCATGCTGACCCGGCGCCTTGAGGGGCGCCTCGGGGCCAGCGACAGAGCTCGGCGTGGTCCGCTCCCGGCGGGGTCCTCCACAGGTACGAATGCGGTCCCCGTCGCCACGGGATCGAGTCAATGGCGACCGGGAGCCTGCGAGCGAACTCGGCGCGCAATTCGACCCGCACGGGCTCCAGCCGGGCGGTCGCCTCGTCGTAGTGGGCCCGCTCCTCCCGGAGGTAGGCGACCAGCCGGGGATCGGCACGGTCGCGCATCCACCGGAAGGGGTCCGGCGTCACCACCCCGTGGACACGGCGTTCGAAGGGCTCCCTGGGGGCGACCGGCGGCATCGTGGCGCGTTCCACGGTGAGGTTGGGAACCAAATCCGTGGATCCCACGGGTTTCGTTCCGAACTTCCTGCGGCCCTGCTACCCGGCCCCCGACGGGCCCGCCCGCCGCACGTCGTCGACCTTGACGAAGGCCCGGCGATGGTTGAACTCGATCGGGTAGTAGAGGGTCTCGCCGCGGACGAGGGTTCCGTCGCCCGGCTGGCTGCCGTCGATCGTCTTGAAGCGGTAGTAGTCCGAGGGCACCGGGGCCTCCGCCACGTACGCCTGGCCCGGCCCGATCGTGGCGTCGAGCGGGGCAACGGTCTGCGTCGGGATGTCCGGCGGGAACGCCGCCGCCTCGGGGTAGGCGCGCCCGTAGACCGCCACGGGGACGTCTCCCCGCGGCGTGATGGTGAGCCGTCCGTGGACGGTGACCGTCTTCGTCCCGCCAGGGTTCTCCAACCACGCCGCACGGCCCCCGTACCAGATCGCGGTCCAGTCACCGTCCCGCCCCGCGACAACGAAGGACTGCCCGGCGACCGCCGTGTGCCCCCAGTCGTTGATCTTCGTCGTACCGGCCGAGCCGTCGGGGTGCAGGGCGGGTTCGGACACCAGCGGTGCATCGGGCGACGGTGCGGTATGGAGCTCGACGAAGTTGGCGGCCTGGGGAGGGACCTGCCGGCAACCCGAGAGGTCACAGCTCGTCACCGGGGGCGTGTTGCCGGCGAAGCCTGGCGAGATCACGACCGTCGCGCCGGGCGTCGGAAGGTGGCGCGCCTCCGGGGCGCCCGCCTCCCGTGGCCCCGTCGGGGCCCCGAGCAGCTCCATGTAGTGGTCCCAGTCCCAGAACGGGCCCGGGTCCCAGTGCATGCCGGCGATCTGGTCCTGGGTCGGGCCGGGGACCTCGTCGTGCCCGATGACGTGCTCCCGGTCGAGCGGGATGTCGAAGCGCCCGGCGAGGTAGCGCACCAGGCGCGCCGAGGATCGGTAGAGGACCTCCGTGTACCACGTGGCACCCTCGACGGCGAACCCCTCGTGCTCGATGCCGATGGCGTGCGCGTTGACGTACCAGTTGCCGGCGTGCCAGGCGATGTCCCGCGTGGGCACCACCTGGGTCACCTGGCCGTCCGAAGAGCGGACCAGGTAGTGGGCACTGTCGCCGGTGGCCGGGTTCTGGAAGGCCTGCAGCGTCGCGTCGTAGGCAAGCTCGGTGTCGTGGATGACGATGGTGCGGATCGCGTTGCCGTCGCCGGGCCGGTCGGCCGTGTCGTAGTTCCCGTAGCTCGCCGTGTCGGTGGGACCGGTCTGGGCGTGCGCGGCGGGAACGACGTCGCAGTCGAGATCCTCGGGGCACTCTGCGGGGACCGGCCGGGACTGCTGCAGGTGCAGCCTGCCGATCGCGGCCGTGTCGGGCCGCAGCGTCGGGTCGCCCGTCAGGCGGACGGCCTGCCCCGCGGCGGTCATCCGGGCGGCGCCGCTGCGCATCGTCCGGTACACGTCGTCGGCGAAGACGCTGGCGCCCGTGGTGTCCGGGGACCCGCTGTAGCGGGCGACCGCGCCGTACCACAGGCCGGCCTCGCTCGGGAGGGCGCCCATCGATTCGCGCTCGTAGCGGGCGAGCAGTGCCGCGCCGCCCCGGACGTTCTCGGCGGGATCGGTGCGGAGCTGCTCGGCGGGCGCTCGCAGGAGGGACGCCGCGGCGGGGAGGGCGGCCGGTCCCCCGGAGACGTCGCGACCGAGGTCGACGAGATGCATCACGCCGTAGCCACCGCTCGTGCTCGGCCCGGCATGGGACTCCCAGCGCGACTCGTTGTAGGAGACCGCCAGCAGCACGCTCTCGGGGACGTGGAACTCC
>DASXNO010000179.1:0-6940 GCA_036495025.1 Actinomycetota bacterium | reverse complement strand
GATCGGCTCGTGCCTTCCGGGACGCGGGCGCCGCTGGAGCCCGGAAGCGTGACGGACCTGATCCAGCGGACGGGACGTCCGACGCACATCGACGACTACCGCACCGTCTCGGGCGAGCTGGCCGGGAAGGCCCAGGCGCGCGGACTGCGCTGCGGCGTCGGCGCGCCGATCGTCGTCGACGGGAAGCTCTGGGGGGCCATCGTGGCGCTCTTCCCCGATCCCCTGCCCTGGCCCTCGGTCGAGCGAAGGCTCTCCGAGTTCACCGAGCTCGTCGGCACCGCCATCTCGAACGCGCAGGCCAGGTCAGAGGTCGCCCGGCTCGCGGAGGAGCAGGCGGCGCTCCGACGGGTCGCCACCCTGATCGCTCGGGGCGCGCCGCCCGAGGAGGTCTTCCCGGCAGTCGCCCGCGAGGTGGCGCAACTGCTCGGCGACGCGACGCCGAACATCATGCGCTACGAGGCCGAGGGTGAGGTCACCTTCCTTGTCGGTGATACCACGCTGGCCGCCGGTACCCGGACTCGGCTGGCCGGCGACAGCGTGACCGAGCGGATCCGGCGAACCGGAGCCCCGGCCTACGTCGAGAACTACCGGAACCTCTGGGGCACGGCGGCGGACATCGCCCGGGAACGCAGCCTGCGCTGCGGCGTCGGCGCGCCGATCGTCGTGGACGGGAAGCTCTGGGGGGCCATGTTGGCGCTCTTCCCGGATCCGCTGCCCTCTCCCTCGGCCGCCCAGCGGCGGATCTCCGAGTTCACCGAGCTCGTCGCCACCGCCCTCTCCAATGCGCACGCCAGGGCGGAGCTCGCAGCTTCCCGGGCTCGCATCGTGGCGGCCGCCGACCAGGCCAGGCGTCGGATCGAGCGTGATCTCCACGACGGGACGCAACAGCGGCTCGTGACCCTGACGCTGAGGCTCCGGGCTGCGGAGCAATCCCTCTCCTCCCACCAGAAGGAGCTGCGGAAGGAGCTTGCCGACGTCGCGGGCGGTCTCGCGGACGCCCTGGAGGAGCTGCGAGAGCTGGCCCGCGGCATCCACCCAGCGATCTTGTCGGAGGCCGGGCTCGCTCCCGCCCTCAAGGCGCTGGCCCGCCGCTCCGCCATCCCCATCGAGCTCGAGCTCGGCGTGGAGGGCCGCCTGCCCGCACCCGTCGAGATCGCCTCCTACTATGCGGTCTCCGAAGGCCTGGCCAACGCTGCCAAGCACGCCCGGGCGTCGGTCGTGCACGTGCGAGCCGAGCTGCTTGGCGGAGAGCTCCGGGTCACGATCCAGGACGACGGCGTGGGCGGGGCCGAGCCCTCCCGGGGCTCCGGGCTCCTCGGTCTCACCGACCGGATGGCCGCCCTGGGCGGCGTGTTGGCCGTGCTCAGCCCCGCCGGGGAGGGGACGACGCTGCACCTGAAGCTTCCCGTCGCCGACTGATCGCTCTCAGCCGGTCTGTTGGGTCGCCGACCCCCGGCGCCTGACCGCTTCAGCCAAGGACGTCAAGGTGTTCGTACACGGAGCGGACGGCGCTCGAGCCCTCGCCCACGGCCGCGGCGACGCGCTTGGTGGAGCCGTGGCGTACGTCGCCGACGGCGAACACACCGGGCGCGGACGTCTCGAATGGCAGCGGATCGCGGGCGGCGAACTCACCGTCGATGAGGGCGGCCTTCGGGATGGACCTGTCGGTGAGGACGAAGCCCGCCGGATCGAGCGCGACGGTGCCGTCGAGCCAGCCGGTCGCGGCCTCGGCGCCGATGAAGCAGAACAGGCCGGAGCACGGCACGGTGTGCTGCTGGCCCGTCGGCGTGTGCTCCAGCGTCACGCGCTCGAGATACTCCGCCCCCTCCAAGGCCCGCACCTCGGTCTCCGTCCGGATCTCGATGCGGGGGTCGACCTCGACGCGGTCGATCAGGTACCGCGACATGTGAGCCCGGAGGTTCGAGCGCCGAATGGCGAGGCAGACCTGGCTGCCCTGCTCGGCGAGGTAGATGGAGGCCTGACCCGCGGAGTTGCCGCCGCCGACCACGATCACGTCGCCGCCCCGGCAGACCCGGGCCTCGAGCTCGGTGGCCGCGTAGTACACGCCGGCGCCTTCGAACCGTTCGAGGCCGTCGACGGCAAGGCGTCGGTACCGGGCGCCGGTGGCGACGATGACGGACCGGCAGGCGATCTCGCTCTCGTCGGTGAGGGTGACGACGTGGAAGCCCTGCTCGAGACGGAGTGCGATCGCCTCGGCAGGGCTGGCGAGCAATGCTCCGAGCCGTTGCGCCTGGAGGGCAGTTCGAGCGGTCAGCTCCCCACCGGATATGCCACTGGGGAAGCCGGCGTAGTTCTCGATGCGCGAACTGGCGCCCGCCTGCCCCCCCGCCCCGACGGCGTCGAGGCAGACGGTGTCGAGGCCTTCCGACGCGCCGTACACCGATGCTGCGAGCCCCGCAGGGCCGGTTCCCACAATGACGAGGTCGAACACCCGCCCCGGCACCGGTTGGTAGGAAAGGCCGAAGTGCGCGGCGAACTCCGCCGTGGACGGGTGGCGCAGGACAGCGGTCGGCGTCACGACGACGGGCGTGTCGACGGGTCGGAGGCCCATGCTGTTCAGCACCTCGTCGACGTCGTCGGCGTCGTCGAGGTCGATCCACGTGTAGCCGAGCCGGGCCCGGGTGGCGAACGACCGCAGGGCCATCGCGTCGGGGGAATGCCGTGAGCCGATGATCCGCACTGCGCGAGCCCCCTCGCCGGCACCGAGGAATTCTCTCCGGGCGACGAGGGCGGCGAAGATCACATCGGCCAGGGCGGGCTTCGAGCTCATCAGGCGCCGGAACTCGCTGCGGTCGATCACCAGGACCGAGCCCGGGCGCTTCACCCTTCCCGTGAGGTAGAGGCGCTGGCCGGTCAGGAGTCCGAGCCCCCCGACGAACTGGCCGGCGGAGAAGGTGGCGAGGACCGTCTCCCCCTCGTCATCGACGCGGACGAGTTCGACCTCGCCTTCGAGGGTGACGTAGAAGTCGGGGGGATCACCATCCGGGCTGAACAGGACGTCGCCGGCGGCAACCGGCCTTCGGTCGCCAAACCCGGCCAGCTCCGCCAGGGCATCGTCGTCGAAGGTCGGGTACAGGACGTGGTCAAAGGCGGCCGCGGTCGCAGGGTCGTCGGCCCTGGTCAGCGCCCGCAGCGCCTCACGGAAAGGCTTCGACATGTCCGGCTCCCTTCAGGGGAGATGACCTGATGACCCCTAGCCTGCGTCGTCGACTCCCCCCGGCGCCCTCTTTCGGATCCTGATGGCCGCTTCCTCGGGCGGGACGAAGGGGTCGTGCTCGACGGTGGCCTCGCCGACCAGTTCCCCGTCCTCGTCCGGCTCGTCCGGGATCGCGAGCCGCTCGTCCGAGACACCGCGGTCCGGTCGCTCCTCCGAGAGCCGCTGGTCGAGGGATTCCCCCTCTTCCTCTTCCTCCGCCGTGATGCCAAACGATTCAGCGCCATATGGCCGGTCGGCGTGCTCGATCATCGACTCGAGCTCCTCGCCGGGGTCCTCTTCGGGATCCCCGCCTCCGTAGGCATCCCCGGATGACAGGTCGTTCTCGCCGGACGTCCGCATTGTCGAATCTCCTTTTTCGTAGGGCCAGACCAGTCGTATTCTCCCGGAACGCCCGGCGTTGGGTTCGTCGTCCCCCGCAGGTGCTACCGGGTGGGGCCGAAGCGCTCGACGCGGATCCTGTTGGCGAGGACGCCGGCATCCATGAGGATCTCGGTCGCGGCGTCGGCGAAGCCTGGCGTCCCGCACACGTAGCTGGTCGCCTCCGGTGCGACTGGTCCCGGCAGGTCTTCCCGGGTGAGCCGGCCCACGGGCCGCGGCCACGACGGAGGAGCCGAGCGCGTGTAGACGATCGTGGTCTCGGGACCGGGGAGCTCACCCGCGTAGTAGAGGTCGGCAGGGCGCCGGGCCGAGACGACGAGTCGTATGAGATCCGACCGGCCGGTCCTGCGAGCGAGGCGGAGCATCGCCATGAGCGGCACGACCCCCGACCCGCCGCCGACGAGCAGCGCCGCGGTGTCGCCCCGCCAGACGAACCAGCCCCCGATCGGTCCTCGCACTTCGATGGTGTCGCCCACCACCACCTCGTCGTGCAGGAAGCTGGAGACCTCACCGTCCGGCAGGAGTTCGACGGTCAGCTCGATCTCGGCCGACCCGTCGGGCGGGCTCGCCACCGAATAGGAGCGAGAAGCCGTGTACCCGTCGGGGGCCGTGAGGCGAACGATGTAGTGCTGCCCGGCGAGGTGCGTGGACGGGTGAGGAAGGGCCAGGCGGAAGGTCTTCGCGGTGGGGGTCTCGGGCCGGACATCGACGACGGTTGCCATCTCCCACGGTCCCCGCCGGGGTGCCGGAGCCGGGCGATCAGTCACCCTGGTAACGCTGCTCGCGCCACGGGTCGCCATGGTCGTGGTAGCCGTTGCGCTCCCAGAACCCCGGCTCGTCGTGGTTCATGAGCTCGAGGCCGGAGACCCATTTCGCGCTCTTCCAGAAGTAGAGGTGGGGAACGATCATCCGGGCGGGGCCCCCGTGCTCGACCGGCAGGGCGTTTCCCTCGTAGTCCCAGACCACCCAGGCCTTGCCGCCGGTCACGTCCTGCAGCGGGAGGTTTGTCGTGTAGCCCGTGTGGCCCAGGGCCATGACATAGGTTGCCGTGGGCAGCGGCCGGGCCGCCGCGAGGAGCGTGTCGACCGACACGCCACTGAAGGTGACGCCGAGCTTGGACCAGGTCGTGACGCAGTGGATGTCGCCCTCGAAGGTCGACGGGGCAAGGGCGTGGATCTCCTCCCAGCTCCAGGTGGTCGGTTGCTCGACCAGCCCTTTGATCTTGAACGTCCACGTGTCCGTGGAGAGCTTGGGGGTCGCCTCGGCGGTCAGCACCGGCCAGGCCGAGCCGACGTCGTACTGGCCCGGGGGCAGCCGCCGGTCACGCGTCCCAGCGCCTCGACCGCGGAACCCCCTGGTAAACCGCATCGCCCCTGTCCTTTTCGTGTCACTCTGGCATTCCTCGGAGGAGATGGCAAGGGCGGCCGGGCACGCGCTTGGAGCGCGGCCACCCAGGAGCGGATCGCGGCGGCCTTCGCTCTATCATCCGCAGCGGGGACCCGTACCGCGCCCGGGGGGCGCCAGAGGCAGGAGGGAGAACGAACGGTGTCAGTCAAAGATGACGTGGAGCTCGTCCGGAGGGGCTACGAGGCCTTCATCGCCGGCGACATGGTGTGGCTGGACGAGCATCTCCACCGCAACGTCGTGTGGCACGTCCCGGGGCACAGCGTTTTGTCCGGCACCCACCAGGGCCGCGACGCCGTCGTGGCGTTCCTCATCAAGATGGTGAAGATCGCACTGCCGGAGTTCGACTTCCACGACATCCTCGGCACCGAGGACCACGTGGTGGTATTGGCGAACATCACCTGGCGCCGTCAGGACAACGGAGAGACGTTCTCAGGCCGCACCGCGACCGTCTTTCACCTCGACGCCGGGCGCGTCATCGAGGTCTGGGCCCTCGACGAGGACCCGGAGGGCTTCGACACGTTCGTGGAAGGGGCCGCGTAAGGGCAGCAATCTGCTCGCTCTGGAGCGTTGGATGTACGCCGGGTCCAGCCCGGCCCCCTCGCTGACCTACCAGCCGGAGATCTCCGGGATGATGTGCTCGCCGTAGGCCGCAACGCGGTCCGGCCCATCCGGGCCGCGCAACGAGCCGGTGGCGACCGTGATGCCAAGGTCGTGCAGCCCACGAAGCCGGTCGAGCATCTCGTCGGCGCCTTCGCCGTTGCGGCCGAGCTCGAACGGGGTCATGGCGGTCTTCTCGATGCTGTCGTAGTCGCGGCCCACGTTGGCGCAGTGCTGGCGCAGCACGTCCAGCTTGTGCGAGAGCTCGGGGGGACTGCCGAACAGGTTGCAGGCATCGGCGTACTGGGCCACCAGGCGCAGGGTCTTGCGCTCGCCTGACCCGCCGATCAGGATCTTCGGGCGCGGCGAGCTGAGCGGCTGGGGCGAGTTCAGCGTCCGGCCGAGGTGGTAGTACTTGCCCTCGTAGGGGTCCTCGCTGTCGCTCCACATCTGCAGGATGATCTGCAGGGTCTCTTCGAGCCGCTCGAATCGCTCCGCGGTTGGCGGGAAGGGGATGCCGAGCCCGGCGGACTCCTCGGCATTCCAGGCGGCGCCGATGCCGAGCATGGCCCGCCCACCGGAAAGGACGTCGAGGGTGGTGACGATCTTCGCCAGCACGCCGGGCTCCCGATAGGTGACCCCGGTGACGAGGGTGTTCAGCGTGATCGTCGTGGTGTTCGCGGCGAGGAACCCGAGGGTGGTGTAGGCCTCGAGCATCTCGTGTTCCGGCGGGCCGATGACCGAGATCTGCCAGAAGTGGTCCATGACGCTGAGACGGGTGAAGCCGGCGTCCTCAGCGTCGTGGGCGATGCGGACCAGCGTCGGTGCGAGCTCCGGCACTCCCCCGCGCCAGGTGAAGTCGGCGACATGTAGACCGAGTTCCATAGCAATGTTCCCTTCTGAGTTTGAACGTCCTGAGTTTGAACGTTCAGGGACGGAATCTTGAATTGTACGAAGGGCGCCCGTCTCAAGGCGGGCCGCCGCAGAGGCTATAGGCTGGCCTGGGGGTCACCCGCCCCGTTGAGGTAGCCAGTCACCGGAGGGCTCCCACGTGCGAAGGAGGCATCGATGACGACCGACTTGGTAACGGCAGACGGGCGCGCTCGCGTGCTCGCGGATGGCAACGAGATGCCCATGATCGGCCTCGGCGTCTGGCAGGTGCCCAACGGGCCGCAGTGTGTCAACGCCGTGCGATGGGCCCTTGAGCTCGGGTACCGGCACATCGACACCGCCCAGGCCTACGGCAACGAGGAGAGCGTCGGTCGAGGGCTGCGCGAGAGCGGCGTGCCCCGAGACGACGTGTTCATCACCACGAAGTTC
>DASXNO010000178.1:0-3749 GCA_036495025.1 Actinomycetota bacterium | reverse complement strand
GTGCCGGAGGGCAGCTCGGCAGTGAAATGCTTCGTGGTGCCGGCCGGGAGGACGACGTCAAGCTCATGGGTGACCGCCGGGCCCCCGGCTGCCGAACCGGGGCCGGCATAGCCGTACCCGCCTCCCGAGGGAACCGACCCGGTGGGCGACGACCCTTTGATGGCTCCGCCACCGTTCTGGGTGTTCTGGCCGGCGCCTTCCGACAGCTTCAGCGTCGCCTTGGTGTCGGGGCCGTGGTTCGTGACGCTCACCTGGATCGGCGCCCAGCCACCCTGTGGAACCACGCCGGCGTAGCCCCCCTCGACCTGCACCGTCACCGAGGAGCCGGCGCCTGCGGCCCCGGCGGGGGCGGCCCCGGCGCGCGCGGCCCCGGGGGCCGGGAGCCCGAACGTGGCGGCGGCCAGCGCAATGCTGAAGAGAGCCTTGAGGATCCTACGCATCATTCGCGTCCCGCGGAGCCGGCAACCGGTCCATGTTGGACACCCACCAACCGAGTTTAGACGTTCGTGATGGCAGGAAAGTTGCGTGCAGGACGATCGTTGTCCAGATACCTGCTCGGATCCTGGCAAATCTCCGCGAGAGCCCACCGAGATCCCCGTCGCGGGCTTTAGACTCGTGGCATGGAGTTCCGACGCATCGGGCGCTTTCCCACCTACGTCTTCGCCGTGGTCAACGACCTCAAGGCGGCTGCCCGGCGCGCGGGGGAGGACGTCATCGACCTCGGCATGGGCAACCCGGACATCCCGACGCCCGAGCCGATCGTGGAGAAGCTGATCGAGGCGGCGCAGAACCCCCGCAACCACCGGTACTCGACCTCACGTGGTTTGCCGAAGCTCCGCCGGGCCATCTGCGACTGGTACGAACGGAACTACGGGGTCGACCTGGATCCCGAGACCGAGGCGCTGGCGTGCATCGGCGCCAAGGAGGGCCTCAGCCACCTCATGTGGATCCTGCTCGAGCCCGGGGACTCGTGCCTCGTGCCCGACCCGACCTACCCCATCCATACCTATGCGCCGGTGCTGGCGGGGGCCAACGTCATCCGGGTGCCGCTGTCGCTCGACGTCGACTTCTTCGCCCATCTGACGGGGGCGGTTCAGAACACGTCCCCGGCCCCCCGGGTGATCATCGTCTCGTTCCCTCACAACCCCACGACGGCGACCGTGGGTCTCGACTTCTTCGAGCGCCTGGTGGCGTTCGCCAAAGAACGGAACATCCTGCTCGTCCACGACATGGCCTACGCCGACCTCGTCTTCGACGCCGAGCGCGCCCCGTCGCTGCTGCAGGTCCCGGGGGCCAAGGACGTCGGCGTGGAGCTGTTCTCCATGTCGAAGTCCTACTCGATGCCGGGGTGGCGGCTGGCCTACCTGTGTGGCAACCCCGAGATCGTCGCCGCCCTCGGCAAGCTCAAGTCCTACCTCGACTACGGCGTGTTCCAGCCGATCCAGATCGCCGGCATCATCGCCCTCAACGAGTGCGACACCGCCCCCAAGGAGATCCGGGAGACCTACCGGGCTCGCCGTGACGCCCTGGTGGCCGCGCTGGCGCGCGCCGGGTGGGAGATCCCCGTCCCCCCGGCGACGATGTTCGCCTGGGCGCCGATCCCCGAGCCCTTCCGGGAGATGGGATCACTGGAGTTCGCCAAGCACCTGCTCAAGGAGGCGAAGGTGGCGGTGGCCCCCGGGATCGGTTTCGGCGGGGCCGGCGACGGCCACGTGCGGTTCGCCCTCGTCGAGAACGAGCACCGCATCCGCCAGGCCGCCCGAGGCATCAAGAGGGCCCTGGAGATACTCCCGGCGAGCTAAGCCCCGACGAGGGTCGGGGGGTTCCTCGGGGAGTCGGGGGTTTCCTCGGGAAGGTGGGTCGTCGCTCCCCGGCGAGCTGAGCGGGTCCGGCTCCGGCTCGGCGGTACACTCCAAGGCGTGCCTGCCTACACGTCGCCCGCATCCGCACCCGGGGCTGGATCGAGCCCAGATGGGGTGGCCCCCGCCGGAGTGGTCGACCTCCGGTCCGACACCGTGACCCTCCCGACGCCCGAGATGCGGCAGGCCATGGCGACGGCCGAGGTGGGCGACGACTTTCTCGGCGAGGACCCCACCGCCCGCCGGCTCGAGGAACGGGTCAATGAGCTCTTTGGCGCCGAGGCCTCGGTCTACGTGCCGAGCGGCAGGATGGCGAACCTCGTCGGCCTGCAGGCCCTCACCGAGCCCGGCGATGAGGTGCTCTGCACCCGCAACGCCCACTTCGTCCACTACGAGGGTGCTGCGCTCGCCGCCGCATGCGGGGCGCAGCCCCGGCCCCTGCCCGACCGCCGGGGGGTGCTGGACCCCGAGGACGTCGCAGCGGCGGTCCGGCCCCCGCTCGATTACCTGCCCCGCACCACGGTCGTCGCCGTCGAGAACACCCACAACCAGGAGGGTGGGGCGGTGTACCCGATCGACGACCTCCAGGCGCTGCGCAAGGTCTCCAACGAGCACGGTCTTCGCCTGTACATGGACGGCGCCCGCGTCTTCAACGCCTCGACGGCCTCCGGCGTCCCCGTGTCGGAGTACTGCGCCCTGACGGACGGGATGATGTTCTCCTTCTCGAAGGGGCTGGGGGCCCCGGTCGGTTCGATGGTGGTGGGGTCCGCCGCCTTCATTGCCAGGGCGAGGCGCTTCCGCAAGCTCCACGGCGGGGGCATGCGCCAGGTCGGCATCCTTGCCGCCGCCTGCCTCGTGGCGCTCGACACGATGGTGGACCGGCTCGCGGAGGACCACGCAAAGGCGAAGCGCCTGGCCGAGGGCATCGCTGCCCTGCGGGAGGGTGCCGTCAACGTCGATGAGGTCGAGACGAATATCGTCATGGTGCGGACCCAGCCGCTGGGCTTCACGCCGGAGGGGTTCGCCGAGGCGATGGCACGGCGGGGAGTCAAGTTCTTCACCTTCGGACCGGGCACCGTCCGGATGGTGACGCACAAGGATGTGTCCGCCGAGGGCATCGAGATGGCGTTGGAGCAGGTCGCCGGCGTGCTGGCGTGACGAGCGAGCCGAACCTGGGGGCGGCGTGATCAGGGACGAGGCGGAGAAGCTTTCGACGTTGCTCACCGAGCGTTTCGCGCTCCAGGCGCCGGGCGTCGTCGCCGAGGTGGAAGTCATCAGCAACCGGATCGAGTTCGCAGCCCCGGGCGGGGGCAGGCCGACGCTCGTCCGGTACAGGATCCGCATCCGGGACGAGGCCCGCGTCGGCCACCTCGGCCTCGACGAGGCCCAGGCCCTGCTCGACGCCCTCGACGCTTCCGACGCCCCCGATGCCTCCGACGCCCCCGGCGCAGGGTGGGGGCCGGACCGGATCTTCGAGGAGATCGCGGCCCGTGGCGGAGCTGTGGACCTCGCCGAGCAGTAGTTTGCGCTAAGACCTCCGCCTGGGAGTCTTTTCGGCGCATCTGCAGCCTGCGCCCGGCGAGTTTCGTGACCTGAGCGGGCGGGTAGGTGGCAGCTATGGCCGTGGTCGAGTACCAGGATCTTCCCCTTGCCGGCAGGGACCGGCGCTGGGACGGCGATGCTGCGGAGAAGCGTGTGCGGGCCTGGGCGGGGGCCGAGGACAAGCCCAACGAGCGCTATCGCAAGGCATTCCTCTGGTACGACGAGACCGCGCCCGACAAGTTCGGCAGCTACAAGTTCCCCATCGCCGACGTCATCAGGGGCCAGCTCAAGGCGGTCCCCCGGGGAATCATCGCCGCTGCGGCGGTCATCGACGGGGCCCGCGGGGGA
>DASXNO010000177.1:0-5018 GCA_036495025.1 Actinomycetota bacterium | reverse complement strand
CTGCGACCGAGTCGACCGAGTCGATCGTGTCGCCGCCCTTCTCTTCAAGGTTAGGTCCTGATCGCGCGTCTGTGCGCGAAAGGCGCCTGACCTGGCCGGCTACCCGTCCCTTTTCTTGCGCCGTGCCAGCAACCTCGCTGCGAGGTCATCCTCCGCCGCTGGCTGGGCCGCCTCCTCCGAGACAGGCGGCGGCCGTCCCGCCCGCTGCTGCGCCAGCCGTCCCTTCAGGCGTTCCAGCGTCGGCTCGACTGCGGCCGGTACCTTGGCCTCCCGTCGTCGCACGGCCTCGGACCAGGCCTTCCGGTCGCTGCGGGAGACCACGAGCCGTCGGGCGGCGACGTCGAGCGGCAACAGCAGGGCTGCGACCGCGAGCAGGAGGAACGCCAGCGACTCCTTCACCTCGACCTTCGGGAGGGCCACCTTGTAGGCCGAGCCGGCGTCGCTGAGGACCGTGCCACCCCCGGCCCTGGCGATCTCCTGGAGGAACCCGGCGTCGGTGCCGAGGAACTGGTACTCGGCCGAGTATGCAACCGAGAGCCCCCCCAGCGCCACGTGGGTCACCTGACCGTGCTCGCTGACGGCGACCCTCACGAGATAGTTGCCGGTCTGGCTCACGGGAAAGGTGCCTTCGTACCGGCCCGGGGCAGTCGTCGAGAGGGGCACCGCCAGGCCCTGGCGGTCCGGGCCGGCGACACTCGCCACGACGGATGAACCGGCGGGCGGGTTGGCGAGCTGGACCGTCACGTGGCCCCGGTCGCCCGCAAGCGCAGTCTGCAGCGCGAGGTTGGGGTCCTGGCCGAGGGGGATCGTCCAGGCGACCATGTTGGCGAGCAGCGTGCCGCCGACCGGCGAACCCAGCAGGCGCTTCGTCCACTGGCCGTTGGTGTCGCTGGTCCACGCCAGCGCCCGGCCGAGGCCGTATTGCCATGTCCCCAGGACGGGGTCGTTCGAGGGACTGCGGAGCACCACCTCGGACGACGGCTTGGGGGTTGAGGCGACGTAGCCGTCGAGCGAGGGCAGCGTGGGGGCGTCGATGCCGCCGAGGGCCGGGCTGGGCGATCCGAGTTGCGGCGTGAAGGTGCCCTGGACGACCCAGGGCTTCACGCTCTTCTGTGTGTCCGCCAGCAGCAGGTCGGGAAGCTGCGAGGGGTCGTCGGACTCGTAGAAGCTGCCGCCCCCGGCCTGGGCCAGGGCCCGCATGTTGGCCATGAACGAGCCCTGGCTGTGGACGTTGATGCCGATGGCGGAGACGTTGATGCCCTCGGCGGCCAGGGTGTGGCCGATGCCCTGGTAGTCGTCGGACGCGTCGCCGTCACCGACGACGATGACGTACTTGTTGGCGTTGACCTGCCCCTTCAGGGCGTCGGCCGCCGCACTGGCGTAGGGCGCGTAGCTGGGCGGGTCGCCGAACGAGGTCGTGAGGATGGCCTTGTCGATCCTGGCCTTGTCCGATACCGGCTGCAGCGGCACGACCATCCCGGACGCGCCGTCGGCAACCCCCACGGAGTCCTGCGGGGAGAGCTGGTCGACGACGGCGGTGGCCGCCCCTCGCATCACCTGGTCGGCGGAGGGGTTCTCCATTGTCTCCAGGACGAGCACGACCGCCACGGGCGGCCGCTTGAGCTGCTGGGGGATCTGGGCGGTGACCGGCAGGGTGGCGTCGAGCGGGGTGCCCGCATAGCCCCCCGGCCCCATGGAGCTGGTCCCGCCGAAGGCACTGAGGCCGATGCCGAGATCCCGGACCCCGGACTGCAACGTCTGCATCTGGGCTTGGGTGAGGGCGGAGGCCGGCACATCGACCAGGGCGACGGCCTGGTAGGCGGCGAGGCCGGCAAGGGTGTCCGGGACGGCTCCCGGCGATGTCACGGCAGGGTTGAGCGAGGCCGCCGTCAGCGCCGCCGCCACGTTGGTCCCCTCGCCCTTTGTCCCCTCGACCACCAGGACCTTCGGCGGCCCCAGGACCTGGATCAGCGCGGTGCCGGTGTTGTTCTCCGAGTAGGTGTCCAGCGGCGGGTCGAGCCGGGCCGTCACGGTGTGGAAGCCGGGGGAGGGGGCGCCGAGCGCCACGCCGACCTGCGTCTCGCCGGCCCGGAGTGCGACGGGGGCCCGGTAGACGGCGGCGTCGTCGAGCAGGACCGTCAGCGTCGCCTGCTGGGCGGTGGTGGAGTTGAGGAGAACCTGGATCTGCGTCGTGGCGCCGGCCGGCAGCGACGAGGGAGCCTCGACGGCGTCGACCCGGGCCTCCGCCCCCGTGGGCACGGTGATGCCCATGACGTCGACCCGCACCCCCTGCGAGCGGGCCAGCCGCGCGCCGCTCAGGGCGTCGCCGAGGTTCTGGCGCCCGTCGGTCAGCAGCACGACGTGGTGCCGGGCATCCGTCGGCTGGAGCGACCCCGCCAGCCGGAGCCCCGCCTCGAGGTTCGTGTAGTCGGCGTTGGGCGCCGTGGAGAAGTCGGTGAAGCTCGGCCCGCCGAGCGAGGGCGAGGACGGTGGCTGCTCGACGGCGGCCTGCTCGCCCACGGTCACGACGCCGAGCCGGTCGCCCCTGGGCAGGTCCCGCTGCAGGTCCAGGATTGCCTGGCGCTCCTGGTCGAAGCCGGCGTTGACGCTGGCGCTTCGGTCCACGACGGCGACGAGGGCCTGGGAGCTCGGTACCCGGTTGAAGGACAGGCCGGCCAGCGCCGCAACGATGAGCAGCAGCATCCCGACCCGAATGCCGAGGGACACCCGGGAGCGCACGCTGGTCAACGGCGGCGGCAGCAACGCCCAGACCCCGGCGGCCAGCGCGGGCGCGAGCAGACCGACCGCCAGGATCCCGGGGTGCGTGAAGCTGAAGGCGTGCGTGAGACTAGAGGCCACGGTGGAACACCACCCATTCGGCGCTGAGGACGACGAGGGCGGCCCCTGCCACCCACGGCCACCAGTCCTGCGGACGCTTGCGGGTCGTCCCCGGGGTCGCCGCGGCGACGCTGCCGGCGAGGTTGAGGTGGGCCACCGGCGCGACGGCGGACACGTCCGGCGAGCTGACGGCGAAGTGTGACAGAACCTGGCGCCCCCCACCGGCACCACGCGCCACCTCGTAGACGCCGAGCTCGTTGGTGTCAGCGAAGACCGCGGGCCCCGAGGCGGCGTCCGCGGCGATGGGCACGACGCGGCCGTCCGGGCGGGTCACGGACAGGCCCCCGCCGGTGGCTCCGAGCGGTACCTCCGCCCCGGGGCGGAAGCTCGGCGGTGACGACTGCGGGAGCAGCCAGGACGTCAGGCGGTCGACGAGGATCGGGAAGGCCGCCCGCAGCGGCAGGTCGGCGTCGTGCAGGTCGAAGCCGATCAGCACCCCACGGGTGGGTGCATCGCGCCGGAGGACGACGGGGCCACCCTGCGAGGTGATGAACGGCAGCCCGAAGCCGGCATGGGAGAGGTCGCGGGCCGCCGCGACGTGGACGTCGGCCAGGTTGACGCCCGCCAGGAGCGGATCGGGGCCGGCCGGCTGCAGCGTGCCGGGGGAGAACGCCTGGCCGGTCGGGACGACCGTCGATGTCGGCGGATCCACGATGAGCAGGGGGGCGTTCGGCAGTGCCGGGGGAAGGAAGCGGTCGAAGACGTAGAGGTCGGCGGGCCGGGCGGCCGTTCCGGCGTCGAAGGCGGTGGAGGTGACCGTCGTGAGCTGCAGGCCCGGCAGCACACGGAGTGCCTGCTGGAGGAAGACGTTGCCGTCGGGGCTCACGAGCAGCACCCGGTAGCCGGCGGCCGGGCGGGCCAGCGCCCAGGCGGTGTCGTCCGGGGCGAAGGCATCCCCCGGCCGCAGTGTCGCGGAGAGTTGCTGCGCGCCGGAAGGCAGCGGGAAGGACACGTCGGTCCCGGAGCCACCGGGCAGCGACAGCGACCTGGCGTTGAGCAGCTTCCCATCGACGCGCCAGTCGAGCGTCGTGTCCCGGTGCTGGGTCCCGAGGTTCTGGACGTGCACGAAGCCCACCTGACCGGACGGACCCGGCTGGGCGGACAACGCCGTGATGGCGAGGTTCTCCCCCGAGGCCCCAATCGGCTGGTAGCTCACCCGGAAGGGCAGCGACACCGCTGCCGGCAACGGCTCGGTGATCCCGTCGGAGAGCAGGACCAGCTCGGTGTCGCTCCCCGACCCCGACAGCGAGGCCGCAAGGGCGAGGGCCTGGGACAGGTCCGCGGGGGCGTTGTCGGGGGCCATCCGGTCCAGGGCCCGGCGGAGGGCGTTGCGGTCGCCGACTGCCGACGCCAGCACCCTCGGCTGGGATGACAGCTCCACCAGGCTGACCCGGTCCTGGGGCCCCATCCGGCCGACGATCTGTGCCGCCCGTCGCCTGGCCTCGGCGAAGCGGCTGGGTGCGACGTCGGTCGTCTGCATCGCGGCCGAGGCGTCGACCATGAGGATGGTGTGGGCGGCGAGGGGTGCCGGGGCGCTGTGGGCGGGCCGCATGAGGGCCACGACAAGGGTCATGGCGGCAAGGAGCTGCAGGACGAGCAGCCAGGAGAGGCGGAGGCGCTGCCAGGGGGCCCCTGCCTGGCGGTCCCTGGTCAGGCTGCGCCACAGCAGCGTGCTCGAGACGGGGACCTCAGGCCGGCGGACCTTGAGGAAGTAGAGGGCGACGATCGCCGGGACGATGAGCCCGAAGGCCGCCGCCGTCGGGGCGAGCAGGCTCACGGCCGCGCCTCCGTGGCACGGTTGAAATTCTTTGCTTGTCCTACCGCGTCTGGCGCGGTCAGCAAAGCAAAGAATTTCATGCCAGCAGCCCGATCCGGCGGAACGTGTCCATCACGAGGAGGTCCAACGGGGCGTCGCTGCGGACCCGGTGCCACAGCGCCTGATGGGCCCTGGCGAGCGCGATCAGGCGGGTGGTGTGGTCGCCAAGGGCTTCGTGGTAGCGCTGCAGGAGCGCGGGGGTCACGGTCACCTCGATGCTGGCCTTCGTCTCGACGTCCGTGAGCGCCACGTCGCCGGCCACGTCGGGGTCGAGCTCCTGCGGGGCGAGCACCTGCAGCAGCAC
>DASXNO010000176.1:0-10030 GCA_036495025.1 Actinomycetota bacterium | reverse complement strand
CGGGCAAGTCGCCCGTTGCGGTGGTCGCCCATCGTCTCGCGGTTGCCTGAGATCAGCATGACCACAAGGAGGAACGGCGCGGCGGCGAGGCCGTTGATGAGCGCGACGATGACGAGCAGCTTGATCGTGTTGAGTCCGAGCAGGGTGAGGATCGTACCGCCGAGGGTGCCGGCAACGACCAGGCCATAGAACACCGGAGCTTCCCTCGGCGAGCGGGAGAACCCCCAGCGGCGGTTCAGGAGGCCCGAGAGCCCGGCGGATCCCGAGCCGGCGAGGACGGGCACCGCCACGAACCCCGCGCCGATGAACCCGGCGGCGAAGAGGACGGTCGACAGGCGGCCGGCAACAGGTCGGAGGGCGCGTGCCGCCTCGGCCGCCGAGGCGATGTCGTGGTTGCCCTGACGGCCCAGCGTCACCGCGGTGCAGACGATGATGGCGAACATGACGGCGTTGGAGAACGCCATCCCGGTGAAAACGTCCGCACGGCTGGTCCGAACCTTCCTTTTCTCGCTTGCTGTCGAGCGCATCTCGAGAGGAATCGCACCGTCTCCCCCCTCCGGCTCGTCCCGGAGCTCCTCGATGCGGTGAGCCGACTGCCAGAAAAAGAGGTAGGGGCTGATGGTCGTCCCGAGCACGGCCACCAGGAGCGTCAGGTAGTCCTTGGAGACCGTGACGTGCGGCAGGAGGGTGTGGGAGACCACCGAGGCCCAGTCGACCTTCACGACGAACAGCACACCGACATAGGCGAGGAGCGCCGCGCAGAGGACCTTGAAGACCCGAGCAATGGTCTCGAACGACCCCGCCAGGACCAGGGCGGTGATGCCGCCTCCGGCAATGAGTGCCCACAACCAGGGCGGCCCGGCGTGGAGGAGCTGCATGCCTGCGCCGATGGCAGCGAGATCGGCGGCGATGTTGAGAGCGTTGGCGCCGATGAGCGCAACCAGGAGGATCGCGATCGCAAGCCGCCCCCGTCTTGCGAAGCGCTCGGTCGCCAGCTCCCCCAGGCTCTTGCCCGTGGCGAGCGCCGTGCGGTCGCAGATCTCCTGCACGGCGGCCATGAGGGGGAGCGTGATGAGGGCAGCCCAGACCAGCCCGAGCCCAAACCTGGCGCCCGCCTGCGCGTAGGTCGCGACCCCGGACGGGTCGTCGTCCGAGGCGCCAGTCACGAGGCCCGGGCCCAGGGCCCGCAGATAGCGCCGCCAGAAGGGACCGCTGGCGGCCCGGGTCGTGTCGACGCGTGTCCGCGACCGGGGACCGGGCCGGTTCAGTGCCGGCCCGGTCCTGGTCACGGGCATTCAGTGCGAGCCGAGCATTAGTGCAGGGCTTTGTTCTTCGTTTCCTCGACGAGCTCCTCGACGCCCTCCTTGGCGATCTCGCCGATGCGCTCCGCCACGTAGCCGAGGGGCTCCAGGCCGACCTTTTCCACGACGGTCTTCGCCTTTTCGGCGACGGTGTCGATTCCCTGACCCACGGTGCCCTCCACCTTGCCGGCGACGATGTCAGCCGCCGCCTCGACGTGCTCCCTGATGGAAGGGTCGTTGCGTACCGTCTCGATGGTCCGGTCCAGCAGTGCCCGCAGGTCGTCGCCGTCCGGCAGGATCTCCTGGACCCGACGAGCAGCCTGGATGAACTCGTCCCGGATCTGCTCCGCATCCGGCAGGGCGGCCTTCACCTGGGCGACCGCCTTTCCTGCCACGTCCTTGACCTGGTCGGCGTCCGGCAGGGCCTCTTTCACCTGGCTAGCGGCCTGGGCCGCGGCCTTGCCAGCAGCATTGCCGGTCCCGGACGTTGCCGGCTCGTCGGGGAGGTACTGGAACTGCTGGCCGGTGGGGTTGGTCTCCATGTGCATTGTCCTTTCCGTCGTTCGTTCGATGGTGCGTTCACCTGTCCGGCGTCGGGCTCACAAAGGGATACGGCGGTGACGGAGCCGGGTGACCGCCGACTCACCAGCGCGGGAGACGGTGTCGACCACCTTCTCCGCGACGTCCGACGCGGCTTGCGTCGCTTCGGGCAGGCGCTCTGCAGCGACGGCGGCGATGCGATGCTCGGCTTCCATGGTCTTCTCGACCGCCGCGTCCTTCGCCTCGGCCGCCTTCTCGACCACCGCGTCTTTGGCCTCGGCCGCCTTCTCGACCACCGCGTCCTTCGCCTCGGCCGCCTTCTCGACGATGGTGTCCTTCGCCTCGGCCGCTTTCTCGAGGACGGTGTCCTTCGCCTCGGCCGCCTTCTCGACCACCGCGTCCTTCGCCTCCCCTGCCGAGTCGCCGATCTTGGCGACAGCCTTCGACGCCATCGCCTTCAGCTCCCGCCGGTCGGGGATCTTCGCGCTGATCTTCGCGACAAGCTGATCCTTCGTCTCCTCTGCCTTCTCGAGAAACTGGTCGGCCTTCTCCTCAGCGATCTCGAGCACCTCGTCCTTGAGGTGCGCCTTCTTGTAGGCGAGTGCCTCGATCGCAGCAGCGAGCCGGTCCCCCGTCTGCTCGATTTCCTCGACCAGGGCCATGACATCGCTGCCCCCGGACACCTGGTATTGACTGCGAACCATGCTCACTCCTTGCTTGGTTGGGGATGTTTGGCGGCACTCACGGCCTGGACTCTCCGCGCTTGTAGGCGGACTGGACCCTCTGCAGCACGTCGGTGAGGGTTCGCACCGTCTGCTCGGGGACGAACGGTGTCGCCGCCTTCACCTGGTTGCGCCCGGTGAGGGCGAGGATGCCCGCAATGGCGAGATAGATCAGGGCCACGAGCATTGCCGCCGCCCAGGGGGGGATGACGATCGCCAGCGCAAGGATGATCGCCGCGGTGAATGCCAGGACGCCGAAGATGGCGAGGACCCCTGCCGCCCCGAGGAGCCCCGCTCCCTTGCCGGCGGTCTTGGCCTTCGACGTCAGTTCGGTCCGGGCGAGCTGCATCTCTTCGGTGATGAGCGTTTTGGACTCTTCCGTCACCTTCTTGAGGACCTGGGTGACGGGCTGATGGGTCAAGTCCTCGGCAGGGGGGTTCCACGCACTCGTGGCCGCGGGGGTGCTTGCGGGCGTGGCCCCATTGCTGGCGAGCGGTCCGCCCCCGGCGGGGCGCGCCTCCAGTGTTGCTGCCAGTCGTTGCGATCTCTGGGATGACAGGGGGGGCCTCCTTGGGGCGTGGGTTTCTAAGGACAGGTATGCATGTATGGATCGCTACGAGGGGGGCGGCGCCACCCAGTACTTTGCGTACCCGCTACGAGAAGGAGCAAAACCGCCCTACGGAGTCCGAACATGTCTATTCAAAACGAGACATACCTGAGAGAATGGAACTGCTCACCGGGTAGGGTCACGAAGGCGACGAAGTGCGGTCTGCTCGTGAGCCGTGCCGGACCGGTGCGACCCGACTGGGGAGAGACCGCCATGGACGAGCAAACAGTGGGGTCGCGGCTGCGGGAAGACATCGATGACCTCGAGTCACGCGATCCCCTGCAGCGTTTGACCGCAGTACGCAAGGTTCGTGCCGTCATCGAGTCCCTCGAGAAGGCTGCGGTGGTACAGGCCCGCTCCGCCAAGGGGCGCCGTTCCTGGGACGAGATCGCCCGGGTCATGGGCACGACCCGCTGGAGTGTCCTACGGCGATTCGGCCCGCACGGTACGCATCCCGCCGAAGACGAGCAACTCTCCGCCGTCGAGGCGTCCGGGCTGGCCCGCCTCCCCCCGGAGTCGCTGCAGCCACTCGAGAACTTGCCGCCGGAGCTGCTGCAGAAGGCGATCCTCCTCGCTGGCGAGCTGGCACACAGCAGCGTCCGGGGGGCTCATCCCCTCTCCGACCAACCGGTGGGCATGCGCCTGCAGGTGCTGCCTCGGGCTATCCGCATCGAACTGTGGGAGGGCCAGGGACGTTCCCGGGCCTTCGGCGAGGCCGAAGTGTCGTCCCCTTCGTGGATCGAGCTCGACCTGCCCCCGGGCGGAGCCCAACGGGCCGACGCAAGGGGTTTGACGGGCAGGGACCTCAGTCCAGCATCCTGAGCCGGGCCTCGACCTCGGGGCGCACGACCCTGCGCTGCCGGGTCACCCACGCGGCGCCGGCGACGGCTTTGGTGAAGCCGTGGAGTGCCGCCGGGTCCCCGAGCGCCGCCCACCCCAGCCGGCAGGTGGCTCCCAGGGCCGGCAGAGCGGGCCGGCGGAGCCAGGCCGTCCAGAGCGCGTTGCGGACGAGGTTCGATCGCCGCCGCCTCGGGCTGCGCACCGGGGAGGGATGGTGGTGGGCGACGACGTCCTCGGCATAGATGAGATGCCACCCCCGGCTCATGAGGTCGATGGCGAGGAGGTCTTCTTCGCCGCCGACCCCCAGCCGCTGGTCGAACCCGCCTGCCTCGAGGAACGCCTCGCGCCGAACGACCGCGGCGCAGGCAACGAAACCTCCCAGGCAGGGGCCCGGCACACCGTTGGGGCGGGGAAGGGGGCTCGCTGCCATGACGCGGCAGATCGGGTCCACCCGCTCCTCGTGCCGGAGGAGGACGCGGGCGCAGATCAGCCCGACACCGCGGTGCTCGTCGAGTAGGGCGGTCGCCCGGGCGAGGGACCCCGGCGCCCACCACGAGTCGTCGTCGCTGAACGCCACGTACGGTGTGACCGCATGCGCGACCCCGGCATTGCGTGCTGCCGCGCCGTGGTTGCGGCCCGCCTCGAGCACGACCGCGTGGGGCGCCAGCGCACGAACCCGCTCGGGCGTCCCATCCGTCGAGCCGTTGTCGACGACGATGACCGCGGGGTGCTCGGGCAGCGTCGCCAGGAGGGCTGCGGTCCTCGCCGCCTCGTCGGCACGGTCACGGGTGATCACGACGACGGAGACACGCCCCGGTGCCACGGTGTCTTCCTCGGCCCGGCGTCAGGGCGCCAGGGGAGCCCACAGCTCGTGCGCCTGCTCCAGCAGGGCACGAGCCCGGCGGTGGCGAGCCTCGAAGCGCTGGAGCAACTCCTCGGCGTGGCCGACCAGCTCCTCCGAGCGGGCCCGGGTGATCTTCGAGCGCAGGCGCGTCCCGGCACAGGCCGCGCGGCGAGCCGGCACCCGCAGGGGGATGGTCGTTATCCCCGCTCCCACGTCGTACTCCCCGGCCACCGCCCCGCACTCCCGTTGCAGCCATCCCACGAGGGCTGCGGCCAGTTCGAGTCCGGACACACCGGGCTCGAGGGGAAGGTGGAGGCCATGCCGGTTCAACACCATGCCAAGTATTACCCTTCACGGGCCGGTTCCCACACTCACGGAATTGGTGAAAGGTCGGTGAGGGCCCCCCAGCCTGTGCGCCGCAGGATCCACACCTTCAAGGGGTCGAGCACGAACATCCAGGCGGCGGCGATGCCCAGCACGAGCACGACCGGGCCAAGCGCGACCGGCGCCATGGCGATGCCGGACACTGCCAGCGCAGCGGTGGCCACCACGTCCCCCGCCGTCGCTCCCAGCAGGAGGGTTGCGGGCCGAGAAGCCCAGAACCTGCCCCGCTCGCGCACCACGTAGACGGTCGCCTGACCCGTGAACACCAGCATCGTGAACATGAGGGTCTGGACCTGTGCCGGTGGAAGGTGGAGGACGCCGCGGGCCAGCGCCAGATCGAGGAACGACTCGGCGACGACTCCCAGCGCCAGACCCACGCCGAGGGCGGTGAGGGGACCAGTCCTCCAGCGGTCCGGTCGTGGCGAGGGGCGGACGCGGTCCACGGCCAGGGACATCGTGACGAAATCGTTGGCGAACAGCAGCAGCACGATCTGCAGCGGGGTGACCAGCGGCGTCTTCGTGAGGAAGAAGCCAACGGTCAGGAAGACGGCCACCTGCACGGTCTTCACGATCTTGTTGAGCGTCCAGGTCAGCATGCGCTGGTGGATGCTGCGACTGACCGGGACCGCCGCGACGAGGTCGACGAGCCCGGGATCGGTGAGGACCATGCTCGCCGCCGCCCTCGCGACGTCGACGGCACCCTCGACGGCGATGCCCACCTCGGCCGTGCGCAGGGCGGGGGCGTCGTTGACGCCGTCCCCGGTCATCCCGACCGTGTGCCCGGCGTCCTGGAGCATCCGCACCACGGCGTGCTTGTCCTCGGGGAAGACCTCGGCGATCACGCCTGCCGTCTCGGCCACGCGGGGGTCTGCTCGCAGGGTTGTCCCGGTGACGAGCGGCCCGCGGATGCCGACCTGGTCTGCCACGGCACGGGCGGTGGCCGCCGTGTCGCCGGTGACCATCTTGACCTCGATCCCCAGCGCGCCGAGCTCGGCGACCAACTGGGCGGCGTCGGGCCGGGGTGGGTCGGTGAGCGCCACGAGGCCGGCCAGCCGGAGATGGCCGGGTGGTCCGGCCGCCACCCCGAGCACCCGCCCGCCCGTTGCCGCCATCGCCTCCACATCGGCGGGCAGCGACGCCGGGACCTCCTCGCAGGATGCCGCCACGATCGCCGGCATGCCCTTCTTGACGACAAGGGTCTCGCCGTTGCGCTGGAGGGTGGCGGTCGTCTGCTTGGTCGCCGGGTCGAAGGGCTCGAAGGCCACCCGGCGCCACCCGCCGGGCGGGGTCCCCGCGGCCAGGAGCGCCAGGTCGATGGGGTCCTGGGATGCGCGGTCCGAGGCGAGCGCCGCCAGCCCCAACAGCTCGGACTCCGTGGTGGGCGGGTAGGGGTGCGCCGATCCCACCTGCAACCGGTTCTGGGTGAGCGTGCCGGTCTTGTCGGTACACAGGACGTCCATCGACGCCGCCTCCTGCACCGCCGGCAGCCGGGTGACGAGGACGTGGCTTTCCCGGCTCAGCTCCAGTGCGCCGATTGCCTGGGCAACGCTGAACGTGGCGGGCAGCGCCACGGGGACGGAGGCGATCAGCAGGGTGAGGGCGAAGGGCACCACGCCCCGCAGCGATGCGCCGGTAGCGGCGGCGTAGACGCACATCCCCGCGACCAGCACGATGTCCAGCGCCACCAGGGAGCGGACGACGGTGTAGACGACCCGCTCCAGCGACGTCTTCGGCTCCGACGTCTGGACGAGCCGGGCGGCCCGCCCGAAGGACGTGGCTGCGCCGGTGGCCTCGACGGTGGCGGTCACCTCGCCCCGGGTCACGATGCCCGATCCCGGGACGGCGCCGCCCGGGCCCACCGAGGCCGGCAGCGACTCGCCCGTGATCGCAGAGCTGTCGACACCGACCTCGCCGTGGAGGACCCGGAGGTCCGCAGGCGCGATGTCGCCGGTGCGGACGCGGACGACGTCGCCGGGAACGACGTCGGCCGCCGGCAAGGTGGTCCAGGTCCCGTCACGGAGCACCCGTGCCCGTGGGGGCAGGCGGTTGGCGAGCGCGGCCAGCGCCCGGGCCGCCTTTGCGGACTGCCGGTAGCCGATCAGCGAGTTCACGACCAGCAGCGCGGTGATGATGGCTGCCTCCATCGTCCTGCCGAGGAGCAGCGTCAAGATGGCCGTGCCCTCCAGCATCCAGGGCAGCGGTCCCCAGAAACGCTTGGCGAGGCGGCGCCAAGCGGGCATGGGCCGGTCGGGCACGGTGTTGGGGCCCGAGGAGGCCAGGCGCCGGCCGGCCTCTGCGGAGGTCAGCCCGGCGACCTGCCCGGTGGCGATGTCATGTTCCGTTACCATACCGGTCAACTCCTGAATAGTTCAACTATTGATCTATCATAGGATACCCGGATGACGAGGGGGGCAAACGCCCGGGAAGACGTGGGCGTGGCAGTATCGGCGGGCACGGATGTGGCGGAGGAGCTGGCAGAGCTCGTGCCGCGCCTGTACCGGTTGCTTCGGATCGCCCTCGACGAGGAGGAGGGAGTGCCGTCGCTCGAGCAGCTGCGCGTCCTGCACCGGATCGACGCCGGCCTCCACCACGTCAGCGCCCTGGCCGCCGCCCGCCAGATGCGGATGTCGGCGGTGACGGCCATCCTCGACGCTGCCTTCGATCACGGCTGGGTGGTACGGAAGCCGGATCCCGACGATCGCCGGCGCGTCTTCGTCGACCTGACGCCTGAGGGCCGCTCCGCACTGCGGCGCGGCCGGCGTTTCGTCCGGAAGAGGATGGCAGCGATCCTGCAGGAGTACGCGGGCCCGTCGGACGAGCTCGCAGCGGCGGTGTCGATGCTGGCGGCCGCCGTCAACGACTACGACGCCCTCCGGGGCGTCCCTCAGGGTGCTCGCTGAAGCCAATCGACGTGTTTGGGAGCGTCCCACCCGGGTAGCGTCGGTCGCATGCAGGTCGGTTACCACCTCTCCAGCGAAGAACACGACGCCAGGACCCTCGTCCGCCTCGCAGGCCGTGCCGAGGAGCTTGGCTTCGGCTTCGCCACCATCGCCGACCACTTCCACCCGTGGACCGACGTGCAGGGCCAGAGCCCGTTCGTCTGGGGTGTCCTCGGCGGCATCGCCGCCACGACGAGCACGCTGCGGCTCGGCACGGCCGTCACCTGCCCACTCATCCGGACCCACCCGGCGATCGTGGCGCAGGCGGCGGCGACTGCCGCCGCCATGTTCGGCGACCGCTTCTTCCTCGGCCTGGGGACCGGCGAGAACTTGAACGAGCATGTGACCGGGCAGCGATGGCCTCCGATTGCCGTGCGGCGGGAGATGCTCGAGGAGGCGGCCTCGGTGATCCGGCAGCTCTGGCGCGGCGGCGTTCAGTCCCATCACGGCCGCTACTACACGGTGGAGAACGCCCGCATCTACACCCTCCCGGACGAGCCACCGCCGATCTATGTGGCCGCCGGGGGTCCGGCCTCGTCCAGGCTCGCCGGGCGGATCGGCGACGGGCTCATCGGCATCGCCCCCCAGGCGGGGACGGTCCAGCGGTTCCAGGAGGCGGGCGGGAGCGGCAAGCCGTGCATCGGGCAGCTCAAGGTCTGCTGGGCAGCCTCCGAGGCAGAGGCCCGCCGCATCGCCCACGCCGTCTGGCCCATCGCCGCCCTCCCCGGCCAGCTCGGCCAGGAGCTCGCGCTCCCGAGCTACTTCGAGCAGGCGGCTCAGCCGATCCGGGAGGAGGACGTCGCCAGGGTGGTGGTCTGCGGTCCGGACCCCCAGGCCCACGCCGACGCCATCCGCACCTTCGGTGAGGCCGGCTTCGACCACGTGACGATCCACCAGGTCGGACCAGATCAGGAGGGTTTCTTCCGGTTCTTCGAGCGAGAGCTCCTGCCGCTCAGCGCTGCGAGGACCTGACCCTCTCCGGGGCGGGCTCGGCGATGGCGAGGGGGAGCCGGCATTCGATGAGGGCCGTCGTGCCGGTGCCGGCCAGCGCCGTTCGCAACTCTCTCGTGCTGTTCGCGTAGAGCAGGCGCTGCCACCAGCGCAGCGCCAGGGAGACAGCGACCACCGAGATGACGGCATGGGTGCCGCGGCGCAGCTCCTCGACCCTCGCCCTGACCGGCCCCCCGGGCTCCCGGTAGGGGGCCGGCACGACCTCCGGCTCGATCCCCAGGTCGCTGCGGGCCCACTCGTCGAGGACGGCACGGGTCTCGTCGGGGTCGATCTCGATATGCAGGGCATGGACCTCATCGGGGGCAAGGGCATTGGCCACGGCGAGGCCGCGCCGGGCAAGCCCGTCGGGCCGGCCCACGACCACGAGGGCGATGTGCCGGTCCTGCTCGCTGAGCCTGCCTCCCCGCTCGAGGGTCAGCGAGGCGACGGCCGTGTCGGCGTGGCGAAGGGCCTCCCGCCGCAGGCGCTCCTCCGCCAGCCTGGGGATGAGCCTCGCCGGGCCCGCCGAGCCGCCCCGCACGGCGCCGGATCCGCCCACCCAGTGGGGCAGGGTGAGCAACGTCAACGTCGACTCCCCCGATTCCTCGAGGAGGCTGCGGGCTTCCCCCCGGCCGACCACCCGGGTCACGGTCTCGTCACGGGACGCCACCCGCCGGGCGTAGCTGGCGGCGGCATCGGCGAGGGCGACGTCGTGGTGGTCGGTCGCCACCAGCACCCGGAGGCGGCGCCAGGTGGCCCGGCCGGTGCCCGGCGCAGACAGCCATGCATCGGCGCGCTCGTAGTGGCGGTGGATGCTGACGAACAGGCCGACGCCGACGGGGACGATGATCGCCACCGCCCAG
>DASXNO010000175.1:0-24257 GCA_036495025.1 Actinomycetota bacterium | reverse complement strand
AAGAAACCGGTGACCGGACTGCATGCCGACTTTTCACAAGTACCTGGGCGAGAGCATCGCGGCCATCTTCCTGATCCTGTTTGTGTGGGGCACGATCTTCTGGATCCGGAACAAAAACCCTGGAACGTACTTCTGGGGCCTGCTCGGACTCGGTCAGGTCCTGCTCGGGGTGCAGATCCTGTTCGGGGTCATCCTCCTGGCAATGGGCAAGCACCGAATCTGGCTCCATTACTCGTACGGACTCTTTTCCGTTTTGGTGCTTTATGCCGCCCACCGCATCTCGAAGAAGTTCGAGGGCGTGGAATGGGCGGTGTTCGCAGTAGCCAGTGCAGTCGTTTTCGGGCTTCTCCTGCGCGCCTATATGACCGGAATAGCCGGGTAGAGGTCCCACCCAACCCAGGGCCCCCTTGCGGGCACACGACACCGAAGAGAAGAGAGGTTTGCCTTGGATCTTGAGATCGGTATTGCGAAGACGGCTCGCCGGGCCTACGGCTTCGACGACATCGCCATTGTCCCGTCCCGGCGGACCCGGGATCCGCACGATGTCGATCTCTCCTGGGAGATCGACGCCTACCGTTTTGAGATCCCGCTGATGGCTGCGGCGATGGACGCGGTGGTCTCCCCCGCCTCTGCCGTCGAGATCGGCCGTCTCGGCGGCCTCGGCGTCCTCAACCTCGAAGGGCTGCAGACTCGCTATGAAGACCCCGACGCCGTGCTCCAGGAGATAGCCTCGGCCCCCCAGGACACCGCCACCCGGCGCATGCAGGAGCTGTACCAGGAGCCGATCAAAGAGGAGCTGATCCACAAGCGCATCGGCCAGATCAAGGAGTCGGGGGTGACCGCCGCGGCGAGCCTGACGCCGCAGAACGTCGCGCAGTACGCCCAGCTCGTCCTCGAGGCGGACCTCGATATCCTCGTGATCCAGGGCACGGTGGTCTCTGCCGAGCACCTGTCGTCGCGCACCGAGCCCCTCGACCTCAAGAAGTTCATCGCCACCTACGACCTTCCGGTCATCGTCGGCGGGTGCGCCTCCTACCCCGCCGCGCTGCACCTGATGCGGACCGGTGCGGTGGGCGTCCTCGTCGGGGTTGGCCCCGGTGCCGCCTGCACCTCCCGGCAGGTGCTCGGGATCGGGGTGCCCCAGGCGACGGCCATCGCCGACGTGGCGGCGGCCCGGATGCGCCACCTCGACGAGACGGGCCGCTACGTGCAGGTCATCGCCGACGGGGGGATGCGCACCGGCGGCGACATCGCCAAGGCGATTGCCTGCGGGGCCGACGCGGTGATGATCGGATCTCCCCTCACGCGGGCGGTCGAGGCCCCCGGCCGCGGCTACCACTGGGGCATGGCGAGCTTCCACTCCTCGCTGCCGCGGGGGGTCCGGGTGGTCTCGGGCACCTCGGGAACGCTCCGGGAGATCCTCCTCGGCCCGGCCCAGGTCAACGACGGCACGATGAACCTCTTCGGTGCCCTCCAGTTCTCGATGGCCACCTGTGGCTACGCCTCGATCAAGGAGTTCCAGAAGGCGGAGATCGTCATTGCGCCGGCCATCACCAGCGAGGGCAAGCACCTGCAGCGCCAGCAGGGAGTGGGCCAGGGGGCCTGAGCGCCATGCCGCATCCGTCGCATTCGGTCCCGGGGCCCGAGGGCGCCCTCAAGCGCCCGGCGTTCGACACCGTCCTGGTCGTCGATTTCGGCGCCCAGTACGCCCAGCTCATCGCCCGGCGGGTCCGGGAGTGCCGCGTGCGCTCCGAGATCGTTCCCGCCTCGATCTCGGCCGGGGAGATCCGGCGGCGCTCGCCGAAGGGGATCATCCTCTCGGGCGGTCCCCGCAGCGTGTACGAGCCCGGCGCCCACCGGGCCGATCCGGCGATCTTCGACCTGGGCATCCCCGTGCTCGGGATCTGCTACGGCCATCAGTTGATGGCGAAGACCCTGGGCGGCGACGTCGCCCGGGGCGAGGCGGGGGAGTTCGGCCGGACGGCGGTCTCCGGTGGCGGCGGCGTGCTGTTCGAGGGCCTTGCCCCCGAGCAGACCGCCTGGATGAGCCACAACGACGCGGTGGTCGCCCCGCCGGAGGGGTTCCGGGCGACCGCCGCCAGCCCCGCCTCGCCGGTCGCCGCGATGGAAGACCCCGAACGTGGCCTGTTCGGGGTCCAGTTCCACCCCGAGGTCGCCCACACCCCCAACGGGCTGGAGCTGATGAAGAACTTCCTGTACCGCGCCTGCGACTGCCTCCCCGCCTGGACCCCGACGGGCGTGATCGAGAGCGCCATCGAGGGGATCCAGGCAAAGGTCGGCGACCACCGGGTGGTCTGCGGGCTCTCCGGGGGCGTCGACTCCGCCGTGGCCGCTGCCCTCGTGCACCGTGCGGTCGGGGACCGGCTCACCTGCATCTTCGTGGACCACGGCCTCCTGCGCGCCGGGGAGGCGGAGCAGGTGGTCGACACCTTCGCCGGGCATCTCTCGATGAACCTCGTGCACGTCAAGGCTGCCGACCGCTTCCTCGAGCGGCTCAGCGGGGTCGAGGACCCCGAGCGCAAGCGCAGGATCATCGGCAACGAGTTCATCCGGGTCTTCGAGGAGGCAGCGCTGGAGATTGCCGGGGACTTGACCGCGGCGCCCTTCCTCGTGCAGGGGACGTTGTACCCGGATGTCATCGAGTCGGGCGGCTCCAGCGGCGTCGCGGCCCGGATCAAGACCCACCACAACGTCGGCGGGCTCCCCGAGGACATGCGCTTCGAACTGATCGAACCGCTGCGGGACCTGTTCAAGGACGAGGTCCGCAAGGTGGGCGAGGAGCTCGGCCTGCCGGAGGAGATCGTCTGGCGCCAGCCCTTCCCGGGACCGGGCCTGGCGGTGCGCATCATCGGCGACGTCACGCCGGAGCGGCTCGAGATGGTCCGAGCCGCCGACGCCATCGTCGTCGGCGAGCTGCACCGGGCGGGGCTGTCCCGGCGCATCTGGCAGTCGTTCGCGGTCCTCCTGCCGGTGCGAACGGTCGGGGTGATGGGCGACGAGCGGACCTACGGCAACGTCGTCGCCGTCCGGGCCGTCGAGTCCGAGGACGCCATGACCGCAGACTGGGCGCGCATCCCTGCGGAGGTCCTCGACACCATCGCCGGGCGCATCGTCGCCGAGGTCCCCGGCGTCAACCGGGTCGTCTACGACATCTCCTCGAAGCCGCCGGCGACGATCGAGTGGGAGTAGGAGAGCTCCAGGCCCACCAGGCCCCCGCCCCGGGACCGCTGCTCGCCATGTGGCGCTTCCCGTTCGGCCGTCACCTCGCCGTCGGCCAGATCGGCGGCGAGCCAGCGGTCGTCTCCGTCGGGCCTCGCAACACGCTCATCCTCTGGGACCCGACGGGCAAGCGGCCGTCACGTTCGTTCTCCGGCCACACCGGCCTCGTGTGGGCGGCCGCCGTCGGCTGGATCGACCAGGCGCCGGTGCTGGTCTCGGGCGGCGGTGACTCCACGCTGCGGGTGTGGAATGTGACCGGCGACGAGCCCCCGATCGTCCTCGCCGGCCATGTCGACACCGTCCGGGCGGTGGCGGTGGGGACGCTGCAGCGCCACCCGGCGGCCGTCTCGGGCGGCGACGACCGTACCGTCCGGGTCTGGGACCTCACCGGTCAGCAACCGCCGGTGGTGCTCCAGGGCCACCCCGGCGTGGTGTCCGCAGTGGCCACCGGCACCATCGACGGCAACGACGTGGTCGCCTCCGGGGCGGCGGACCGAACGGTGCGGCTCTGGGAGCCCTCCGGCGAGCGCCCCCCCAGGGTCCTGCGGGGCCACGGGGCCTCGATCTGGGGCGTGACGGTGGGCGTCCTCGACCGGGTCCCCGTGGTCGTCTCGGGATCAGCCGACGACACCGTCCGGGTGTGGGACGGCCGCAGCGGCAAGACGCTGGCCGTCTACCCCGCCGGCAAGGAGGTCGTGGCCTGCGCCTTCGGCCCGGACCCCGACGGCCCCCCGGGCGCCGTCCGCATCCTGAAGCTGGAGCGCCCGGTGACCTTCAGCGGCAACCCCTGGGCCTTCCTCGCCTGACCCCCGCGGTCGCTGGGGCAGGGGTGGCCCCTTCTTTGCGAACCCTGTTGCGGTTTCCGCGACGCCGCACGCAAAGAAGCGCTCTCCCTACGCTCCCACTACACTCCTGTCATGACAAACGATGCAGACCGCACTTGTTTCCATCTCGCAGCTCGTCAACATGGAGTTGTGAGCCGCGCCCAGGCACTCCAGGCAGGCTTGTCCCGATCCGCCATCTCCCGCAGGATTGCCGCCGGCAAGCTGACGGAGGTGCTCCCCGGCATCTGTGCAATTGCCGGCGTGCCTGCCACGGATCGCCAGCGGTTGATGGCTGCGTGCCTCTGGGCGGGCGATGGCGCCGTGGCCTCCCACCGGGCGGCGGCGGCGCTCTGGGACATCGACGGCCTCACGTCGGCGCCGGTGGAGATCTCCACCACCTCGGGCGGATCCCGTCCGCCAAAGGGCGTGATCTGTCACCGGGTCGCCAAGCTGGCGCCGGGGGATGTCACCCGGAGACATGGCATCCCGGTCACCAACCCCGCACGAACGCTGCTTGATCTCGGCGCCGTCGCCGGCAGGCGGCGCGTGGAGCGGGGCATGCACCAGCTGCTGCGTCGGGGGCTCGTCTCCGTTGAGCGGCTGCAGCGGATGGTGGACGAGGGCGGAGGCAGGGGCCGTCGTGGCGCCGGTGTGTTGCGGGAAATCCTGAAGGCCTGCGGCCCTGCCTACGTCCCCCCGGAGAGCGAACTGGAGGCCCTGGTGTTCAACCTACTCCGTGGCGCCCGCCTGCCCATGCCGGTCCCGCAGTATCGAGTCAGGGACGAGGAGGGCAATGTCATCCTCAGGGCCGACTTCGCCCTCGTCGAGGACTGGCTCCTCCTGCTGATCGACGGCTACTCGGTACATTCGGATCGGGAGGCCTGGTACGAAGACCGGCGGAAACGCAACGCGGTCGTCGTGCTCGGATGGGGTGTCCTGGTGATCACCTACGACGACCTCTGCAATCGTCCGCACGAGGTCGTGGCTTCTTTGCGAACAGCGAGGCGGTATGCGCGACGACGTTCGCAGAGAAAGGCCGCCCCGGCATGAAGACGGGTAATGCCGTGGTTCGCATGGATAATCGGAGTGTGGAACAACTCGCTTTGGCCGCCAACGACGCCGACCAGGACCTGCTCGGCCCCCTGAACCCTGCCCAGCGGGAGGCCGCCATGCACCATGACGGCCCCCTGCTCGTCGTCGCGGGGGCCGGGAGTGGCAAGACGGCGGTCCTCACCCGGCGGGTGGCCCATCTGATCCGGGAGCACGGGGTCCCCCCGTTCTCCATCCTCGCCATCACGTTCACGAACAAGGCGGCCGGCCAGATGCGCGACCGGATCGAGGCCCTCGTCGGCCCCGTCGCCAGGACGATGTGGATCGGGACCTTCCACTCGATGTGCGCCCGCCTGCTGCGCCGGGAGGCGCACCGGCTGGGCTACCGGTCCTCCTTCACCATCTACGACTCGGCAGACTCGCAGCGTCTCATCGCCTACATCCTCAAGGAGGCGACGCTGCCGGGCGCCGCACGGTTCAAGCCCTCCCAGGTGCTCCACGCCATCTCCCGGGTCAAAGACGAGATGCTCGGCCCCGAGGTCATGGAGTCGAGCGCCAACTGGGAGCTCCGGGCGATGGCGCCGGTCTACCGGGAGTACCAGCGCCTCCTCAGGGAGGCCAACGCCATGGACTTCGACGACCTCATCGGCTGCGCGGTGCAGGTGCTGGGCGACCCCGAGGTCAACGAGGTCTACCGGAAACGGTGGAGCCACCTCCTCATCGACGAGTTCCAGGACACCAACGCCGCACAGTTCGAGCTCGTGCGCCTGCTCAAGGCGCCCGACGGCAACATCTGCGTCGTCGGCGACATGGATCAGTCGATCTACGCCTTCCGCGGGGGGGACTATCGCAACCTGATGCGCTTCGAGGCGGCCTTCCCCACGGCGCAGGTGATGACGCTCGACCGCAACTACCGGTCGACCCAGAACATCCTCACTGCCGCCAACGCCGTCATCGAGAACAACCGGCTCCGCAAACCCAAGAACCTCTGGACCGACCGTGGCGCCGGCGACCTCATCGGGCACTATCTCGCCACCGACGAGCACGACGAGGCCGCCTTCGTCGCGGTCGAGACCCTCCGCCTGCAGGAGACGGAGGGCTACCGCCTCAGCGACATCGCCGTCTTCTACCGGACCAACGCCCAGTCCCGCGTCGTCGAGGAGGTGTTCACGCGCTTCGGCATTCCCTACCGGGTCCTCGGAGGGCTCCGATTCTACGAGCGCAAGGAGGTCAAGGACGTCCTCGCCTACCTGCGCGTGGTGGTGAACACCGCGGACTCCGCATCGCTCCGGCGCATCATCAACACGCCGAAACGGGGCATCGGAGAGCGGACGGTGTCGATGATCGAGGCCCACGCCGCCCTGCAGGGGATCACGCTCTTCGAGGCGATCGAGGACGCGGTCAACGGCGCGGTCGAGGGTATCGCCACCAGGACGCAGCGTGGGCTCAGGGAGTTCGTCGACCTCGTCGCGGAGCTGAAGGGGTTCCTCCAGCGCGGGGTGAGCATCGAGGAGATCGTCAGGCTGACCTCCGAGCGCTCCGGCATCCTGGCCGAGCTCGGGTCGGACCGCTCCATCGAGGCCCTCGGCCGGGTCGACAACGTGAAGGAGCTGGCGACCGACGCCGCCGAGTACGCAAAGGGCTTCCTCGACGCCTCCCTCGACGACTTCCTGAGCCAGGTGGCGCTCGTGAGCGAGCAGGACGACTACGACGAGGCGTCGTCATCGGTCTCGCTCATGACCCTGCACAACGCCAAGGGCCTCGAGTTCCCGGTCGTCTTCCTGATCGGCATGGAGGACGGTGTGTTCCCGCACATCCGCTCCCTCGGCAACCCCGACGAGCTCGAGGAGGAGCGCCGCCTCGCCTACGTGGGGATCACCCGGGCGAAGGAGCGCCTCTACGTCGTGGCGTCCCGCCAGCGCAGCCTCTCGGGTCACTTCGGCTACAACAGCCTGTCCCGCTTCCTCAAGGAGATCCCCGACGACGTCATGCGCCACATCGGTGATTCGCCACCCGCGTCGTCGGGCTCAGCGTCGCGCAACCCGCAGTATCCCGACCTCGAGCGTGCGGCACAGGACTGGCGGGTGGGCCAGGCGGTCGAGCACGACCGGTGGGGGGCCGGGGTCATCCAGGAGCTCAAGGGCAGCGGAGCGAAGGCCGAGGCAAGGGTGTGGTTCGCCGGCATCGGGGAGAAGCGTCTCCTCCTCGGCTACGCGCCCATCAAGGCCGTCGACTGAGCCTGCGAATTCGACTAGTGTGGTTTTCTTGCGGTGCCGGTTGTTGAAGCCCCTTCGTCGAGTCAGGTCAGGGACTGCTAGTGGCACGTGTCGAGGGGAGTCGGATCCGCATTGTTCTGGCGAAGCCGGGGCTCGACGGGCATGACCGGGGGGTAAAGGTAGTGGCGAGGGCGCTCCGAGATGCCGGCTTCGAAGTCATCTACACCGGGCTGCACCAGACGCCGGAGCAGATTGCCGAGGCCGCGCTCCAGGAGGACGCGGATGCCGTGGGGCTCTCCTGCCTCTCCGGTGCCCACATGGTGCTGTTCCCCCGGGTCGTGCAGCTCCTCGCGGAGAAGGGTGCGGGCGACATCCCCATCTTCGGCGGCGGCATCATTCCTGCGGAGGACGTGGCGCCCCTGAAGGCTGCGGGCATCGCCGAGATCTTCACGCCGGGCACGAACACCACCGAGATCATCGGGTGGCTGCACCGCACACTCGACCGCCCGTCGTCGCAGTAGGACCCCGGGGGAGCTCTTTGGACCTCTTCGAATACCAGGGCAAGCAGCTGTTCTCCCGGTGGGGGATCCCCGTGCCGGAGGGTCGCGTGGTGTCGTCGCCCGCCGAGGCCTGTCGGGCGGCAGCCGACCTGGGCGGAAGGGTGGCCCTCAAGGCGCAGGTGGCCGCCGGCGGCCGGGGCAAGGCCGGCGGGGTCAAGGTGGTCGGCACCCCCGACGACGCCGAGCAGGAAGCGAGCCGCATCCTCGGCATGGACATCGGCGGCCACCCCGTCGAGCAGCTCCTGGTCGAGGCGGCCTCCCAGATCGACGCCGAGTACTACGCGGCGGTCACGCTCGACCGCCGGGCCGGCACGGCGCTGTTCATGGTCTCGTCACGGGGGGGTATCGACGTCGAGTCGGCCGGTGAGGGCTCGATGGCGACGGTCCACGTCGATCCCCTGCTCGGGCTCGCCGACTTCCAGGTGCGCAGCCTGGTCTTTGGGGCCGGTCTCGATCCACGGGCACGGCCCGACGCTGCTCGCCTGCTGCCGCTGCTCTACCGCCTCTACGTCGAGGCCGACGCCTCACTGGTCGAGGTGAACCCCCTGGCGCTCACCCCGAGCGGCCTGATCGCCCTCGATGCCAAGGTCTCGCTGGACGACTCGGCGCTTTTCCGGCACCCGGAATTCGCCTCCTTCAAGGGAACCGGGCGCCCCGATCCTCAGGAGGCGATGGCGGCGGAGGCGGGTCTCAATTTCGTGAAGCTCGATGGTGACATCGGCATCATCGGGAACGGGGCGGGGCTCGTGATGTCCACACTGGACGTCGTCGCCCAGGCGGGCGGCGCCCCTGCCAACTTCCTCGACGTCGGCGGCGGTGCCGGCGCCGAGTCCCTGGCCAAGGCGCTCGAGGTGGTCGTCGCCGGGCCGGCCGTACGCTCCGTGCTGGTCAACATCTTCGGGGGCATCACGCGCTGCGACCTCGTGGCCGATGGGATCCTCGAGGCTCTCGGCCGGACGCGAGTGGAGGTACCGATCATCGTGCGGTTGGAGGGCACAAACGCACCGGAGGGCAGGGAGATCCTCGCCCGAGCTCACCATCCAAGGGTCCGTGCCGCCGCGGGCATGTTGGAGGCGGCACAGCAAGCTGTGGAGGCTGCGAGATGAGAATGTTTCTTGGCGGTTCGAAGGGGTTCAGCCTGTACGAGGACGGCGATGTGACGCAGGCGTCCGGCCAGGGGGTGCTCTGCCTCGTGCGGACCGCCGAGGGCGGCGTCCTGGCGGGGACGGCCGGCGGCCAGGTGCTGGCCTGGTCCGGCGTCGGCGACGCCAGGGTCCTGGCGAAAGACCTCGGCGATGCGGTCACCTCCCTCGCACTCGCCCGCAGCGGCCGGCTGATCGCGGGCTGCCTTCCCGTGGGCGCCTGGCGCAGCAAGGACATCGGCGAGTCGTGGACCCCGATCCGGACCCTTGCCGCGTCTCCCGGGGCCGAGGCGTGGTCCGGGGGCGATGGCGCCGCCTCCCACCCCGTGGCCGTCGCAGCGGTCACTGCGGTCGGCACCCATCACAAGGATTCCAAGACCATCTACGTCGGCATCCAGGTGGGCGGCGTCTACCGCTCCCGCGACGCGGGCAAGAGCTGGTACAACCTCGGTCTGCCCTGTCCGGACGTGCACTCGATCCAGCTCTCTGCGGCAAAGCCCGAGCGCGTGTTCGTCACCACCGGGGGTGGGAGCGACGGCTGCGGGGGAGCATTCTGCTCGGACGACGAGGGAATCTCGTGGCGGCAGATGGGCGACGCCAACCGCCGCCAGTACACGATGGGCCTGGCCGCCCACCCGACGGAGCCCGACCGGGTCATCCTGTCGGCCGCGGGGGGTGCGCCGTCGACGTGGAAGTCCAATGCCCACTGCGACCTCTACCTTTCCACGGATTCCGGCCGGCGGTTCCGAACCGTCGTGAGGGACCTGAAAGGCGGGGTCCGCCGGCGGGCTCTCGTGATCAACCCGCGCGTGCCGTCCGAGGCCGCATTCGGCACGGCAAATGGCCAGCTCTGGTACTCGAACGACGGGGGGGAGTCCTTCGACCTCGTCGCCGAGGGCCTGGGCGACCTCCACGCCGTCGTCTTCGCCTAGGATGCCCCGATGCCCATCCTCGTCGACCAGAAGACCCTTGTGCTCGTCCAGGGCCTCACCGGCCGTGAGGGCCGCTTCCACGCCCTGCGGAACCGTTCCTACGGGACGCAGGTCGTCGCTGGCGTCACTCCGGGCAAGGGGGGCACCGACGTCGACGGGATTCCGGTGTTCGACACCGTCGGCGAGGCAACGGCGGCGACCCGGGCGAACGCCTCGGTCATCTTCGTCCCCGCCCGGGCAGCGGCCGACGCCATCCTCGAGTCCGCCGACGCGGGCGTCGGCCTCGTCGTCTGCATCACCGAGGGCATCCCCGCCAACGACACCGCCAGGGTCCGGGCGCAGATCCGGAGGACCGGCGGCATCACGCTGATCGGCCCGAACTGCCCCGGCGTCATCTCGCCGGGTGAGTCCAACCTCGGCATCATCCCGGGCGAGATCTGCATCCCGGGGCCGGTCGGTCTCGTCTCCCGTTCCGGCACGCTCACCTACCAGATCGTCCACGAGTTGACGGCCGCCGGGATCGGGCAGTCGACCTGTGTGGGCATCGGCGGCGACCCCATCGTCGGCACCGGGTTCATCGACTGTCTGGCCCGCTTCGAGGCCGACCCCGGCACCCGGGCCGTCGTGCTGATCGGCGAGATCGGCGGCGACGAGGAGGAGCAGGCAGCGGCGTTCATCGCGCAGGGGATGCGGACCCCGGTCGTTGCCTACATCGCCGGGTTCACCGCCCCGCCCGGAAAGCGGATGGGCCACGCCGGTGCCCTCGTCTCGGGGTCGAAGGGGACCGCCGCTGCCAAGGCGGATGCCTTCCGGGCCGCGGGGGTGGCCGTTGCGAAGGACCCGAGCGAGGTAGCGAAGCTGGTGGCGCGGGTCGGAGTCTGAGAACCCGCCCGACCCGGCCGGGCTCGTCCGGGGGACGGTTTGGGCGACGGCAGCGACAGGTCCGTGCGGGTATCCTCGCGCCCGTGACCACCCGCATCGCCATCCTCGCCTCCGGCGCCGGGACCAACGCCAGCGCACTGCTGGATGCCTCCAGTCGTGGTGAGCTCGGCGACGCCACGGTCGTGGTCCTGCTTGCCGACAAGGCTGGCTGCGGCGCCCTCGCCGTGGCTGCCCGAGCGGGCGTGGAGGCCTTGTTCGTCGATCCCGCTCCGCACGGCGACCGTACCGCTTACGGCGAGGCCCTCGTCGCCGCGCTGGCGGCTCGCGACGTCGACCTGGTCTGCCTCTCTGGTTTCATGCGGATCCTGTCCCCGGCCTTCATCGCCGCCTTCGAGGGGAGGGTGCTCAATATCCATCCCGCCCTCCTCCCGGCGTTCCCCGGCGCCCACGCCGTGCGGGACGCGCTCGCCTGGGGCGTCAAGGTGACCGGCACGACCGTTCACTTCGCCGACGAGCATGTCGACCACGGCCCGATCGTCGCCCAGGCGTGTGTCCCGGTCCTGCCCGGCGACGACGAGGAGACCCTGCACGAGCGCATCAAGGCCGTCGAGCACCGCCTGTACCCGGAGGCCGTCCGCCTCGTCGTGTCCGGTCAGACCCGGATCACAGGACGCCAGGTCGAGGTCGGCGAAAGCCCGGCAACGACGAGGGCGGGTGCCAGGTGAGGATCCGCCGGGCACTGATCTCCGTCAGCGACAAGACCGGGCTGGAGGAGCTGGCCCGCGGCCTCGCCGCGATGGGCATCACGATCGTCTCCACCGGCCGCACCGCCCATTTCCTCTCGCGGGCGGGCGTGTCGGTCACACCCGTGGCCGACGTCACGGGCGTCCCGGAGATGCTGGAGGGCAGGGTCAAGACCCTCCACCCCCACATCCATGCCGGGATCCTCGCCGACCGCCGCAAGCCGCAGCACCTGGCCCAGCTCAAGAGCCAGAACATCCCGCTGATCGATCTGGTGGTGTGCAACCTCTACCCCTTCCGGGAGACGGTCGCCGCCGGAGCCGCCGAGGACTCCGCCCTCGAGCAGATCGACATCGGCGGGCCGGCCATGGTGCGGGCGGCGGCCAAGAACTACCCCAGCGTGGCGGTCGTCGTGAACCCCGCCCGGTACCCCGCCATCCTCGAGGAGATGCAGGCGAGGGCAGGGTCGCTGTCGGACGAGACCCGCGCGCAGCTCGCCGCCGAGGCGTTCTCCCACACGGCCGAGTACGACTTCGCCGTGGCGAGTTGGCTGTCGGGGCCGGCGACGTTCCCCGAGACGTTGCACCTCGCCATGAAGAAGCAGTTCCCCCTGCGCTACGGGGAGAACCCGCACCAGGCGGGCGCGTTCTACGCGACGGGGGACCCCGGCTGGCAGCGCCTCGCCGGCAAGGAGCTCTCCTACACCAACCTGCTCGACTTCGAGGCGGCGTGGCGGCTGGCGTGCGAGTTCGAGCGGCCGGCCGTCTCGATCGTGAAGCACACGAATGCCTGCGGCGCAGCGCTCGGCGTCGATGTGGAGGAGGCCTACCTGCGTGCCCTCGACTCCGACCCCCGCTCCGCGTTCGGTGGCATTGTGGCCGCCAACCGGGAGATCGATGGGCCCACCGCCGGCCGGATCATCCAGATCATGACCGAGATCGTCATCGCCCCCTCGTTTACCTCCGAGGCCCTCGGTGAGTTCGCCCAGCGCAAGAACCTGCGGGTGATCCAGGCCCGCCCCTTCGGCCGCGGGACCGAGCTCCGCTCGGCGGCCGGCGGGGTGCTCGTGCAGGAGGTCGACACCGCCAGGGAGGACCGGGCGGCAATGACGGTTGCCGGGCGGGTCCGGCCGAGCGAGGAGGACTGGGACGACCTCGTCTTTGCCTGGACCGTCGCCAAGTACCTGAAGTCCAACGCCATCGCGCTCGCCAACCGGGGCCAGCTCGTCGGGATGGGGGCGGGGCAGACGAGCCGCGTCGAGGCGGTCGAGATGGCAGCCCGCCGCGCGGGGGACCGGGCCGTGGGCAGCGTCTTGGCTTCGGACGGCTTCTTCCCCTTCCGCGACAACATCGACGTCGCGGCAAAGGCGGGCGTGCGCGCCGTGGTCCAGCCGGGTGGGTCCATTCGGGACGCCGACGTGATCGCGGCGGCCGATGAGCACGGGATTCCGATGGTGTTCACCGGCGTTCGCCATTTCCGCCACTAAGGCGGCCCCCAGCTGCATCCCTGGAAGAAATAGGCAACAGCCGCTCCTTGCCCGTGGGGGCCCCGCATCACGCCCCGACTTGCCGCCGGACAGACGGTGGGAATGGCCTCGTTCGTTCACCGGCTTCCGGTCGCGAGAGCTTCCCCATGAGCCGATCGATCTCGTCGAAGGATTTGCGTGACGACCCGGTCCGTACCGCGGGCATTCTCATCGTTGCGGCGACCACGCAGGCGCGCTCGGTGGCTTGCACAGCAAGCCCTGAGCTACGGGAGGGATGCTGCTATCGCCCGCGCCGCCAAAACCTGCGATCTCCCGGTCATTTCTCAAGGCTCGCTTTACAGCCTCTACCCTAATTAGACGCTTTAGCGCAGTTAATATGATGTTTTGAGTGTTCCTTGACTTTGGTATATCATTTTGATGAAAAGACCGCAGAAGCTGACCCACAGAAAGGAAATAAGCGGCATGGGCGTTATCTTGAAGGAAGAGTACGTCTGCGATTTTTGTGGCAAGACGATCTCGGGTGGCGACGTGTTGGTAGGCCGCTTGGCCGTTCGCAAGCAGGGTGCTCGGGGACTGGGCCGTGAATTCGGTCTGGCTTTCCACGGCTCGTGCTCGAACAAGCTCACCGCTCACGCCTCGCCGGTCACCCGTCAGCGGCGCTCGTCCAAGGCAGTCTCCGCCTAGGTAGACGAGGCGGCGCAGTCGCCTCTCTCACTCCGCATGCCCGAGCGGCGGGGGGTGCTATCTTGCGGGCCTCACGAGAGAGAACGGTGCCGAGTTGCCCCACAACGTCACGCTGATTCCCGGAGACGGAACCGGGCCCGAGATCACTGAGGCGACCCGCCGGGTGCTCGAGGGCACCGGCGTGGCGTTCAATTGGGACGTCCAGCACGCTGGCGAGAGCGTCATCGAGTCGGCGGGGACCCCGCTACCGGAAGCGGTCCTTGCGTCGATCCGCCGGAACAAGGTAGCCATCAAGGGGCCGATTACCACCCCGGTCGGCCACGGGTTCCGGAGCGTCAACGTCGCGCTTCGCAAGGAGCTGGACCTCTATGCCTGCCTTCGGCCCTGCAAGACGTACAAGGGTGTGCGCTCCCGCTATGACGACGTCGACATTGTCATCGTCCGTGAGAACCTCGAGGATCTCTACGCCGGCATCGAATTCCAGGAAGGATCCGCGGAGGCCCTGCACCTCATCGACGTGCTCGAGGAGTTGGGGGCGCCACGGATCCGGGAGGATTCAGGGATCTCCATCAAGCCGATCTCCGTCACCGGCAGCCGGCGTATCGTGCGCTTCGCCTTCGAATATGCCCGCCGGTATGACCGGCACAAGGTGACGGCGGTGCACAAGTCCAACATCATGAAGTTCTCGGACGGGCTGTTCCTTGCCACGGCGCGCGCCGTCGCCGAGGAGTATCCGGATATCGAGTTCCAGGACCGAATCGTCGACAACTGCTCCATGCAACTCGTCTCCCGGCCGGAGGAGTACGACGTGCTCGTCCTCCCGAATCTCTATGGCGACATCCTGAGCGACCTCGGCGCCGGCCTGGTCGGGGGCCTCGGTGTGGCGCCGGGCGCGAACTTCGGCGACGATGTCGCGGTGTTCGAGCCAACCCATGGTTCCGCTCCGAAGTACGCGGGACTGAACAGGATTAACCCCATGGCAATGATGCTCTCCGGGGTCCTCATGCTGCGTCACCTCCAAGAGGATGAGGCGGCCGCCCGGCTCGAGGCGGCGATTGCGACCGTCATCGCAGAGGGCCGCAGCGTCACCTGGGACATGAAGCCCTCCCGCACCGACCCGACCGCCGTCGGCACCTCCGATGTCGCCGACGCCGTGCTCGCGGCGATGAGGTAGCGCGGTGGCCAAGGTCACGGTTGTCGGTGCGGGGTTCGTCGGTTCGACGACGGCGCTCAGGATCCTGCAGCGGGGCCTCGCCGACGTCTGCCTGATCGATGTCGTCGAGGGGCTCCCGCAGGGCCTCGCCCTCGATCTCAACCAGTCGGCCCCCGTGGAGCGCTTCGAGGTGGCGGCCACCGGCACCAACGACTACCGGGACACCGCTGGCTCGCATCTGGCAATCATCACCGCCGGCTTCCCGAGGGGGCCGGGGATGAGCCGCATGGACCTGCTGGCGAAGAACGCCACCGTGGTCACCGACGTCACCAGGAAGCTCGCCGAGCACTCGCCCGGAGCGGTCATCATCGTCGTCACCAACCCCCTGGACGAGATGACCTATCTCGCTTCCGAGGTGAGCGGCTTCCCCCGCTCGCGCGTGATGGGCATGGCCGGCGTGCTCGACTCCGCCCGGCTCGCCGCCTTCATCGCCGCCGAGCTCAAGGTGTCGCCGTTGGCGGTGGAGGCAATGACGCTGGGCTCCCACGGCGAGCAGATGGTCCCGCTCGCCCGGCAGGCAACCGTCGACGGCAAGCCCCTCTCCGAGCTCGTCAGCGCCGAGACCCTCGACAAGCTCTACCAGCGCACCCGCAACGCCGGGGCGGAGATCGTGGGGCTGCTGAAGAAGGGGAGCGCCTACTTCGCGCCCTCCTCGGCCGCCGCCAAGATGGCGAATGCCATCCTCGGCGACACCAAGGAGGTCATGCCGGTCTCCGCCTGGACCTCGGGGGAGTATGGCGTCACCGACGCCTACCTCGGCGTGCCCGCCCGCCTCGGCCGCCGGGGTGTGGAGGAGATCGTGACCCTCGACCTCGAACCCGCCGAGCTCGACCAGCTCCGGGCGGCTGCCGCAGCGATCAAGGCCCGCTGCGACGATCTGGCCTCGCTCGGAGGTTAGACGCCGTTCGCGCGTATGCGCGCGACCTGCTCCTTACCTCCCGGCCGGTGGGACCCTACAACCTCACGATCCGGCCGTCGATGCCGGCGAGGGCGTTGCGGGTGTCGAGGATGAGGGGTGCATGGCGCGCCACGACGTCCCAGGCGTAACTGGAGTGGTTCGTGATCACCGCCACGAGGTCTGCCTCGCGCAGGCGCTGGTCGTCGAGCTCGATGCTGTCGAGCGAGCCGTCGTCGAGCTCCACCGACGCCACGTGCGGGTCGTGGAAGCTCACCACGGCCCCGCTGCGGCGCAGGCGGGCGATGATGGCGAGCGCCGGTGACTCACGGACGTCGGACACGTCGGGCTTGTAGGCGACGCCCAGGATCAGCAGCTTCGACCCCTTGAGCGATTTGCCCTCCTCGTTCAGGCAGTCGCTGATGCGCTCCACGACGTAGGCCGGCATCCGGTCGTTGATTTCCCGCGCCAGGTCCACGAAGTGGGCGGTCTGGTGCATCTGGCGAACCCGCCACGAGAGGTAGGCGGGGTCGACCGGGATGCAGTGGCCACCCCAGCCCGGTCCCGGGTAGAAGGCCTGGAACCCGAATGGCTTGGTCGCGGCGGCCCCGATGACCTCCCACACGTCCACGTCGAGGCCGTGGCAGAGGATGGCGATCTCGTTGGCAAGAGCGATGTTGACGTGGCGGTAGGTGTTTTCCAGCAGCTTCGCCATCTCGGCGGTCTTGGGCGACGAGACCGGCACCACCCGGTCGATAAAGGCCGAGTAGAAGGCCTTCATGAGACTGGTGGAGTCGGCGTCGACCCCGCCGATGATCTTCGGCACGTCCGCAAACGCAAAGCGCGTGTTGCCCGGGTCGATGCGCTCGGGGGAGAAGCCGAGCGAGAAGTCCACACCGCAGGTGAGGCCCGAGGACTCGAGGATGTCCCGAAGGAACTCCTCCGTCGTGCCCGGGTAGGTCGTGGACTCGAGGATCACGAGGCTGCCGGGGGCGAGGACGGCCGCGATCATCTTGCCGGCCTCCTCGATGTAGGTCATGTCCGGCAGCTCGTTGCGCAGCGGGGTGGGGACGCAGATGACGATGACGTCGGCCTCCGCGAGCGATGCGGGGTCCGTCGTGGGGTGGAAGCGTCCGGCGGCGAGCTGGGCTCTCACCTCCGCGGCGTCGATGTCGAGGACGTAGGACTCGCCCCGGGTCAGCGACTCCACCTTGTGGGGCTCGGTATCGAAGCCCGTCACGTCGAAGCCTGCGGCCGCCGCTGCCATGGCCAGCGGGAGCCCGACGTAGCCGAGCCCGACGACCGCGACGGAGGCTTTCCGCTCCTGGATGCGCTGCAGCAGGACCAGTGTGCCCATCGGACCGCTACGCTCCGGCGCCTGGCTTCCAGACCATCAGGACCGCGGTGACGACGACCGCCAGGCCCATGGAAATCCCGACGATGCGCTGGCCGTTGGACAGCTTTCGCACCCGGGGATCCTCCATGGCGCCGGCCCCCCCGCCGGTCCCGAGCAGCGCAAGGATCTTCTTCTGCGTCGGCACCTGGTAGAAGATCGAGGCCGCCAGCACGAGGACGTAGAGGATGATCCCGGCCCCCAGCCAGGGGTTCTTGCTGAGGTCGACGTGGGTGTTGCCGATGAGCAGGACCCCGCTGAGGCCGAGGATCACGACGACCGGGATGACGAGGCGGGTCGAGATCACGAGGATGGCCTCCTGGAGAGCCCGGGCGGCGGCGGGCTGGCGCTCGGACATGACCCCCAGAAAGGCGAACGAGAAGGTGGGACCCAGCCCGATGATCGCGGACAGGATGTGGACACTGAGGAGAAAAGCAAACATGCGCCTACTCTACCTGCAGTCGCTGAAGCCGGTCGATCCGCTGCTCGACGTACGGGTGGCTGAGCCGGAGCCACCACGGCGTGGCGACGTCGAGCACCTGCCACTCCCCGAGGGCCTCGACCAGCGCCGGCCCGTGGCCCGCGGCGGCGGCGAAGGCGTCTGCGGCATATTCCCGGCTCCGCCGGTAGGCAGACCACACCGGGCGCAGGAGCATCGGGAACAGGCCCCCGGCGAACAGGAGCGCCACGACGCCGGCGGCGAGACCGGGCAGCCGCAGCAGGCCCCCGAGGAGCCGGAACCGGGGATCCGGGAGGATCCCGAACTCTACCCGGCGCCTTGAGGGGCGCCTTCCGAACTCTACCCGGCGCCTTGAGGGGCGCCTCCGGGCCCCCGTCCCGGAGGCCTGGGGCTGCGGGAGGGGCGTACCGGCCTTGGGCAGCGAGCGGCCGCTGCTGCCCATCAGGCGGGCGGCAACCGAGGCCACCGATTGGACCGGGAGCCACCAGGCGGCCAGCGCCACCCGGCCGTCCCCGGTGGCCAGGTGGCCGGCTTCGTGTGCCATCACCGCCGCCAGGTGAGGGCTTTCGAGCAGACCCCGCTCGACGAAGAGGGTGCAGCCGAGCACCCAGGCATGCTCGTCCGGGCCGTCGATGACGAGGACGCTGCCCGGCGCGACGCCCCCCGGGAGCAGCGAGAACGCGTTCCCCAGCGCGGCTCGCTCGCGCGCCGAGGGCGTGCGCGCCCCCGCCGACTGGCGCAGGAAGGGTCCGGCCGGGAGGGGCAGCACCAGGGCTGCGATGCTCCGCAGGTACGGCCCGAAGGCGACGAGGAAGACGATGAGGTCGGCCCGCCAGTCGAGCACGCCGGCCACCCCGGCGATGATCGCGGTCAGGAACAGCCGGGCGAACGCGGACGGCAGGTCCAGCAGGATGGAGGCGGCGACGAGCCCGACGCCGGCGGGGGTCATCCGATCACAGACCCGGCACCTGCGGCGGCGGGGACGGGTGGAAGACCGGTGCCGGCCGCTCCGTCGCCCCGTGGCTTGCCACGATCTCCGCAGCCGCCGCCCGCAGTTCGTCGGCGGGCAGCAACCGTTCCACCCGGACACGCCCGGCCTTTCCTCCAGAGATGACGATGGCCTCGCCCGCCGGGAGCTGGCGCACGTCGTTCGGGCGGACCCGCCAGCCCTCCCGCCGGGTCACGGACCCCTCCCGCCCGGCTCCCGGGGGGACAGCGTGGCTCGGGAGGTACCGGGTGTGCTCGACCCGAGGCACGGTGCCCGCCCGGGCGACGAGCCGCTCCGGATCGGCGCAGCGGTGCAGCACGAGGGTCTCAGCGGCGTCGAGGATGCGGTCCGCCGCCGCCCCCAGCCCCGCGTAGCCCTGTGCCGAGACGATGACGGCGGCCCCGAAGGATCGCAGACGCTCGAAGAGGTGGGCGGCGTCGGCGGCCGACTCCAGGGCGGAGAACTCGTCCACCACGAGCAGCACGCGCCGGGCTTGCGCCTTGCGGACGCCCGCGTAATGGGCGAAGTCCTCGAGGAAGAAGCGGCCGAGCCGCGCCGCCTCCGCCTTCAGCGCCAGCCCCTCGAGCAGGAGGTAGCAGGCGGCGGCGTCCTCGAACGCCCACGCCCCGTCCAGGGATCCACCGAGCGCCCCGAAGAAGGCCCGGTACCGGTTGGCGACCCCCGCCACGTCGCGCTCCGCCAGGTCGTCGATCTCCGCCGCCTCGGGTCGTGCCCGGTAGGCCATCCGCAGCGCCGGCTTGCGCAGCCGGCCGAGCAGCTCGGTCGACGACCCCGGCGGGCCGGGAGGGGCCGACGTCGCGAGATCGAGCACCCGCAGCGCCATTTCCCGGTAGTAGGGCTCGCCGAAGTCCGAGACCTCCATGAGGCGGTTGACCAGCGCCCTGGCGTCGCCGCGCCAGCCGTCGTAGGGCTGCGCCGGGAAGGTCCGGATCGATGCCGCGTCGATCCCGGCCTGCAGCATGGCCGCAACGAAGCGTTCCCGGGTTGCCGTGTCCCCCTTGGCGTCCAGGAAGACGACCTGCCAGCCGTAGACCCTGGCCGCAAGGTACGACAGCCGCAGCAGCGTCTCGGTCTTGCCCGACCCGGCCGCCCCGACCACGACGCCGTGCCGGGACAGGTCCGCTTCGGGATAGGCGAGCCACAGCCGCCCGGCGTCCCGGCGGCCCCATTCGAACAGGTCGCCTGCCACCATGGCGCCGACGAGCCCATCGTCCCCGGCTCGCTCCTGCACTAGAGGTCCTCGAGGGCGTAGATGCGGACGAGATCGGCAAGCTGCGCCGGCACGTGGCACAGGGCATCGTGGAGGCCCACCCAGCAGTCGGCCGAGACGAAGTACCAGATCGAGTCGTAGCGGGCCACCAGCGCCTGCATGGCGCGCCGGCGCCGAGCGGGTGACTTGGGGGACAGCTCGACCTCCACTGCGATGACGTTACCGCCCGTGTCGTGGATCTCTGCGTCGGGTACCGGTCCGCCGTTCCGGGCGCCCGCACCGGCGGCGCGCAGCTCCCGCTCGGGTCGCCAGCGTGCCCCGGCCCGGCGAGGTTCGACGAACAGGCGCACGCGGTTCACCGCCGCGGTGTGGGGCAGCGTCCAGGGCTTCGGCTCCACGACCCGGAACGGCAGACCGGCCTGCCGGAGGCCCTGGCGGGTCAGCCAGACCCACGAGGGCTCCCCGGAGATGAAGCTGGCCCGGGCGGCCATGCCGAGGGTCTCCCACCGCCCCACGACGGCGCGAGCGGCCGATGCCGAAAGGCCCTCCCGGCCGCTGAGGCGCCCGAGCAGGACCTGGAGCTGGTCGAGGCGGCACGCGTACTGCTCGCCGACCCATCGGAGGGCCTCGAGGTCCCGCTGGCCGAGTCGGGCGTCCACCGGGCCATTCTCGTCCCATCGTCGCCCCTCAAGGCGCCGAATAGCACCCGAGGCGCCGGATAAGGCGCCGCAAGGAGCAGCGGGCGCCCTCAAGGGCGCCTGATGAGGACCAGCCGTTAGCCGGTAGGCTCACCCGATGGCAGGCGCCGAGGAGGCACAGACACCAACCGAGCTTCCCCGCGACATCCGCATCATCCTCGCCATCCAGGGGCTCCGTGCCTTCGCCTACGGCTTCGCCAGCGTGCTGCTCGGCGTCGTCCTCGCCGCCGCCAGGCTCTCCGACGTCCAGGTGGGCGCCGTGCTCACCGCCATGCTCGCCGGGATGGCCCTCGCCTCCGTCGGCGTCGGCCGCTGGGGGGAGCGGGTGGGGCGCCGGCGGCTCTATGGCTCGCTGCTGGCGCTGATGGGCGTCGCGGGAACGGTGTTCGCGCTGACGAGCTGGTTCCCGGCCCTGCTGCTGGCCGCGCTCAGCGGGACCCTGTCACCCGATCCGAACGAGTCGGGGCCGATCACCTCCCTCGAGCAGGCCATGATCGGCGGGGTTCGGGCAAGCCGGCGGGTCCGGGCCTTCGGCCGGTACAACGCGGTGGCCTTCGCCGCCGGTTCCGTGGGTTCCCTCTTCGCCGGCCTTCCTGCGCTGGTCCGAAGGTTCATCCCGGGGGTGCCCTCCAACCAGTGGTGGTTGCTGATGTTCCCGGTCATCGGGATCGTGTGCCGGGTGCTCGCCACCCGCCTCTCCCCTGCCGTCGAGGTCGGTCCCATGCCCCCTACGCTGCCCGGCAAGCCGGCGGCGCTCGATCGTTCCCGAGCCACCGTGCGCAAGCTGGCGGTGCTGTTCGCCCTCGACTCCTTCGGCGGCGGCTTCATCACCCAGACGTTCCTCGTGTTCTGGTTCGGCAGGGCGTTGGGGGCCTCCACCGGCCTCCTGGCCGGCGTCTTCGCCGTCGCCGGGCTCCTGCAGGCCGGGTCCTCGATGCTGGCCAGCCCCATCGCCGCCAGGATCGGGATGCTGAACACGATGGTCTTCAGCCACCTGCCGTCCAACCTGGCCCTGATCGCGGTGCCCCTCGCCCCCAGCCTGCCGATCGCCATCGCCATTCTCATGGTCCGGTTCGCCATCTCGCAGATGGACGTCCCCGCCCGCCAGGCCTACGTGATGACGATGGTCGAGCCCGAGGAACGGGTGGCAGCCGCCGCCTACACGAACACGGCCCGCTACCTCACCCGCCCCGTCGCCCCCTCCGTGGGCGGTGCCCTCATGAGCCACGTCGCCCTGGGGAGCCCCTTCCTGGCCGCCGGGGGCGTGAAGATCCTCTACGACCTTCTGATCTACATCCAGTTCCGCAAGGTCCCCGAGCCAGGAAGGACCCCCGGCGGCACGTCTTGACGTGCTCCGATTTCGGGCCGCCAGCGGGCTAAGCTGCATCCGTGCTCGTCCTGCGAGTTGTCATCGGCGTCGTCCTCGTCCTCATCGGGGCGGTGTGGCTCGTCCAGGGCCTCGGCATCGTCACGACGGGCTCGTTCATGGACGGCCAGGGCGTCTGGGCCCTCATCGGCGGGGCCTGCCTGGCCGTCGGTGTCATCGCACTGTCCCGCTCCCGCAGGCGCCGCACCTGACTCACCGGCGGGCTTCGGGCTCATTGGGTGCGGGTGGGGAGCGGTCCTGCCGATGTTTGTGCCAAAAGGTGCGGTATCCGCACTTTTTGGCACAATCTGGCCCTCAAGCGACGCCCGGCTCCGGCTCCCTAGTGGGCGCTAGCGGGTCGGCTCCCAGCGGAAGAACCTCGCCGCCACGAGGAGGGCCCCCACGCCCCAGATGGCCATCACGAGCAGGTCCCTGCCCTCGAAGCCGCTGCCCGGCGCGAACGGGTTGAAGACCTGATGCATCGCCTCGGCGAAATGCCGGACCGGGAAGACGTTGCCCACCGTGCGCAGCCACTTCGGGGCGTTGGTCAGCGGGATGAAGATGTCCGAGATGAACAGCAACGGCAGGATCACCGCGTTGATGACCGCGGGAGCGGCGTCGGCGTTCGGCACGACCGTCGTGATCGCCAATCCCATCGCCGAGAACGCCAGGGCCCCGATGGCGAGGCTGACGAGGAAGGCGGGGATGCGGTTGCCGGCCAGGCTGACGCCGTAGAACACCTTGCCGAACACCGTGATGATCGCCACCAGCAGGAGGGCGATCAGACCCGAGTGCAGGATCTTGCCCGCGAGGTAGGCGAGCGGGGGCATCGGCGTGCCCCGCTTGCGCTTGAGGACCCCTTGCTCGCGGGCGAACACCACGTTCATCGCCAGGTTCGTGAACGAGGCGGTGATGACGGAGAAGGCGACGATCGCTGCCACGTAGAACGTGGACTGCTTGACGGTGTGGCCCCCGGGCAGGTTGAGCTTGGCGTTGCCGAACAGCAGGTTGAAGATGACGAGGAAGACGATGGGGAAGGCGAACGTGAAGTAGGCGGCGGCGGGGTTGCGCCAGAAGGACTTGTTCTCGTACCGCACCTGGCGGAGGGCCAGCCCGGCCGTGCTCATGATTCCGTCCCCGCGACGCCGCCGGTCAGTTGCAGGTACACGTCCTCCAGCGACGGCTTCGAGACCGACAGGTCCACCAGCTCGGTGCCCTCGGCCAGCGCCCAGCCCGTCAGGTCGTGCAGCACCTGGACCGGGTCCTTGGTGACGATGACGTAGCCGCCGCCGGACGCCGTCGCCCCGAGCGAGTCGGGCAGCGCCGGCGGCCCCTCGGGCCCTGCGGGAAGCGAGAACGTGATGCGGGTCTGCTCGAGCTCCGTCCCGCTCAGCAGGCGCGGCGGACCGACGGCGACGATCCTGCCCCCGACGACGATGGCGACCCGGTCGGCGAGGTTCTGGGCCTCGTCCATGTAGTGGGTCGTGAGCACGATCGTCTTGCCCAGGGTCGCGAGGTTCTTCACGACCTGCCAGGCGTTGCGCCGCGCGGAGGGGTCGAAGCCGGTGGTCGGCTCGTCCAGGAACAGGAGGTCGGGATCCCCTGCCAGGCCGATCCCCACGTCGAGGCGGCGCTTCTGGCCCCCGGAGAGCTTGTTGACCCGGGAGCTGGCCTTCTCCTCGAGCCCCACGACGCGGAGGATCTCGTCGGCCGGCCGGGGGTGGGGGTAGTAGCCGCGGTAGAGCTCGATGGCCTCCTCCACCGTGAGGAACGGCTCGATGCCCGTCTCCTGGAGCACGATGCCGATGCGCTCGAGCAGGGCGTGCTCTCGGCGGGCCGGGTCGTGGCCGAGGACCCGGACCTCGCCGGCGTCCGCGGTGCGGTGCCCCTCGAGGATCTCGACCGTGGTCGTCTTGCCGGCCCCGTTGGGCCCGAGGAGGGCAAAAACCTCGCCCTTCGCCACCTCGAGGTCGATGCCTCTGACGGCCTCGACGTCGCCGTAGGACTTCTTCAGGCCTCGGACGACGATGGCCGGCGACTCCTCCATTTTCGAATCCTATCCGGCGCCGTGAGGCGCGGCTCTCGGAGTCCTATCCGGCGCCGTGAGGGGCGCCTCCGGGCGGCCGGGGGGACCGGATCCCAGGACCGGCCCCACCGGCACATCCCGGCCCGGCCGCACGAGTGCTTTCGCCGCGGGCGCGCCCTCGTGTGGCACGTCTCCGGCTAGTGGACCACTAGCAAGCTGCCGACGCCGAC
>DASXNO010000174.1:0-16910 GCA_036495025.1 Actinomycetota bacterium | reverse complement strand
TCAAGCCGGCCTCGTCGATGAGCTGCTGGTAGGCAGCGGCCTCCTCGACGGCGTTGAGGTCCTGGCGGTGGACATTCTCGACGAGGGCCCGCTCGAGCGCGCCCTGCTCGTCGGTCTCGATGACGAGCGCAGGGATCATGGTCAGCCCGGCACGTCGGGCTGCCCGCCAGCGGCGCTCGCCGACGACGAGCTGGTAGGTGCCATCGCCGGCGGGCCGCACGACCACCGGCTGCAGGATGCCCACCTGGCGGATGGAGGCAGCCAGGTCGCTGATGGCCTCGTCATCGAAGGTCTGCCGGGGCTGACGGGGGTTGGGGACCACGGAAGCGGTGGGTAGCTCCTCCATCACGCTCGCCCCGGTGGGGATCAGCGCTCCGAGACCTCGACCCAGGCCGGTTCGTGCCGTCATCCGTCTCCTCCTCTTTCGTGGTCACCGTCGTGGGGGTGAGCGAACGCCGGCGACGGTTCCGACGGAGCCTCGTGGGTTGGTGGGGACGGATCCTCCACCGGATCAAACCGGTCCGCGGTGGGTGGCCCGTCGTCCGGGGTAGCCCCCGGGCCGAACGATGGTGCGAATTTCATTGGCGGATGCCAGCCCATCTCGACCCCGGCGTCGTCGTGCTCCGTTGGCCCCGGGGTCGCCTGCGGGGGTTCGCCACCCGCTTTGGTTCCCGACTCGCCGCCCTGGGGCGTCGCAGGGGGAGGGGGTTGCGCCTGCGTCTCCCGTTTGCCCACCACCTCCAACGCAAGGTCCCGGTAGGCCTGAGCTCCCTTCGACTTTGGATCGTAGAGAGCGGCCGGCTGACCGAAAGAGGGGGCCTCAGCCAGCCGGACACTCCGCGGGATGACCGACTTGAAGACGCGTCCCGTGAAGTGTCCTCTCACCTGGTTCTCCACTTCCTCCGCCAGCTTGGTGCGAGCGTCGTACATGGTGAGGACGATGCCCGACAGGCGGAGGCCCGCGTTCAGGCTTGAGCGGATCAGTTGGACGTTCTTGAGGAGCTGGCCCACCCCTTCCAGGGCGTAGTACTCGCACTGGATGGGCACGAGCACCTCGCTGGCCGCCACGAGGGCGTTGACCGTCAGGAGCCCGAGCGACGGCGGGCAGTCGATCAGGATGAAGTCAAACTGCTCGACGATCGGCGCCAAGGCCCGCTTGAGGCGCATCTCCCGCGACAGCATGGGGACCATCTCGATCTCCGCCCCGGCGAGGTCGATGTTCGACGGAAGACAGAACAGGCCCTTCACTGCCGTTGGTTCGATGCCGTCCTCCACCCGACGCTCGTCCACCAGGACGTCGTAGACGGTGGCGGGGGCACGACGGGGATCCACCCCCACGCCGGTGGAGGCATTCGCCTGCGGGTCCAGGTCGACGATGAGCACGCGGTACCCCTCGAGAGCGAGCCAGCCGCCGAGGTTGACCGCCGTCGTGCTCTTCCCCACGCCACCCTTCTGGTTCGCGATGGCGATGACCCTGGTAACCCGGGGCTGCGCAGGGTTCGGAGCGGGGGTGGGTTGGGGATCTTCGACCGCTGTCAGCAAACGATTGCTCCCGCAGAGTTCTCGGAGGGCACGGCAGCGCCCATGATATGCAGGCCGGATTGCCACTCTAAGGATTTGCTACGAGAAATCAAAGGGGAGGACCGCAGATACGTTGCATGTTTCCCGTGGAACACGACGCGAAGGAGGTGGTTCTCAAAAACGAGTCGTGTTTCCCGTGGAACGTGCCTGTTTGCTTCCTCGTCCGGGCCCACGAGTCATATATGCGGTGGCGACTCGCTGGGACTGGTTACTCGTCCGGGGCAATGACCACCCGGCGGTAGGGCTCCTCACCCTCGCTGAAGCTGGTGACGCCGTCAATCTCTCCCACCGCGTCGTGGACGATCTTGCGTTCAAAGGCATTCATGGGCTCGAGTTCCATCTCGCCTTCATCGACTGCCCTGGCCGCCATCTCGCGGGCCCGCTCCCGGAGCGCCTCTCGCCGGCGCTCACGGTAGCCCTGCACGTCAAGCGTCACCCACACCCTGGCCCGGACCTGTCGCTGCACGGCGCTTCGGAGCAGCTCCTGGATCGCGTCGAGCGTCTGCCCGTGATGCCCGATGAGGATGGCTGCCTCCTGGCCCTCGACCGACACGTACACCCTGCGGTCCCGGATCTCCGCCGTGACCTCTCCGTCGACATCCATCGCTTCGAGCAGGCCGTCGATGAAGTCGAGGGCGTCATCCTGGGCGATGGCGAGCCGATCCTCCTCGCTCTCTTCGTCTTCGTCGCCGTCGAGGAGCGGAGCGGGAAGGTCTGCCGCGCTGGCTCCCTCTGCGGAGACATCCGCCGCCGGGGCAGCCTCCTCGCTCGTCTCGTCCTCCGTTCCCGTGTCGTCGATGGCACTCACCTCCGGCGCCGCTTCTTCGCACTCGTGTTCCGCGGCCGGGCCGACGCACCCGCTCCCACCGGTTTGCCACCGGCGGCCGGCGTCTTGCCGTTGCTCTCTGCGCCGGCGCCCTCGGGCTTGGGCGTCCCGTTGCCTCGAGCCGGAGTGCCTCGAGCCGGTACGTCCTCCGCCTTCCCATCTGTGGCCGCCTTGTCGTCCGTCGGGGCATTCCCGGACCTCGCCGGAGGCCTCTGTCGGCTGGGGGCCGGTTTCGCACCCCCCGCCGCAGGCCGTGGCTTCGCCGCTGGTTTGGGCGCGGGCTTCGCCTTGACGGCCGGCTTGTCCCGTGCCGCCGTCTGCGCCCGTTCCGCCGGCTTGCTCTTGTCCTCTCGGGTGTCCTTCGCGGCGGGTCTCGCCGAGGGTTTCTGCGCTGGTTTGGCTCCCGCCTTGTCCCTCGCGGCCGCGGCACCCTCGGCCCGCTGCTCCCGCAGCAGAGCCAGCAGCCCGCCGCTCTTGGCCGGCGCATCCGAGGCCTTGCCCGCCGCCGTCCCGGCGCCGCTGGAGGCCGCGGGACCCACCCCAGCCGCGCCGGTCGCGGTCGCCGTCTTCCCGAGGATGAACCGCTGCTGGGCGATCGTCCACACGTTGCTCGCCACCCAGTAGATCGAAACCCCGGCCGGGAGGTTCAACGAGAACACGCCCAGCACCAGCGGCATGATCTTCCCCATCATCTGCATCTGCTGCGCCTGCTGGCCCGTCGACACGGCCTGGATCTGCTTCTGCTGGTACCAGGTCGTCAACACCATCAGGAGGATGAGCAGGAAGTACGGCAAGACGTGCACGAGGCTCCCGGGAAAGGAGCCGGCAGCCCGGACCGCGGCCATCGGCGCCAGCCCGAGGTTCATGCCGAGAAACCCGGCCTTCCCGGCATTGATGGCCTTGGCGAGGGCGCTCCCCGCCGGCAGGTACTTCGTCCCCACCTGGGTGATCGGGCAGACCTTGACGTTGTGCGCGCCGCAGCCAGCGAAGACCCGGTAGAGCGCCAGGAAGATCGGGAGCTGGAGCAGGAGGGGAAGGCATCCGCCCAGCGGATTGACCTTGTGCTCCTTGTACAGCTTCATCATCTCTTCGTTCATCTTTTGGCGGTCGCCGCCCTTGTACTTCGCCTGCAGGCGTTTGACCTCCGGCTGCAGCTTCTGCATCTCCTGCATGGAGCGCGTCTGCTTGATCGTCAGCGGGAGCATCACCAGGCGGACCGCCACGGTGAGAAGGATGATCGCCAGCCCGTAGCTCGGGATGAGGTCGTAGAAGAACGACAGGCCCCTGCCCATCAGGGCGAGCAGCTCGTGGAAGAGCGTGAACATTAGGACGGCACCGCCCGGTGAGCGCCCTGAGCGCTCCGTGCATGAGCCCGCCCCGAAACGGCTCTCTCAGCATCGGGCGGCGGTACGTGGTCGATGCCGCCCGGGTTCCAGGGGTGACACCGCCCGATGCGACGGACGGCGAGCCAGCCCCCGCGAGCCAGCCCATGCGTCGCCAGGGCCTCCTGGGCGTAGGCGGAACAGGACGGGTAGAAACGGCAGTGTGCCCCCAGCAGCGGGGACACAAACCTCCGATACACCCCAATCACCTTAATCAATGCGGTCGGGACAACCTGGGTCCTCTTCATTCGAACACACCACCGGCGCCGGCCGGCAGCGGAGCGTCCGGCGTTCGCCCCCCGAGCACCCCGAGCGATTGCAGGCAACCCTCCAGGTGGCCGGCGAGCTCCGAGAAGGCGGCTCCGACCGCGGGCTTGCGCACCACGACGACGCAGTCAACCGGCGCCGTCCTCGGCCGGACCTCCCGCCAGGCGACACGGATCTGGCGCTTCAGGCGGTTCCGTTCGACGGCCGTGCCCACGGCGCGCGAGACCACCAGGCCAAGCCGAGCCTGCCCCGGCCCACCTCGCCACCCGACGTGGGCCCCGCCTTCACGCTCACACACGTGCACCACCAACCCTCCGGCTCCCCGGCTACGGCCCTCGCGCAGCACACGCCGGAATTCCCGGGGGGCGGTCAGCCTCTCCCGGGACTCACGGCGGTGTCGCTCGCCTCGGCCTACGCCGAGAGACGCGCCCGCCCCTTGTGGCGGCGACGCGCGATCACTGCCCGGCCCGCCCGTGTCCGCATCCGGATCCGGAACCCGTGGGTCTTCTTGCGGCGACGTGTGTTTGGCTGAAAAGTTCGTTTCACGGATCACCTCGAAATTCTCCCGCCGGGACCGGCCGAAGCCACAGGTCAGGTCTCAGCGCCCCGACCGCCTGTCGGATCAGGCTTCCTACTCTAACGCCTTCGTCGCGCTCTGTCGGACCCGCGCGCAGACCTTCCCGCTCTTGTGGGCCGGTGGGCGTCATGCATATAATTGCTCTCGGTATCGATCGCGGCTTCTAAGCGATTAGCGTCATACTTCCCCTGGTTTGCCGGGCGCACAAGGATCCAGCGCGCGTCTGGGACACTGGGTTCACCGAATTACATCATGGTAACTCACCGGGGGAGGGACCGAATGCGTATGACGCCTTTTCCGCTTTTCCACAACTGGGGACGACCCTGTGGATAACCCCTGTCGCCCCACGTCGGCGCCCCGCTTTCCATACCTTCCGGAACCCCTGCTCGACGGCGCCGCGGACCAATCCTTGGGCGCGCCTGTGGACAACCGACGCAGGTTTCGCGCTCCATGACCGTCGACTCAGCCCCCCAGATCTGGGACGCTGCCCTCGACGTCATCCGGGCGCAGGTCTCCACGCCGATCTTCCGTACCTGGTTCCAGGGCATCCGCCCCGGCAACCTGGAGCCTTCCGGCCTCGTCCTGCTCGTCCCGAGCCGTTTCGCCAAGGAGTGGCTCGAGCCGCGCTATCTGCCCCTCATCAGCCAGGCCGTCGCTTCGGCTGCTTCGACCGATATACCCATCGAGCTGCAGATCGACCCGGCCCCCGCGCCCTCGCCGGCGCACAACTTTCAGTACTCCCCCCCGTCCGACCAGCCCCTCGGGCCCTCCCGTGGGACACCGTCGGCCCTCAATCCCCGCTACACGTTCGACACCTACGTCATCGGCGCCTCCAACCGGTTCGCGCACGCCGCGGCCCTCGCCGTCGCCGAGGCGCCGGCGCGCGCCTACAACCCCCTGTTCATCTACGGCGGGGTCGGCCTCGGCAAGACGCACCTCCTCCATGCGATCGGCCACTACATCCAGCAGACCCAGCCCAACTCCATCGTCTGCTACGTGTCGTCAGAGAAATTCACCAACGACTTCATCAACGCCGTCGGCGACCCGGGGCGCATCGCCGGTTTCAAGCGCCGCTACCGGGAGAACGATGTCCTGCTCGTCGACGACATCCAGTTCCTGGAGCACAAAGAGGCGACGGTTGAGGAGTTCTTCCACACCTTCAACACCCTCCACGACGCCCAGCGCCAGCTTGTCCTCACGTCGGACCGGCCGCCGAAGCAACTCGGTCTCGAGGAGCGCGTCCGCTCCCGGTTCGAGTGGGGCCTGATCACCGACGTCCAGCCGCCGGACCTCGAGACCCGGATCGCCATCCTCCGCAAGAAGGCAACACTGGACGGTGCCGACAACCTCTCCGACGACGTCCTCACGTTCATCGCCTCGCGGGTCGAGTCGAACATCCGGGAGCTCGAGGGGGCGCTCATCCGGGTTGTCGCCTTCGCGAGCCTGGACCATCGCCCTATTTCCCTCGCCCTGGCCGAGACGGTCCTCAAGGACCTCTACCCGGAGAGCGGTCCGTGCAGCATCACCCCGGAACTGATCCTGGCCGAGACCTCCCGCTACTTCAACATCAGCCCCGAGGAGCTCCTCTCCCCCAACCGCAATCGTACGGTTGCCACGGCCCGCCAGATCGCCATGTACCTCTGCCGGGAGCTGACCGACCTCTCGCTGCCCCGCATCGGGCAGCGCTTCGGTGGCCGGGACCACTCGACCGTCATGCACGCCGCCGCCAAGATCCGTGGCCTCATGGCACAGCAGCGATCCACCTACACCCAGGTCCAGGAGCTCACCTCTCGCATCCGCACCCGGGCGAAGAACCTGTGAACAACATGAACGCTACGCGAACCTCGCGAAAACATTCACACCTTTATCCACACCGGGGGATAGTTTTGCCCCGGCGCGTCCCAAGGGCTATCTGGTCTCCGACCTGCGGCGACGTCGCTTATCCACCCCGTCCCCAGCCCCTACTACTTCTGTGAACGAAGAGATCCTTCCCCTCGCGAAAATCCTCGCCTGCGCGTTTTGGGGCCATTTCTGTCGGTACCCCTCGCTACCCTGATCGCAACAAGGAGGTTGGAGAGTGCACCTAGAGGCGGATCGTGACGCGTTGGTCGAATGCAGCCAGGCCGTGCTTCGTGTCGTGTCGCCCCGGGCAACCCATCCGGTGCTCGGTGGGGTCCGGATCACCGCGAAGGACGGGACCGTGGAGTTGGCGGCCACGGACCTGGAGCTCTTCGTCGCCGTGACCGAGGAGTTCGCCATCGTCGAGGAGGGGGTGTGCGTGCTGCCCGGCAAGCTCTTCGGTGAGGTGCTCCGCAGCCTCCCCACCGGCAGGGTCTCGGTGCAGGCGAAGGGCGGGGAGGCGCACATCGAGGGCGGCAAGGCCCGGTTCTCCCTGACGACGCTGGCGGTCGAGGACTTCCCCGAGTTCGCGGAGGTGGCCGACCGGTCCTCCGCCACCGCGGACGCGGGCGAGCTTTCGAGAGCCTTGCGGCAGGTGGTGAGGGCGGCGAGCACGGACGAGGTCCGCCCGGTGCTGACGGGCGTCCTGTGGTCCTTCGCCGACGGGGCGGTGCGCCTGGTGGCCACCGACAGCTACCGCCTCGCGCTCCGGGAGGTCGCGCTCAAGGAAGGGCCTTCCGAGGGAGAGATGATCGTGCCGGGCCGGGCGCTCGTCGAGCTCGGGCGGCATCTCGGGGCCTCCGGCGTGACCGAGGTGACGATCCGGGCCGGGGAGGCGCAGGCCGTCTGCGAGGTCGGGAGGAACCGTCTGGTCACGAGGCTGATCGAGGGGGAGTTCCCGAAGTACCGCCAGCTCATCCCGGAGGGGTACGCCAACAAGCTGTCGGTCGAGCGCGGCGAGTTCGGGCAGGCCGTGCAGCGGGTCAGCGTCGTCGCGGGGGCCAATACGCCGGTCAAGGTCCACCTGGGCGACGAGGTACGCCTGACCGCGGTCGAGGCCGGCGTCGGTGAGGCGGACGAGGTCCTGGAGGGGGCGACGTACGAGGGAGAGCCGATGGTCGTGGCCTTCAACCCCCGGTTCCTCGCCGACGGCCTGGATGCCTGCGAGGGCGAGAAGGTGGTACTCGAGGTCTCCTCGCCCACGAAGCCCGGCGTCGTGCGTGGAGAGGAGCGCTACGAGTTCACCTACATCGCGATGCCGGTGCGGCTCTCGCGGTAGCGCTTGCAGCTCCGGGGGCTGGTCCTCACGGACTTCCGCAACTACGCCGAGGCGAGTGTCGAGTTCAGCCCCGGACTGAACCTTGTGGTGGGACGCAACGGCCAGGGAAAGAGCAACTTGCTCGAGGCCATCAACGTTGTGAGCGGCCTCGGCTCGCACCGGGGGGCCGCGGGGGAGGCGATGGTGCGCCAGGGTGCGGAACGTGCGGTGCTGTCCGCAACGGGCAGCGCCGGGGGGAGGGACGTGCGGGTGGATGCCGAGGTGAAGCGCACCGGCGGTACCCGGTTGCTGGTGAACCGGGTAGCCGTCGAGCGGATGAGTGCCTCCTCGAGCGCGAGGATGCTGGTCGCGGTGGCGTTCTCGCCGGACGACCTCGTGATCATCAAGGGGGGCCCGGAGGAGCGCCGGCGGCTCCTTGACCAGGGTGTGGCCCGGGTGCGCCCGCTCGGCGCCACGGAGCGCCAGGAGTTCGATCGGGTGCTTCGCCAGCGCACCGGCCTGCTCAAGGCGGCCCCCACGAGCCAGCGCGCCCTGGCGACGCTGGATGTCTGGGACGAGTCGTTCGCCCGGGCCGGGGCGGTCGTCGTGCGCAACCGACTGGCCGTCCTCGACAAGCTCCGCCCGGAAGTCCTGCGACGGTACCGGTCGGTCTCCGGGCTGCCTGCCGAGATCTCGATGGAGTACCGGGCCTCGTGGCTGCCGGAGGGATCGGAGCTGGCCGGCAAGCTGCAATCGGGCGCGGTTGCGGGCGACGAGCTGCGGACGGCGCTGGTCGATGCGCTTGCCAGGGCCCGCAGCCGGGACCTGGAGCGTGGGGTGAGCACGGTGGGGCCGCATCGCGACGACGTCGAGGTCCTGCTCGAGGGGGCCGATGCCCGGCTGTTCGCCTCGCAGGGTGAGCAGCGGACCCTGGCCCTCTCGCTCAGGATGGCCGAGCGGGACCTGGTCGCGGCGGAGCGCGGCGAGGACCCGATCCTGCTGCTCGACGACATCTTCTCGGAGCTCGACGAGGCCCGCCGGGGCCACCTGGTGGAGATGGTCGCGGCGTCGGGACAGACGATCGCCACCGCCACGAGCGGCGCCGGATGGCCGATGGCCGTGTCCCGCACCCTCACGGTCGAGGCGGGCCGGGTGGTGGCCCATGGCTGACCGCCGGCACGAGCCGCCGCATGGACCCCCCGTCTGGCACTGGCGGGAGCCGGCCCTGATCCGGGGCGTGCTGCTCGAGGGGGCGCGAGCGTGGGGCCTCGACAATCCCCTGGAGATCGCCCGGGTCTTCGAGTCGTGGAAGGAGATGGTGGGCGAGCAGGTGGCCGCCCGCTGCGAGCCGGCGTCGCTGGGCCGGGGGGTCCTCAAGGTCTGGGCAGCGTCGGCCCCGTGGGCCAACGAGCTGAAGTACCTGGCCCCCGAGGTGATCCGCCGGGTCAACGCGGGCGTGGGCCGGGAGGCGGTGCGGGAGCTGAAGGTGGCCCTGCGGCCGGGACCGGACAGCGGCCGGGGACGCGGCAGGGGCCGGAGGTCGGGCGTGGTGAGCCCGGTGTTCCGGGAGTCCGACGAGGCCTTCGAGCGACCCCTGGCGCACCGTCCGTCCACCCCCTCGCCGGACGTCGCGGCGGTCGAGGCAATGGTGGTCGGGATCGGCGACTCGAAGCTTGCCGAAGCGACCAAACGTGCTGTTCTAGCTGCGAAAACAGGTCTGCGACCATCCCGGGAAAACCGGTGACCGGTGGTATACTTTCTGTATCTGCCAGTGTGCCGCGGCCTATCTGATCAAGGGCGTGTAGGGGCGGTGCGCCCTCTCCCAGGCAGCATCGAGGGGACCGAATGACTGACGAGGCTACCAACACCGCGCCCGGCGCGGCGGACACCCAGCAAGGCTCCCTTTTGGGGGCCGGACCGCCCGCGGGCAGCCCCCCCTCCACGAACGGCAACGCCGCTGCGCCGGCCTCCAACGGGCCGCCCTCGCCGCCGGCTCCCCCCACCCGCAGGTCGGGCCTGACGAGCTACACCGGCGAGGACATCACCGTCCTGAAGGGCCTCGACGGCGTCCGCCGCCGGCCCGGGATGTACATCGGCTCCACCGGAACCCGCGGCCTGCACCACCTGGTGGTCGAGGTCGTTGACAACTCCATCGACGAGGCTCTCGCTGGGTTCGCCGACCGCATCGACGTCACCATCCACGCCGACAACTCCGTCACCGTCCGGGACAACGGCCGCGGCATTCCGGTCGACCCGCCGAAGGGCCAGCGGCGCTCCTCCGTCGAGGTCGTCATGACCGAGCTCCACGCCGGCGGCAAGTTCGAGGGCAAGGGCTACCAGATCTCCGGAGGCCTCCACGGCGTCGGCGTCTCGGTGGTGAACGCCCTGTCGAGCTGGCTGCACGTCCAGGTCGCCCGCGACGGCTCCGTCTACGCCGCCAGCTTCGAGCGGGGCCGCACCGTGAAGCCCCTGGAGCGTCTCGGACCCGCCAAGGCATCGTTCCGGAGCGGTACCGAGGTGACCTTCCTGCCCGACCCCCAGGTCTTCGAGGAGACCACGGAGTTCGACTACGCCACCATCGCCCGCCGGCTCCGGGAGCTCTCCTACCTGAACAAGGGCGTCGAGATCCGGCTGAAGGACGAGCGCGGCGAGGAGCCGGTGTCGGAGACCTTCAAGGCCACCGGGGGCATCAAGGACTTCGTCAAGGCGCTGACCGCCGGCAAGGACGCGCTGCACCGCGTCGTCCACATCGAAAAGGCCGACGACGGCCGCGAGGTCGAGATCGCCCTGCAGTGGAGCGCGACGTTCACCGAGTCGATCTACTCCTTCGCCAACACGATCAACACCCACGAGGGCGGCATGCACGAGGAGGGCTTCAAGAGCGCCCTCACCGCCCAGATGAACCGGTACGCCAAGGAGAAGAACCTCGTCAAGGAGAAGGAGGGGCCGCTCCAGGGCGAGGACATCCGGGAGGGCCTGACCGCCATCATCGCGGTCAAGCTGCGCGAGCCGCAGTTCGAGGGCCAGACCAAGACGAAGCTCGGCAACAGCGACATGCGCTCGTTCGTGCAGGTCGCCGTCAACGAGAAGCTCGCGGAGTGGCTCGAGGAGAACCCGACCGAGGCTCGCCGGATCGTCGCCAAGGCCGAGCAGGCGGCGCGGGCTCGGATGGCCGCCCGAAAGGCGCGCGACATCGCCCGCAAGTCGGTGTTCGAGGGCGGCGGCCTGCCGGGCAAGCTGGCCGACTGCTCGTCGCGCGACCCCGAGGTCTCGGAGCTGTTCATCGTCGAGGGCGACTCGGCAGGTGGCTCCGCCAAGGGCGGCCGGGACCGTGAGTTCCAGGCCATCCTGCCGATCCGGGGCAAGATCCTCAATGTCGAGAAGGCCCGGCTGCACAAGATCCTGGAGAACCGGGAGGTGCAGGCCCTCATCACCGCCATCGGGACCGGCATCGGCGAGGAGTTCGACCTCACCAGGGCGCGGTACCACAAGGTCTGCCTGCTCGCCGACGCCGACGTCGACGGCCAGCACATCACCACCCTGCTGCTCACGTTCCTGTTCCGGTACATGAGCCAGCTGATCGACGCCGGCTACGTGTACCTCACGCAGCCCCCGCTGTACAAGACCGTCATCGCCGGCAAGAAGCGCTACACGTTCTCGGACGAGGAGCGCGATGCCCTGCGGGCGGAGCACCCGGAGCGGACCCTCAAGTTCGAGCGCTTCAAGGGCCTCGGCGAGATGGATGCCGAGGAGCTGTGGTCGACGACGATGGACCCCGCCACGCGGATCCTGAAGCGCGTCCAGATGGAGGACGCCGCCATGGCCGATGAGATCTTCTCGATCCTCATGGGCGAGAACGTCGAGAGCCGGCGGGACTTCATCACCAAGAACGCCAAGTACGCAACCCTGGACGTCTAGAGAAGATACAGAGGAACGCAGAACCGAATGCCAGACAACGAGACTCCCGCACAGCCCCCGACCCAGCCTCCGGTCCAGCCGCCCCTGAACGGCGGCGAGGAGGGCGGCATCACCACCGTCGACATCGAGGACGAGGTCCAGCGGTCCTACCTCGACTACGCCATGAGCGTCATCGTCGGCCGGGCGCTGCCCGACGTCCGGGACGGCCTGAAGCCGGTCCACCGCCGGATCCTGTGGGGCATGGACGAGCTGGGGGCCCGACCCGGCTCGGCCTACCTGAAGTGCGCGCGTGTCGTCGGCGACGTCATGGGCAAGTACCACCCCCACGGCGACGCGGCGATCTACGACGCCCTGGCGCGTATGGCGCAGGACTTTGCGATGCGCCAGACCCTCGTCGACGGCAAGGGCAACTTCGGGACCGTCGACGGCGACCGCCCTGCCGCGATGCGCTACACCGAGTGCCGGCTCAGCTCCCTCTCGATGGAGTTGCTGCGCGACATCAAAGAGGACACCGTCGACTTCACGCCGAACTACGACGGCAGCGAGCGTGAGCCCCTCGTGCTGCCGGCCCGGTTCCCGAACCTGCTCGTCAACGGGTCGACCGGCATCGCCGTCGGCATGGCCACCAACATCCCGCCGCACAACCTCGCCGAGGTCATCGACGCCGCAGTCGCGGTCCTCGACAACCCGGACATCACCAGCGAGGAGCTGCTGTCGTTCGTGAAGGGCCCCGACTTCCCCGGCGGCGGGTACATCCTCGGCCGCTCCGGCATCCGCGACGCCTACGAGACCGGCCGGGGCACGATCCGGGTGCGGGGCCACGCCGAGATCGAGGAGACCAAGCGCGGGACTCGCATCGTCATCACCAAGCTGCCCTACATGGTCTCGGGCGACCGGCTCCTCGAGAAGGTCAAGGAGCTGGTCGACGCCAAGCGCATCGTGGGGGTCAGCGGCGGCCGCAACGAGTCGAGCCGCAAGGGCCTGCGCATCGTCATCGAGCTGAAGCGGGATGCGATGCCCCAGGTGGTGCTGAACAACCTCTACAAGTACACGCAGCTCCAGGACTCGTTCGGCATGAACATGCTGGCGCTCGTCGACGGCGTGCCGAGGACGCTCCCGCTCGCCGACATCCTGCGGGCCTACGTCGCCCATCAGGTCACCGTCATGACCCGCCGGACCCGCTTCCGGCTGCGCAAGGCCGAGGAGCGCATGCACATCCTCGAGGGCCTCCTGGTCGCCCTCGACCATCTCGACGAGGTCATCGCCCTGATCAGGGCGGCGGCGTCCGCCGAGGAGGCCCGGGGAGAGCTGATGAGCCGCTTCGGTCTCTCGGAGATCCAGGCGACCGCGATCCTGGACATGATGCTGCGCCGCCTCGCCGCGCTCGAGAGCCAGAAGCTGCGAGAGGAGGCCGCGGAGCTGGCGGCCACGATCGCCGAGCTTCGCTCCATCCTGGAGTCGCCGGCGAAGCTGCGGCGGCTGATCAAGGAGGAGATGCTCGAGATCAGGGCCAAGTTCGCCGACGCCCGGCGCACCGAGATCACCCCCGACGGCGGCGACATCGACGACGAGGACCTGATCCCCGACGAGGATGTCGTGGTCACCATCACGCGATCGGGCTACGTCAAGCGGACGAAGTCGGCGATCTACAAGACCCAGGGCCGTGGCGGCAAGGGCGTCATCGGGGCGAAGCCCAAGGAGGGCGACATCGTCGCCCAGGTGCTGACCACCACCAACCACGCCTTCGTGCTCGTGTTCTCCAACCGCGGCAGGGTCTACCGGATCAAGGCCCACGAGATCCCGGAGAAGGAGCGCATCGCCCGGGGCGTCTCGATCCGCAACATCCTGCCCTTCGGCCCGGAGGAGTCGGTGGCCGCCATCCTCGACACCAAGGACTTCGCCACCCACAAGTACCTCGTGATCGCCACGAGGAAGGGCATCATCAAGAAGACGGAGTTCACCGCCTACAACACCTCCCGGCGGGACGGCGTCATCGCCCTCAACCTGCGGGAGGACGACGAGGTCGTCTCCGTGAAGGCGACGGCCGGCACCGACGAGCTCATCATGGTCACCCGCAAGGCGATGGCGATCCGCTTCCCCGAGGGCGACGTCCGGCCGATGGGCCGCACCGCCGGCGGGGTCATCGCAATGAATGTGGATCCCGACGACGAGGTGGTCGCCTTCGACGTCGTCGACCAGAACGGCGAGCTGCTCATCGTCACCGACGGCGGCTACGGCAAGCGGACCGACCTCCGGCACTACACCCCCCAGCACCGCGGCGGCAAGGGCGTGATTGCCGCCAAGCTTCCGGGCAGGCGGGGCTTCGTCGCCGGCGCCTACGTCGTGCGGCCGGGCAACGAGGTGTTCCTCATCGCCAGCGACGGCCAGGTCATCCGGATGGAGGCCAGGAGCATCTCGAAGCAGGGACGGGTGACCACCGGGGTCCGGGTCATGGGGCTCGACCCAGGAGTGAAGGTCGTCGCCCTGGCGCCCGTCACCGAGGAGTAGGGACTCGGGCGGCTTCGAAGTTCTGCCCCACACCGCCGATGTGGGGTTCCGGGCCTGGGGCACCGATCTCGCCGACCTCTTCGAGACCGCGGCACGGGCGATGTTCGGCCTCGAATACGACGTCGATGCCGTGCCGCAGCAGGAGTCGCCGTCGGTGGCCGTGCAGGGCGACGACCTCGAGGGAACCCTCTACGCGTGGCTGTCCGAGCTCCTCTGGCTGCACGACGCGGAGGGCTTCGCCCTGTCCGATGTGTGGGTCGACCCCGTCGGCGCCGATCTCTCGGTCCGCGGCGTCGCGATCGGAGCCCCGATTGGTGACTGGTTCCAGCAGGTGGGGCCGCAGCTGAAGGCCGTCACGATGCACGGGCTCGAGGTGGTGCATCGCCCCGGTGACGGGTATGAGGCAACGGTGTACCTCGACGTGTGAGGTGCTCCGGTGCTCCGGTGCTCCCCTGTGTGAAGGTCTAGCTGATGGAACTGGTTGAGGACGGCGAGGACCGCTGGAGGATCCCCCGCTCCGGCGGGATGCTCGTCGACGGGCTGATCTTTGCCTCCGAGAAGCTGATCGTGAAGGCTCGCGAGGACCGAGCCCTCGACCAGGTCGCCAACGTCGCCCATCTCCCGGGCATCGTCGGCGCCTCGATGGCGATGCCGGACATCCACTGGGGCTACGGCTTCCCGATCGGTGGCGTCGCCGCCACCGACGTCGAGGCGGATGGGGTGGTCTCACCCGGCGGCGTCGGCTTCGACATCGGCTGCGGGGTGCGGCTCCTGCGGTCCTCGCTTTCGTGGGAGGACATCTCGGCCTCCCTGCGGTTGCTGGTCGACGCCCTGGCCCGGGCCGTGCCCCGGGGCGTCGGCGGGAAGGGCCTGCGGCCGCTGTCGGTCTCGGAGGTCGACCGGGTGCTCACCGACGGTGCCCGGTGGGTGGTCGAGCAGGGCCTCGGCAACGAGCGGGACCTCGAGTGCTGCGAGGACGGTGGCGCCCTGCTCGGCGCCGACCCGGCCGCCGTCTCGGACAAGGCCAAGTCGAGGGGAGCCCACCAGCTCGGCAGCCTGGGGGCCGGCAACCACTTCATCGAGGTCCAGGTGGTCGACGAGGTCTTCGCTGCGGACGCTGCGGAGGCGATGGAGCTGTTCGCCGGCCAGGTGTGCGTGATGATCCACACCGGCAGCCGGGGCATCGGCCACCAGACGTGCACTGACGAGGTGGCGGTCCTCGACCGGGCTGCCCGCCGGCTCGGGCTCGTCCTCCCCGACCGCCAGCTCGCCTGCGCCCCGGTGCGCAGCCCCGAGGCCCAGCGGTACCTGGGGGCCATGGCCGCCGCCGCCAACTATGCCCGGGCCAACCGCCAGGTGCTGGCCGACGGGGTCCGCGCGGCGTTCGCTTCGGTGCTCGGGCAGGCATCGGCTCCCGGAGTCCTCGGCCTGGAGCTCGTCTACGACGTGTCGCACAACATCGCCAAGCTGGAGCAGTTCTTGGTGGGAGGCCGGGAGCGGCTCCTGTGCGTCCACCGCAAGGGCGCCACCCGGGCCTTCGGCCCCGGCAACCCCGAGCTCCCCGCCCGCTATGCCCCGGTCGGCCAACCCGTCATCATCCCGGGCTCGATGGGCAGCGCCTCGTTCGTGCTGGCGGGCTGTGCGGAGAGCCGGGAGATCTCCTTCTCGTCGACCTGCCACGGTGCCGGGAGGCTGATGAGCCGCAAGAAGGCGGCCGAGCAGATGGGCGGGCAGGAGCTCCAGCGCCAGCTCGCCAGTCAGGGGATCCTCGTGCGGGCCCAGCAGATGAAGCTGCTCGCCGAGGAGGCGCCCTACGCCTACAAGGATGCTTCGGAGGTTGTCAGAGTCTGCCAGCGCGTCGGCATGTCTCGGGTAGTCGCTCGGCTTCGTCCGGTGGGGGTAGTAAAAGGCTGAGGACCGGGATTTTTTGCTCTTTTGCCTGGCGACTGCCCGGCGCTACGATGACCGGATGGCGACCGAGACCACCCAGGAAGTGGAAGTGACCGCCGACCCCCTGGCGGTCCGCCGCACGTTGCTGCGTGTCGAGACCCGCAGCGTCCTCAAATTCTCGGTGCTCTTCTCGATCACGGCCGGCCTGGTCCTCCTGCTGGCGGGCGGCGTCCTCTACTTCATCCTGGTAAGAACTGGGTTCGTGACCGGCCTCCAGACGACCATCAACAACGCCGGCTTCCCCCGTTTCCGCCTCCGTGCCCGCACGGTCTTCGAGATCCTGGCAGTCCTGACCCTGGCGGGAGCCGTCGCCTGGACCGCCATCTCGGTCCTCGCCGCCTTCCTCTTCAACCTCGTCGCCGATGCCGCCGGCGGCATCGACATCACCCTGAAGGAGTGAGGGGCCGTCGGCTACAATCTCCTTTCCCGCCGGACCGCCGTCTGGTCGCCGCGGGGCTATAGCTCAGCCGGTTAGAGCGCTGCTCTGATAAAGCAGAGGTCCCTGGTTCGATTCCAGGTAGCCCCACGAATCGTTTGCCCAGGTAAGGGCCGGTTTTCTCCCATCTCCGCTGCCCTGCGGATGGCGTCCCGAAGGCCCAGGGGCGCAAAAAGGGCGCAAAACATAGCCCCCAAACGTTTTGGGTTCCCTTCACTCCAGACCTCGCAAGCGCCGCTGCGAGTCCGGATCGTCCGCCAACTCCTCTAGGCGCTTGGCGATCTCCGCATCCCGGCCCCCGTACATCT
>DASXNO010000173.1:0-4362 GCA_036495025.1 Actinomycetota bacterium | reverse complement strand
GCCGGCGGTAAGCTCACCCCATGGCATCCCGGCCGCCGGACCCGCTGCGCCTTCATCGTGAGGGCCTGAGCGCTGCCGCCCGCTCCAATTCTGGTCACAATTCAGGTGTCGATTCCAGCCCTTATTCTGGCTCGGATCTTGCCCCCAGCCCGTGCCTCCCCAACCCCTCGATACTGCGGGGCTTGCTGCTGTCCTACGCCCCGGTCGCCCTCAGCCCGGCCCTCTGGGCCTTCGCCACGGCACCGGAGCGCCTCAGCTGGACCACCCAGCTCTCCTCCCGGATCTTCTCCGCGGTGTCGCCGCTCTACGACGAACTGACGGAGGTGGAGGGCTACGGCGAGGCCCTGGAGCAGGCGCTGCTCGATCTGCGGGGGGTGCCCACCCGCATCCTGGACGTGGCAACGGGCACCGGCTATGCGGCCAGGCGGCTGAAACGCCAGTACCCGCGGGCCGAGGTCATCGGGGTCGACGCTTCGCCGGACATGGTCGCCATCGCCCGGCACAACGCCCACGCCGAGGACCTCGACATCCAGTTCGCGGTGGGGGATGCCGCCAGGCTTGGCTTCGAGGACGCCAGCTTCGACCTTGTCGTGGCACAGAACGCCCCGCCGTTCTGCGACGAGATGCTTCGGCTCCTCCGCCCCCGGGGGAAAGCGTTGCTCGTCTACTCGTTCGGGGGACCCTGGGTCGAATTGGTCTGGTCACCGATCGCCAAGCGCCTCGAGCGCTCCGGAGCCTCCCACGCCCGGGGCAAGCGGGCCGGTTTCGGCTTCTACGGCATCGCCCGGAAGCGGGGATAGCCGCCGGTGCCGGACCCCGGGCACGAGGCGGCGGTCTTTGCGCAGTCGAGGCCCGGGACCGAGGCCGTCACCCAGCGCATCGGCGCCCACAGCGCCCAGATCGTCCTTGTGGCGCCCTCGGGCGAGTGGCTCCGAGAGGTTGTGGGCTCCCTCGAGGAGGCGCGGGCCCTCTGCGAGCGCCTTGGCCTCGCCCATCACGACACGTGGCCGGACGCCCTGCGCCGGAGCATGACGTCCTTCCGGCGGTCCCCGGAGGACTGGGCCAGAGCGCCCTACCCGGAGCGGCGAGGATGACGCTGCGGTCCCCGACGCGGCGAGCCCGCGCACGTGGCGCGGGCTCTGCGGATCAATTGGCGCTGCGAGCTGGCCGGTGGACTAGCTCCCGACGCCTACAGGCTCAGTGTCGACGATGCGATCCGATACCGTCTCTTCGAGCTGGCGGATGCGGTTCTCGAGGACCTGAATGCGGATCGTCAGGTCGTTGAGGATCTGGGCCTGTGACTCGTAGCCAAGGTTTGCCCAGGGTTCCTGGATATAGAGCTGCCTCATGAGATGAAACCCCTTTCTACCCTTGGGCGGCCACCACTGCGGTGCGGCGACATTGACTGAACCCAAGGGGTGCGGATGTCGCTCAACAAACAAGAAACTTAGCACTTTCTTCCATGAAGTGCTAGCCCCCCAGCCGGGGTAGCCCCTCAAAAGCTTGTTACGGCGATCCGGTCCCGGGCTCCCCGCGGTCCACCATGCGGATGGCCTGCACCTTGATCGGTGGCTCCCGCCGGCTTTCCATCTGTTCGCTCACGGCGATCAGCCGCGTGCGCATCCGCCGCCAGAAAGCCCATTTCACCATCGAACGGACGAACGGAACAAGCAGCAGGAGGCCGATGGCGTCGGTGATGAAGCCCGGCACCAGGAGGATCGCCGCAGCGATGAGCACGAGCGCCCCGTCCAGGACCTCACCGGAAGGGATGTCCCCGGCGGCAAGCGTGGCCCGGAAGCGACGCCACACCTCGATGCCCACCCGCTTGGCGAGCGCCGCCCCGAAGATGCTGACGGCGAAGAGCAGCACCAGCATGGGGAGGATACCGATCTGCTGGGCGACCCAGACCAGCGCGCTGAACTCTGCTACGGGGATAACCACCAACAGCAGCACGAGGAGAGCCATCACAACTGCTAGCGTACCCCCAATGTCAGCAGTTTCCTTGCCGTCGCCAAGCTCCGCGCCGACCCTGCGCAACCTGACCGCCGCTCGCGCCCGCGAGCTTCTCGCCGGGGACGCCCTGGCGATCGACCTCCGACTGGTCGCCGACTACCTGGCTGGCCACATCCACGGCAGCATCCCCCTGCTCTTCGAGCCAGGTCCCGGCCTGGGTGGCCGGGCGAGGGACCTCCTCCCGCTCGACGCTCGCCTTGTGCTGCTCGACGACGGCGTCTCCCCGCTCGAGCGGGCTGCCGACTCCTTCCGGGGCAAGGGCTTCGAGGTCGTCGGCGCCCTTGCGGGTGGCGTCAGGGTCTGGGCGGATCCGCTCGTGACGACGCCGGTCATCCAACTCGCCGACGTCCGCGATGTCCTCGCCCTGATCAACGTCTCGGATCCGGGCACCGTGCTCCCACCCGGGTACGGCGTCGGCGCAAGCATCCCGGTCGAGCGACTCTGGGACAAGGCCAGCGAGCTGGGCCGAGGGTGGGACCTCGGGATCCTGGCCGGCTACGGCGTCCGGGCAGCTGCGGCAGTCGGCATCCTCGAGAAGCTGGGCTTCACGAGGCTCACCTTCGTCAGGACCCGCCGTCCGGGCGAGCGCCCCCCGCAGGCACCTTCCGTCGTCTTCCGGGCAGGCTGCCCACCGTAGGACTCCGGCCCGGGTCAAAGAAGATCTTCTTTGTATGCCAGGGGGTCATTATCGCCCCTATTCATACACAGAAGCTTACGGGCCACCCTCTTCGGTCTCGACGCCCCTGGCGATCAGGTAGCCGCGGGCCCGCTCGGTCAGGGGGTACCGGGCGACGAGTGCCCAGAACTTCGGAGAGTGGTTGGGCACGACCAGGTGGGCCAGTTCGTGGACGAGCACGTAGTCCCGCACCCAGCCCGGCATGTCGAGCAGCGAGTCCGAGAGCCGGATGGCGCCCGTGCCCACCGTGCACGACCCGTAGCGGCTGTTCTGGTTCCCGACGTAGGTGAGCGACGACCACCGGAGCTTGCCGCCGAAGTACCGCCGGTTCATCTCCTGGGCCCGCCGCTCCAGCTCGCCGGAGGAGTTCTGGTGGCGGCGGCGCTCCCGTGACTCCAGACGCCGGCGCATCCGCTCCACCCAGACAGCCTCGTCGGCCTGGGACATGCGGGCGGGAAGGAAGACGATGAGGTTGCCGCCCTCCAGCCGGGCCGCCACGGTACGCTGCCGCCGGGCCGAACGGCGGACCTCGACCGAGCGGACCAGGGCGGCGCCGGCGGTGTCGTCGTCCCCGGTGCGATTCGTCGGCAAGGTTGGGTCCTCGGCAGGGTCGTGGGAGGGAAGGGGAGCTGCCCGAAAGGGTTAGGCCGGCGTCGAACGGGTCACTGGGGCGAGTATAAGCAGAGGACCGGCGGAGCGGACGTCAATCTCTTGGTGCCGCTCCCGGCCCGGTCGGACAGGTTGGGGCGCTGCGAACGGGGAGGAGCGACGATGGGTGAGTTCGCCATCACGGCCATCGGCCAGGACCGGCCCGGCATCGTTGCCGGGTTCACGGAGGTGCTTCTGACCCTCGGCTGCAACCTGGCCGACTGCTCGATGGGCCGGCTGCGCAACGAGTTCGCCATGATCCTCCTGGTCGAGGCCCCGCAGGAGGTGGGTGCCGACCGGCTCAACGCCGCCCTGCAGGAACCGGCCCGGCGCTTCGACCTGGTCGTCACGACGCGGCAGTTCGAGGAGGTCCCCGCTCCCGAGGGCGACGTGCCCTTCGTCGTCTCCGTCTACGGCAAGGACCGCCCCGGGATCGTGCACACCGTCTCGAGTGCCCTGGCAGACCTGGACGTCAACATCACCGACCTGCGCAGCCATCTGGCCGGCGAGGACCTCTACGCCATGATCCTCGACGTACGGCTCCCACCCGCCCTGCCGCCGGAGGACGTGGCCTCGCGCCTCCAGGCCGTGTCACGCGAGCTGGGCGTCAGCCTGACCTTCCGCTCCGCCGACGCGGCCGAGCTGTAGGCCGAGGCGCCGCAGGTCATGCCGGTCCGGCCGGTCCTCCTCTATCCGCATCCGATGCTCAAGTCGGTGGCGGCCGCCTGCGAATTCATCGACGACGAGATCCGGGCTTTCGCCGTCGACCTGCTCGAGACGATGCGCCACTACCCGCGCACGGTGGGCCTGTCGGCCCCCCAGATCGGCGTGCCGCTGCGGCTGATCGCCGTGGACGTCACCGACCATCCCAAGGCGACGGTCTGCCACGGGCCCATGGTGATCGTGAACCCGGAGCTGGTGACCGGCGAGGGCTCCGAGATCGGCCGCGAGGGGTGCCTCTCGCTGCCGAGCATCACCGCGGACGTGCGCCGGGCCACGCGCATCTTCGTGAAGGGCTTCACGCT